>NZ_JBSICC010000032.1:0-41881 GCF_058245955.1 Providencia sp. UF-224 | reverse complement strand
AACTTCCGTGCTTCTGCGGTGCAAGGCATCATGAAGCGCATCAAAGCCAAAGGCATTGAAGTGGTGGTGTATGAGCCAGTGATGAAGGAAACCGAGTTTTTCCGTTCAAAAGTGGTTAATGATTTAGCGGAATTTAAAGCCCAATGTGACATCATTTTGGCTAACCGTATGGTGCCTGAAATTGAAGATGTGGCAGATAAAGTCTATACCCGTGACTTATTTGGTAATGATTAAATATTGATACCCTGTATAGGTTGGTTGTTTGCCAACCTATTCTTCCTCTTTTCCCTCCATAAAAACCGCTCATTTTGTGCGATAGCTCGCAACATCCCTCTTTTTAAACCCGTTTTTGCAAGAATCGCTAAGAAATGTCTTTTTTCATTTGTTAGCATCCGCCGGTTGACTAAAAAACGGGCGTTGTTGTCATGCAAAAAATTATAAAAAAACAAAGAAATGGCTTCATGACTTACCAAAAAGCAGGTGAGATTGATTTTTGGCAAGTCATGATTGACTATATTGACGGAAAAATTGTTGGCAAAGATTTAGGTAGTGGAAATGCAGAGCGAAGTGTCGAGCGTATCTCGCTAAACGGTAAGAACTATATTATCAAATGTGAGAAAGAGCGGGATAAGCGCATAGAAAAACGAGTAATGCGCATGCTATCTGGCCCATTTTATTCACGTTTATTAACGCGTTTAGTCTCCGCTCAAAATCAGGGGTGCACCGTGACAAATGATATCTATTTTGTGGCGGAAAAAATGCAATATCGTGAATCTGTTGAAACGTGGATTATCGCTGAATATGTTGAAGGGACCGTTTTATCAGAACTGGATGATTTAAGGCCTTATTATCCTGAAATGAAATCAGTTATTAAGCAACTCCATCACTATGGCTTATCCTCTAATGATATCCATGCGGGTAACTTTGTTTTGACAGAAGATGGATTGAAAGTGATTGATTTGTCTGATTATGGAAACTTAACCATATGTAAAGCCAATGACTTAATCGCATTAAAACGTTTTTATGGTATTGAGCCAGACAAAAAAAGCGGGACTTATCGATTTATTCGCTTTAGGGACAATTTTCGCCACTGGTCAAGAAAACTACGAGGTAAGAAAACTCGGTTATAGCCTAAACTGAGTTTTCTTATTGTCGAATTTATCAATTTAATTGATAAAGTGCATCCAAAAACTCAGGGATAAAGCTACCTGTACCGCGACAGCTCTGTGTTGCCGTTTTTCCTGCTTGTTTCATTAGCGCACAAGCGGTTGCAACATGTTGTAGTCTATCACCAGATAGCCCACAGCTAGCGGCAACCACGGCAGACAGTGCACACCCCGTTCCAACTACGCGAGTCATCAGAATATCGCCACCTTCGACAGCAATTGTGCGTACACCGTCAGTGATATAATCAATTTCACCACTGATGGCGACAATCGTATTCGCTTGTTTGGCCAGTGATTGTGCGGCAGGAAGGGCATCATTTGTGGAGTTTAGGGAGTCTACCCCTCGACCTCCAAGGCTAACTCCTGCTAATGCCATAATTTCCGATGCATTGCCGCGAATTGCCGCAGGTTTAAGGCTAAGGATTTCGTGACAAAAACGGGTACGAAAAGTGAGGGCACCAACGGCAACGGGGTCAAGAACCCAAGGTTTTTCCGCGGTATTAGCACTGTGTATAGCGCGTTTCATTGCTTGTTGCCTATCTGCCGTGAGTGTTCCCACATTGATTAATAAACTGTTTGCTATGGCGGCAAATTGTTCGGCTTCTTCAGGTTCAATGACCATGGCAGGAGAACACCCTAGCGCTAACAGGACATTTGCCGTAAAGGTTTGAACGACATCATTGGTCATGCAGTGAACGAGAGGGGATTGGTCGTGAAGTTGTTGTAATATTTGTGATTTTACAGTGTCGCTGATGTATTCAAATTCGGACATGATCCCCTCATTTAGCGTGATAGAGCATAAAATAGTGAATTGATTTTACACTCTATCCCGTTGAATGAAAGACGCAGTTAATCGCAGAGGTATTTTTCCATCACCATCCCTCCCGCACCTTGTGCGACAATTTCATATGAATCATTGGCGGCATAAATACGTGTTTGAATATGGGGGAAGGCAGCGAGTTTCCCTTCAACGGACTTTTTCGTCATCTCAAAGAAATGATTTTTTGGTGTTAAGGTTCCGCCACAAACCACCACGTCAGCCTGAGTGGTTAAGATGGCATTCGCGATAGCAATTCCATAATAATAGGCAGCTTCTTCAAGGGATTCGAGGCAAATAGGGTCATTTAATGTTAGTGCTTGGAAAATAGTGTGGTAATTAATGTCAGCCTCATTATTAACTAGTTCATTAATGACTGAACTTTTACCTAATCTGAGCTGCTGGATCACACGAGATTTAATCGCAGATAACGAGCTGTATTGCTTTAAGCAGCCAAACGAGCCGCACTCACAGCGTTGCCCATTGATATCAATAGTTGTGTGGCCAAAAGCTTGCGCGGTACTGATCGGCGCTGGCGCGTAGTGATTATTGATGATCGTGCAACTGCGAATGTCTGTATCGCAGGTGGTAAATAAAAATCGTTGGCTATCAGACGTGTAACGTAATCGGTATTCGGCAAAAGCTGCAAAACTGATGCCGCTTCCCAGTAGCACAAAGCATGGCACTTTTTGTGTGATGTAGTCGTAGAGTCCTTTAATGCGCGAGTTATATTGATGATAGGGGAGTTTGTCACGCTCTAAAATATGGTCGATAGCAATGCCGATACCGAGTAGGTTTTCTACACTGAGTTGGTGCTCCGCAAGGAGTGAGTCTACTTTACCAAGCAGGTGGTCAAGCATGTTTTCTGCTGTTTCCAAGTGCTCATATTTGACTTTCACCATCCCTAAAATCTCAAGTTTTAGGTTTTGTAAAACAATGGTGGAATAGATATCACTCATCTCAATGCCAACAAGATAGCCATCTGCTGGGTTGATACTGTACAGAATGGGTTTTCGCCCTCCAGTAGACTCCCCTAGCTCTGAGGTTGAAATTAATTGGCATTTACTTAGCTCATCTAGCAATCTTGCACAGGTGGCAGGCTTCATACTCGCGAGCGTAGCGAGCATTTCGGCTCGAATAGGGCCATGTTTGAGGATTAATCGGTAAAGCACTTTCAATTTTTGCGTTTTTGAATTTTTTGAGGTGCGAAATTCATTTAATAATGTATGTAGCAAGCGCCTCACTCCTTTTCGTTCCAACCATTGGGCTTAAGATTAGCAAATCTACGCACAAAGTTCTGCATCATGCGACACATCATACCTAAAAACTTTTTCTTAAAATGAGATTAAGATCGCTGTTCTGTTTTTAAATTGCGCTATGATCGATTTTAACAATCAGTATTCGATTTTAATTTGGAGATAGCCATGCACCAGACAAAAGATATTTTAGAGAGCTTGAAATTTATTCAGTCACGTACGGATATGAAACCAACTGTCGGGATTATTTTAGGCTCTGGATTGGGCCCATTTGCAGATACCCTCGAAAATGCAGTGCATATTCCTTATAGCGAAGTTCCTCATTTTGCTAAGTCTGAGGCTGTTGGTCATGCGAATGAATTAGTGATTGGTACGATCGCGGGCAAAACGGTAGTTGCGATGAAAGGCCGTTTTCACTATTACGAAGGTTTTTCATTAGACCAAGTTACTTTCCCTGTGCGTTTGATGAAAGCACTCGGTGTTGAAAAATTAATTATCACTAACGCCTGTGGTGCAGTAAATACCGATTTCAACCCAGGTGACCTGATGATTATTACCGATCACATTAACCTGACTGCGAATAACCCATTAATGGGGCCTAATAACCCTGAGTTGGGTGTTCGTTTCCTAGATGTGAGCGAGGTTTACAACAAAGAACTACGTCAGACAATCAAAGATGTTGCCTCTGAACAAGGTGTTTCTGTGCGTGAAGGTGTTTATGCATGGTGGACTGGCCCGACGTACGAAACCCCAGCAGAAATTCGCATGATCAGAACATTAGGGGCTGATGCAGTGGGGATGTCGACGGTGCCTGAAGCCTTAGTTGCTCATCACTCGCAAATTAAAACAGTCGGAATTTCCTGTTTAACCAATATGGCATGCGGCATTTTGGAACAACCGTTAAGCCATGATGAAGTGATTGAAACCGCAGAAAAAGTGAAAGCGACATTCTTGAAATTAGTCACTGGTGTGATCGCGCGTTTCTAATTTAAACATTCTTTTTCTCAAAACAAAATAAAGATGCTGTAATTATAGATAGGGTGAATATTGAAATGAAATTTAAAGGTCTGATTTTAGTTTCTTTAGGCGCTTGTAGTTATGGCATTCTTTCAACATTAGTTGTACTGGCTTATCGCGCAGGTTATTCCTTGAATGATGTGATTGGTAGTCAAACAGTACTCGGTGCGATTTTGTTGTGGTTTTTTGTCGTTGTCGGCGCATTAATAAAAAAAGCGCGTTTAGTGTGGCCAACTCGGCAGCAAGGTTTATTGATGTTACTCACGGGGACGACAACAGGGTTAACGGGCTTATTATATTATGCATCGTTACAATATTTGTCCCCAGCATTAGGTGTGGTGCTCTTCCTGCAGTTTACTTGGATGGGTGTCGCAATTAATGCAGTTATAAACCGTCAAATTCCTCCATTGATGACAATTGTTTCTGTGGTGGTCATTTTAATAGGCACCGTACTAGCGACTGGGTTATTAAATAGCCAAGAAATTGTATTTCACTGGGCGGGGGTTTTATTAGGATTATGTGCAGCATTATCCAATGCGATACGGGTTTATGTGAGTGGCGCATTGGCGGTAAAGACCGACCCAATGATGCGTTCCGCGATTATGGTAACGGGAGGGGCTATTTTGACCTCCATTATTGTACCGCCGACATTCTTATTTAGTGTATCAGCGTTCCAATCGTTATTCTTTACTTATGGATTACCTCTGGCTTTCTTTGGTTCGTTCTTCGGTATGTGGATGTTTGCTAAAGGCACCCCCCTTATTGGTACAAGTTTAGCGACCATTGTGAGCTCTATGCAGTTGCCCGTCACTATTTTGCTGTCAGTGACTGTTCTGCAATTACCCCTCGAATTCATTCAGTTTGTTGGTGTCGCCGTCATCTTAATAGGGGTGGCTATCGCTGAGCTGAAAATAAAAATAAACAAATGTAACTCCAAACGGAGCTTCGTATGAACATTAAATCCCGCTTGAAAATCATGCTTTTCCTGCAATATTTTGTTTGGGGAAGTTGGTTAGTTACGCTCGGCTCGTACATGATGAAAACCTTGAGTTTCTCAGGTGCTGAAGTTGGTTTAGTTTATAGCTCAAAAGGTGTTGCGGCTATTTTAATGCCTGGGCTTATCGGAATTATTGCAGATAAATATATTCCAGCGAATCGCTTATATATGATTTGCCACCTGATAGGTGCGGCTGCATTATTCTATGCAGCAACCGTGACCAGCTCATCGGTGATGTTTTGGGTGATGTTGATCAATGCGATGGCATTTATGCCAACAATTGCGCTTTCAAACACGATTAGTTACTCGTCATTGAGCCAATACCAATTGGATTCAGTTAGTAACTTCCCACCAATCCGTGTATTTGGAACCGTTGGGTTTATTATCGCAATGTGGAGCATCAGCTTATTAAAATTCGAACTCAGTAGTATGCAGCTTTATATTGCGGGTGGTTGTTCATTGCTATTAGCAGCATATTCTCTCACACTGCCAAAAATTGAAGTGAATAAAAAAGCCATTTCAAGTAGCTGGATGAGCAAGCTTGGCTTAGATGCGTTAGTGTTATTTAAAAAACCGATAATGGCCGTCTTTTTCTTATTTGCGATGTTACTTGGTGCGGTTTTGCAAATTACCAATACGTTTGGTAACCCATTCTTACACGATTTCGGTCTCAATCCGCTGTATCAAGATAGTTTAGTGGTGCAATACCCGTCTATTTTATTATCTATCTCACAAATGGCTGAAGTCTGCTTTATTTTAGCCATTCCATTTTTCTTAAAACGCTATGGCATTAAAACCGTTATGCTATTAAGTATGTTTGCATGGACATTGCGGTTTGGTTTCTTCGCCTTTGGTGACCCATCAGCGATTGGCTTGATGTTCTTAATCATGTCGATGATTGTGTATGGTTGTGCATTTGATTTCTTTAATATTTCAGGCTCCATTTTTATCGAACGGGAAGTTGATACTCGAATGCGTGCCAGTGCCCAAGGATTATTTATGACCATGGTGAACGGTGTTGGGGCATATTTTGGCGCAATTCTTAGTGGATTGGTTGTCGATTACTATACTGTTGACGGTATTAAAGATTGGCAAATGATTTGGCTGGTCTTCTCGTCTTACACCATTGTTTTAGCTATTATTTTCCAATTTACATTCCATTATAGCCACGATAAAGACGCGGCAATGAAGGAAGCAAAAGCGAACTAAGATTAACTGCTAAAAATCAAGATCAAGCCTAAAAAGAGAAAGCCATTAAGTTGGCTTTTTCTTTTTGGTGCAATTCAGCTAAACGTAGTTACGCTTACCCCGTAAAATATGCTCTGTTAGGGTTTCTTCAGCTTGGCTGAAGGCTTTTTCCTTCAGCTGCTCAACAAGTTGCTGATGTTGGCGTGTGGACTCAAAATAATATTCATTGCGGTAAATGGGATCCGGTTGGAAATAAACACGTTGGCGAATATTATCGGCTAAATCTAAAAAGACAGCGTTATCGAGTAATTCTAAAAAGAAGCGATGAAAGCGCTCATCTTCTTTAATCCAACCTTGGTAATTATTTTCCGCAAGTAGGGCTTTTTGCTGTTCAATAATAGCTTCTAAATTGGTGAAATGTTCTTCGGTTAAATAATCACGAACAAGTTTAATCGCATGAGATTCAATGGCTAAACGTAAATCATAATTATCCCGCGTTTCTTTTAAAGACAGTTTTTGAATAAACACCCCTTTGCGGGGAATAATTTTAACCAAACCTTCATTCTGCAACTGGTATAGCGCTTCGCGAATAGGTGTGCGGCTCATTCCAAGCTCTTCAACTAAGCTGTTTTCAGAGGTGTAGCTTTCCTCGCCAAACTGCTTACTGATAATTTTATGTTTAATGGCCGTATAGGCTTGTTGGCTGAGTGGTTTATCTTTCATTAGGATCTTGCGTCAAAAGTAGAAATTTCAGTGAGTATAGAAAGGAATAGACTGGTATACAAGCAAAGCACTAGCTTTATATTGTTTAGAGAACAAGCAAATGTTGATTAATTATTGATAATAATATGAATGATAAACCAGCATCCGTGCCGGCTTTGATTGAGTTAATATAATTCAGGGCGACGGTTTTCCATACAGGGTAGCTTTTGACGTGTTTCAGCGGTGTGTTCAGGTGAAATTTCAGCGAAGAACACCGTTTCATCATAGCCTGCGGAAGCAATTGTTACGCCGAGGGCATCACAAATTAAGCTACGACCAATAAAAATATTGCCAGTTTGGTCGCACGCACAAACAGGAATGGTATTTTCTAAAGCACGGGTTTTTACGAGAGTTTGGTAGTGTTCTTCTTTGAGAGGCCCACTGACCCATGCTGTTGGGACTAAGAGTAAGTCTGCCCCAGCTAACGCTAATTTACGAGCGACTTCAGGGAAACGAAGCTCATAGCACACTAAAATACCAATTTTTCCAAATTCGGTTTCAACAGGCTTCAACTCGTTATGGCTTTGGATAATATTGAGCGATTCTTGGTAAGAAAAAGCGTCATATAAATGGGTTTTTTGGTAGTGATAAATGAGTTCACCTTGGCGGTTTAACATAATGGTGGTGTTAAACGCACGTTTAGGCTCATTTTCAGCCCGCTCATAAATGCCACAAACTACATAAATTCCATACTCTTTTGCTGTTTTAGCCAGTTGGGAAACAAAAGGGCCATCAACATTCTCTGCGACGTCGGCATAACTGATACCACTGTCCGCGGGGACAAACGCCATAAACATTTCAGGTAATAGCACTAAATCCGCGCCACCCTGAGCCGCTTTTTGGATGGCATCACAGGCTTTTTTTAAATTCTGCTCTTTATTCGGACTACTGGCTAATTGGGCAATTGCAACTTTCATGTCAGCTCCTTATTCGAAATATTTTGCAGCACCTGAGATAGCGGCTAAAGTTTCACCCGCATCAATGCGTTTTTTTACATCAATTTCAGCATGTTGTGCATTAAGTGCGCGTTGGCGATATTCTTGTAATGTCACTTCATCTGCGACTAAAATGCCATCACCATCTGCAATAATTAAATTACCTGGATGGATAGTGACGCCATCGACACTGATTGGCACGTTGATTGCGCCTTCAATGCCTAAGATTCGAGTTGTTAGCGGACTGACTTTGCGGGCAAATACGGGGACGCCAATCTCACGTAATGCTTTAATGTCTGTCACACAACCATCGATAACCGCCCCAGCGATTTTTTTCGCGCGTGCCATATAAGACACCATCTCCCCCCAACAGGCGCGGTCATAATCTCCAGACATATCAATGCAAACTACATCACCTTCCTGAACGATATCAAAAACTTTATGTACTGCTGAAGAGTCCATATGCGGAATGCGTACAGTTACTGCATGACCAATAAACTGATTCTTTTCAATTTGTGGGCGTAGCGTTTTGATAAAACCAAAATCAGTCATATGGCCAATTGTTGAAGGACAAACATCACGGCAGCTTTCGATCACTTCTTGATTAAAACAGGTAACTCGAGGATTTAATGTAAACATAGGGCACCTTTATTCGTTATATTATTTAGAGAGTGTGAGTAAAACTAATTTTGCTCTACAGCAGCCGCAAGAGGCTTGTCAGGTTGAATGAAGAACCAGCAAATAATCGCTAAACTAATAGGTATCACATTGAAAAGTAAGGCGACTGTCCAGCCAAAATGTTGAGCCAGCCAACCACATAAAATTGGGGAGATGACACCACCCAGATTGCCCCACAGGTTCATCCACCCACTTACTGAGCCTGCATATTGGCGTCCTTTATCCGCGGCGATCGCCCAAGATGTCACAACGGGCAGGCCTAAAGAGCCGAGAGCTAAGGTGAGCCATGCGACACTTGCAACGGCGCTTTCCGTTTGCGCTGCGCCACAAATTCCCACGATAAACAGGATAAAACCCGTAATCGCGATGTAGCCCCTTGCGACTAATTGGGAGTAACCTTTATTGAGTAGCCAGTCAGATACTGAACCCGCAGTCAGTACGGCAATACAAATGGCTAACCATGGGAAACTTGCCGCAACACCCATTTGCGTTAGTGAAAACCCGCGTGCTTCTTGCAGGTAAGTTGGCAACCAAATCATGAATAACGTGGTCATATAGGCGACAAAAAAGTATTGAAAGCCAACTGCCCAAAACGGACGCTCTTTCATGAACTTACGCCATGGCGCTTTGACATCCTCACCACCATTTTCACTGATTGTTCGACCACTTTGTATAAAGGCGATTTCGCTTTGTGAGATTTTAGGGTGCTGTTCTGGCTTGTTTCGAGCACAGAAGTACCAAATCAACCCAATTAAAATCCCAATGACCCCAAAGATGTAGAAAACGGCGTGCCAGCCGAAAGAAATCATAATAAAAACAGTGAGGGTAGGTGCGATGACAGGGCCAAAATAAGAGCCTGCTAACAAGAAGCTTGCAGCTCTGGCTTTTTCATTTTGGCGGAACCACCAAGTATTAAAAACGGCATTTGAGGGGTATAACGGGGCCTCACCGACACCAAAGAGAAAACGCACGATACATAGCCAGATATAAGTCGGTGCAACCACCGTTAGAATGGTAAATGCAGACCAAACATACAAGCTTATTGTTGCAATTAATCGACTACCAAAGCGTTCCGCTAATATCCCAC
Source organism: Providencia sp. UF-224 (assembly GCF_058245955.1). Taxonomy (NCBI): domain Bacteria; kingdom Pseudomonadati; phylum Pseudomonadota; class Gammaproteobacteria; order Enterobacterales; family Morganellaceae; genus Providencia; species Providencia sp. UF-224. Next base: position 31,978 of record NZ_JBSICC010000032.1, on the reverse strand, counting down.
TAGGGATTTGTGCTAATGCATAACCAAGAGAAAATAGTGCGCCTAAAAAACCAAACTGAACCTTACTCATACCTAGATCGGTCATCATATGTTCCGCAACAATGGAAATGTTGGCGCGATCCATATAGGCAATTAAACCGATAATAAAAAATATTGCTGCTAATCCCCAGCGTAAACGCCCTGGTGAGTCCTTCGCTGTAGGTGCTATCACAGAGTCTTTGTATGACATAGTCTTACCTTTTTTATTGGTCTGTAGAGGTAATTAATTTTATTGTATTTATATTGAATTCAACTTGTATACAAGATGGATGTTAATAACGGGTTATTGTTCTGTCAAAGATCTGTTTTGTTATCTGTGATTGGAATCAAAACATTTGGTGAATTTATGAGCGAGCTCATGTTTTTCAATAACAAAATAGTTAGTTGGAATTAATAACTTATTAATCAATGAGTTACTTTTATTGGTGAGAAAAGGAAATTAGGCACTTATCGCAGTAGCAAGTCGTTAACTCTAGATGTACGCCGGTATTTCTAGAGTTAACATATAAGTTATTTATCAATTTTCTTTTTTTTCACCTCTGTTTGCTCAAGCTGCCTTATGCTTTTTTGTGGCGTTGGTAGATTTTCTGGCATGGTACCGCCAAGCTCTTGAATTGTCTCTCTTACTTTTTTGCCTACTTCAAAGTGAGTTTGGTTCGCTTCTGTTTTACTTTGGATATTATCTCGTTTGAGCTTTTCATCTGTTTGAGTTGCTCTAAACAAGTTAGCAGCAAGCTCTGTTGAACCCATATGGTCGAGTATTTTCTGTGATTTTTTTAAACCTTTCTGTTGATGAATACCTTTTTGGTCAAGCCCACCATACAACCCGCGATAACCATGATTTTGAAAAACAGCAAAATCAATGCCTGTTGAGACCCCTGCTTGTTGGGCTGTTTCTACAAGAAGTTTATTGTGTTCTTTAAGTTCATTACGTAAAAATAACCGTTTTTCGTCCTCTTTTAATTGTTTAAATGAAGCGTTATCGTTGAGCTCTTGACGCCTTGTTTGCAGTGCAAAATAGGTTTGACCAGCTGCAATGACGGGTTTACTCGGATCGCCATTTTGAACGACAAGGTAGCAGGCGTAACGTGAGAGATTAATATCATCTAATTCACGTTGTGCTCCAGAGCCTAAAGTGACCATTTTGTTGATGCTAACAAAATGGTCTGAGGGGGCTTGATGACTAGCTTCACAAGCTTGTATTGCTTTATTGAGAACTCTTTGAAAGTTACGCCATTCTTTATAATCGAGTAAGGGAGCGAGTTCTCTCGCTGACCAGTATTCATTACCTGAATTATCTGTTTTTCTAATATCTTCAAAAGGTTGTTGCGGTACCATTTTACTCTCCAATTTTTGAGTAAGTGATTTTTTTTGGGGAAGAAAGATAGTTTACCGTGGAGATTATTTGAGCGCCTAGGGATTTTCAAGAAATAGCAATATTAAGGCAGCTTATGCGATTTTCATTCCAAAATTAAGGGTTTTTCTACCTATTTCAGGTTATTTGGTGATTTTAGGAAAATAAAAAAAGCCAATTTATACAGAGTATTAATTGGCTTAGTCATGCATTACTGTCAAAGAAGGGATTATTCAATATTCTGAATCTGTTCTCTCATTTGTTCGATTAATACTTTCAGTTCAACGGCAGAAGTCGTCACTTCACTGTTAATCGATTTTGACGCTAACGTATTAGATTCACGGTTAAATTCTTGCATCATAAAGTCAAGGCGGCGGCCATTGGCTTCTTTTTTCTTCAAGATATTACGGGTTTCTTTAACGTGCGCCTCTAATCTATCCAATTCCTCAGCAACATCAACACGTTGGGCAAGCAAAATTAGCTCTTGCTCTAAGCGGTTATTGTCTACTTGAATTTCAGCTTCTTCGAGCTTACTTTGCAGGCGGTCGCGCTGCCATTGCAGAATTTCAGGCATATGTTTACGCACTTTTGCTACTTCAACGAGCACACCATCAAGGCGCTGCTCGATTAAAGCATGCAATGAAGCCCCTTCGGCTTCGCGGCTCTGGATAAAAGCATCGATGGTTTCATCTAAACCGGCCATTAACTGTTCGCTGATGGCATCTAAATCTTGCTCGCCTGCCGACATGACCCCCGGCCAACGTAAAATCTCTAACGGGTTGATTTCACCTTCGTGGCTGTAATTTTTGACCCAATTTGCTGCGCTAATTAATTGGCGCGCTAATTGTTCATTAAGAATTAATTCGCCACGGTTTGCACCGTCTAATTCAAAACGTAGGTTACATTCCACTTTTCCGCGCGTTAAACGTGAACGGAGACGCTCGCGAATAACAGGTTCAAGGCTTCTGAACTGCTCAGGTAAACGGATATACGTTTCTAAATAACGTTGGTTTACGGAACGCAGCTCCCAGGCCGCATTCCCCCATTCACCCTTGATATCACGGCGGGCAAAAGCGGTCATACTACGGATCATAATTCGTTCCTATTATCGATAAGATAATGGGATTATAGCGCTATGAGAGATGACAGGATAGGCATTATCGTTTTAAGGACGTATAATGCGTCCCAATTTGAGTTGATAACGGAGATAACACCATGCGCCCAGCAGATAGACAAGCGGACCAAATGCGCCCGATTACCATCACGCGCAATTATACAAAACACGCAGAAGGCTCTGTTCTTATTGAGTTTGGCGACACCAAGGTGTTATGCAATGCAACGGTAGAAGAGGGGGTTCCTCGTTTCTTAAAAGGCCAAGGCCAAGGTTGGGTAACCGCTGAGTACGGTATGTTACCGCGCGCAACAAATTCACGTAACCAACGTGAAGCTGCGCGTGGTAAGCAAACTGGCCGCACAATGGAAATCCAACGTTTGATTGCGCGTTCTTTACGTGCAGCGGTTGATTTGAAAAAATTGGGTGAATTCACCATCACGTTGGATTGTGATGTTATCCAAGCCGATGGCGGTACACGTACTGCGGCGATTTCAGGCGCATGTGTGGCTCTGGTGGACGCACTGAATAATATGGTTGCTCAGGGGAAAATTGCGAAAAGCCCTCTGAAGTCTATGGTTGCCGCAGTTTCGGTCGGAATTGTGAACCAAGAAGCGCTTTGCGACCTTGAGTACGTTGAGGATTCTGCCGCTGAAACGGACATGAACGTGGTAATGATGGATGATGGCCGCATGATTGAAGTGCAAGGCACGGCAGAAGGCGAACCGTTTAGCCATGAAGAGTTATTAGCTCTACTGGCATTAGCCAAAACAGGGCTTGATACCATTTTTGAAGCTCAGCGAGAAGCGCTGAAATAAATTAATGATTAAATAGGCGGCTGAAAAGTCGCCTTTTTTATGTCTGCAAAATGACAGATAACGCAATCAGCAAAATAACAGATTAAATATATATAATTTTCATCAATGAGGAGAATGACCAATGAAAGCCTATCAGCGCGATTTTATTGAACTTGCCATGAAAAAACAGGTACTGAAATTTGGTGAGTTTACGCTGAAATCAGGTCGCAAAAGCCCTTACTTTTTTAATGCAGGGTTATTTAATACTGGACGTGATCTGGCACTTGTCGGTCGTTTTTATGCACAGGCGCTGCAAGAGAGCGCAATTGAATGTGATGTAATTTTTGGGCCTGCCTATAAAGGTATTCCAATTGCAACCACCATGGCAGTCGCACTGGCTGAACATCATGACATCGATATGCCATATTGCTTTAACCGTAAGGAAGCTAAAGATCATGGTGAGGGTGGTGTATTAGTTGGTAGCCCTCTGCAAGGACGTGTTGTTGTCGTTGATGATGTGATCACAGCAGGTACTGCAATTCGCGAATCGATGGAAATTATTAAGCAGCAAAAAGCGACTCTGAACGGTGTTTTACTGTGCTTAGACCGCCAAGAAAAAGGAAAAGGTGAGATCTCAGCAGTACAAGAGGTTGAGCGTGACTATAGCTGCAAAGTATATTCAATCATTACGATGAGCGATTTGATTACGTACCTTTCTGAACAAGAAGGTATGGAAGCGCACTTAGTGGCGATGAAAGCTTATAGAGAAAAGTACGGTATTTAAAAAAATCCCCTCGCCCAAAAAACGGGCGGGGTGAGTAGTACTAATAACTGGCTATTGTAACTGAGCTAAAATTAAAGGCCAGCGCGCTTCGAACTCGACAGTCGGTCGATAACGAAATTCGGAACGTACGAAGCGTGATAACATGCCTTCGCAAAAAGCGAGCAGTTGAGAGGCAAGTAGCGATTCATCATGTACAAAGCCATGACCATCGCGTATTTTCTTCTCTTTTAACACTTGGCGTAATTGGGATTCAATTCGCTCAAATAATTGGTTAATACGGTCTTGCAGCCTGTCTTGTTCAAACATAAGCGCATGACCTGTCATTATACGCGTTAAGCCAGGATTTTTCTCTGAAAATCCTAAAATTAACGCTAACATTAATTTAATTCTAATGATGGTATCTTTTTCATCATTTAAAATTAGATTAATACGCGAAACCAGTGAGTCTTCGATAAACCCAATAAGGCTATCAAACATCTTCATTTTACTTGGAAAATGACGGTACAACGCTGCTTCTGAAACACCAACGGTGGCTGCAAGTTTTGCAGTCGTAATGCGTTGGCTACCATCACTACTTTCTAACATTAACGCAAGAGCCTGTAAGATCTCATCACGTCTGTTACGTTTTTGTGTTGTCGCTTTTTCTGCCATGTCTAATTAGACCCCTGCTAAAACAGCAAAACAAACTATCCAAAATTTTGCTCTTAGTAAAGAGACTTACAGAGCAAAATAGGTTTAAAAATGTAGAGAGTGTAAGTAAATTTTGAACAATATTTCTGCTCGGTAATATGCGACCGATTGTTTTAATTCATAAATATAGAACCTAAAGTCGGTTCTATATAGCATATTAAATATCAGAATATTTTATTTATTGTCGACCTGAATGGCCAAAGCCACCTGCACCACGCTCTGTCGCATCGAAATCATCAACAATATTAAATTCAGCTTGAACAACAGGAACAAAAACCATTTGAGCCATACGTTCACCAGGCTCTACAGTAAAGGTTTTGTCACCACGGTTCCAAACAGAAACCATGAGTTGACCTTGATAATCAGAATCAATAAGACCGACAAGGTTTCCGAGTACAACACCATGTTTATGGCCTAAGCCTGAGCGAGGGAGAATAACCGCAGCGAGACTTTCATCAGCGATATGTATCGCTAGACCTGTTGGAATTAATTCGGTTTGACCTGGAGCCAAATCAATCGGCGCATCAAGGCAAGCACGCAAGTCTAAGCCTGCTGAGCCTGTTGTTGCATAGGTTGGTAAAGGAAATTCGTTACCGATACGGCTATCAAGGATTTTTAGGTCAATTTTTTTCATAACGTTGAAGTATCTCGTCAAGTAAATAGTGGCTTAATTCAATTTTACTGCTATGTGGCAACCGAGTATCACCATTGGCATCAAATAGGTGTAATGCGTTGTTATCGCTATTAAACCCATTATCCGCAAGGGAAACATCATTGGCACAAATTAAATCTAATTGCTTCTGTTGTCGTTTTTGGCGTGCATATTCTTCCACATTTTGGGTTTCAGCTGCAAATCCGACAACATAAGGCCTATTTTTGGTAAGAGCACCAACACTAGCGACAATATCTGGGTTTTTCACTAGTGTAATGGTGAACTCATCACCTTGTTTTTTAATTTTATTTTCAGCGACAGTTTTGGCTCGATAGTCTGCAACAGCAGCACAGCCAATAAAAATATCTTGTTCAGCGATAGATTGATGAACCTGCTCATACATATCTAACCCGCTAATGACATTAATTCGATTCACACCCATTGGTGTCGGGAGGTTAACTGGCCCTGAAATTAATGTCACATCAGCACCTCGTTGGCTTGCCGCTTGGGCAATTGCAAACCCCATTTTTCCTGAGCTGTGATTACTGATAAAACGCACAGGGTCTAAATCTTCACGAGTTGGACCAGCCGTGATCATCAGTTTGATGCCTTGTAAATCTAGCTTAGGATTGAAATATTCACCAGCCAAACGAACAATTTCGAGCGGATCAATCATGCGACCTGGGCCAATATCACCACAAGCTTGACTGCCGTCATCTGGCCCCCAAATTATACATTGGCGTTGTTTCAATCTGGTTAAATTATCTTGTGTTGCATGTGCACGGTACATTTGCTGGTTCATTGCAGGCACTATCGCAATGGGAGCTGCGCTGGCAAGGCATATTGTGGTCAGCAAATCATTCGCCATCCCTGCATTAAGTCTAGCAATTAAATCCGCAGTTGCTGGGGCTAAAATAATCAAATCTGCCCATTTTGCGAGTTCAATGTGGCCCATTGCGGCTTCAGCGGCGGGATCTAATAAGTCGTCAGCAACAGGGTGACCGGAAACAGCTTGCAAGGTCAGAGGGGTAATAAAGGCCTTTGCGCCTTGAGTCATAACGACACGAACAATCGCGCCTTGGTCACGCAAGCGACGAGTCAGTTCTGGAATTTTATAGGCGGCGATGCCCCCACTGATACCAATAACTATCTGTTTACCCAATAGTGATAGTTGATTCATTATTTTTATCCACTTTGCTCAACATGAACGGCATATTACCACATTGCGCGTTTAGGGGGAGCGCTCGATTTCGCATCAACTTATTATTTTTGCGAAGCGCTACGCAAAGCCTCATGAACACAATTGTTTTCCACTGAAAACTCGATAAAAGTGATGAGAGAGAATTCAGGGATGAATAATATTATGAATGAATACCAAAACTTACCACCTAGAGAGAAGCTACTTGCTTATGGTGCGGCAACGCTTTCAGATGCCGAATTGTTGGCTATTTTTTTGCGAACAGGTAGCCAAGGAGAACCTGTTTTGAGGTTGGCTGAGCGGCTGATTAAGGAATTTGGTTCATTGTACTTATTGATTCAAGCAGACTATGCGCGGCTGATGCAATGCAAAGGGATGGGACATTGCAAATTTACACAGTTACAAGCGGTTAGTGAGCTAGCTCGCCGCTTTTTTTCGGAGCAATTTCTTTATGAGGATGTGATGAGTGGGCCAGAACTCTTAAAGTCTCGGTTACTTGATTTGTTTGCAGGGCAAGAGCGTGAAGTTTTTATTGTGTTATTTTTGAACAACCAAAATCAAATTATTTGCCGCGAAGAGATGTTTAAGGGCACATTAAATCGCGTTGAAGTACACCCAAGGGAAATTATTCGCTTTGCAATAAAAATGAATGCAAGTTCAATCATCTTGGCGCATAACCACCCATCAGGTAATCCTGAACCTAGCGCAGCAGACAGACAGGTGACTGAGCGAATTCAGAGTGCATGCTCGATTATGGGGGTGAAATTACTTGATCATTTTGTGGTCGGGCACAAGCAATGTGTCTCTTTTGTGGAACGAGGGTGGTTGTAAAATCATTTTTTTGCCTAAAAAATGACATCTTTTACGCTGTTGGGCTTGAGTGAAAACGATTGAAAGCGTATACTACGCCACCTTTAAGGATCTTGGGTTTGGCGAGAAGGGCCTATCTCAGTAAATTTTTACCTGTCTTTGTAAATCTTTATTTAGGTATAAACGGTTTTTTCAGTCAATTGAAAGTTTGCTGAGATGGGCTCCTAAGCCTGACGAGGCGGCCATACCCAGAACAAAAAAGCTCGAGCTGATTAGATTTTTGGAGAATAGACATGTCACGAGTCTGCCAAGTTACCGGCAAGCGTCCAATGAGCGGTAACAACCGTTCACACGCATTAAATGCGACCAAACGTCGTTTTTTGCCAAACCTGCACTCTCACCGTTTCTGGGTTGAGTCTGAGAAACGTTTCGTAACACTGCGTGTATCTGCTAAAGGTATGCGTGTTATCGATAAAAAGGGTATTGATGCTGTTCTTGCTGAACTGCGTACCCGTGGTGAGAAGTACTAAGGAGCTAAAAAATGGCTAAAGGTATTCGCGAGAAAATCAAGCTGGTCTCTTCTGAAGGTACAGGTCACTTCTATACCACTACGAAGAACAAGCGCACAATGCCAGAAAAACTGGAACTGAAAAAATTCGATCCAGTTGTTCGTAAGCATGTGATCTACAAAGAAGCAAAAATCAAATAATTTTGCTTTCTGCGTTAAAAACTCAGCCTCGGCTGAGTTTTTTTTTGTCTAAATTTTAATTGAATGGTGATATGCGCACACGAGGCTATGACCATTATTCTGAAAGTAGTAACATAGTGAATATTGATTGAATTAATAATGATATTTATTGTCAAATATCTATCGTCTTTTACTTTTTATACATAGACCTGACTAAGAGTGCCTGGTGAAAAAACAGTTTAAAAAAATTCTTGTTATCAAGATGAGGTTTCATGGGGACATGTTGCTGACAACGCCAGTTATCAGCTCATTAAAACACCAATATCCTGATGCTGAAATTGATGTTTTACTCTATCAGGATACGCTCCCTATTCTATCTGAAAACAGCGAAATTAATGCGCTATATGGGATGGCGAATAAAAAAAGTAGTGGGGTGAGCAAAGCGTGCAATTTTATTAAGTTGCTCTTAACGCTGCGCAAAAATAAATACGATTTAGTGGTAAATTTAGCGGATCAGTGGATGGTCAGCTTACTGGTGCGTGCAATTCCTGCTGAAACAAAAATCTCACATCAATTTGGTCATCGTGATTCTAAATATTGGCGTAATAGCTTTACGCATTTAACCGTTCCCGAAGGGGAGCATGTGGTTTTAAATAATCTATCTGTACTGAAACCGTTAGAATTAAAAGAACTTAAAACAAATCTGACGATGTCTTATACCGCGGATGATTGGAAAAATATTGACCAAAGGTTATTAGATTTAGGTGTACACAGTAGCTATGTTGTTATTCAGCCAACAGCACGGCAAATTTTTAAGTGCTGGGATGATGAAAAATTCTCTGCAGTCATTGATGCATTGCAATCACGTGGCTATCAGGTGGTATTAACGTCTGGTCCGAGCAAGGAAGACCTTGAGTGTGTCAATAATATTGCGAATGGCTGCCAAACAAAGCCAGTGATTGAATTAGCGGGTAAAACGACGTTTCCTGAACTGGGTGCGCTGATTGCTCATGCCGCACTATTTATTGGTGTAGATTCAGCACCGATGCATATTGCAGCGGCGGTAAATACGCCTATCGTATGTCTTTTTGGTGCAACCAATCATATATTTTGGCGCCCATGGACGGATAATGCAGTGCAATTTTGGGCGGGTGATTATGAAACAATGCCGCCGCGGGATGAGTTAGATCGAAATAAAAAATATCTCTCCATTATTCCTGCATCTGATGTGATTAAAGCAACTGAAAAGCTGTTGCCAATGAATATCCGTTCTATGATGACAAGGTATTAATATGAAATTGGCATTTTGCTTGTATAAATACTTTCCTTTTGGTGGTTTACAGCGCGATTTTTTACGTATTGCGACAGAATGCCAATCTCGGGGTCATCACGTGCGAGTGTATACTCAGTCATGGGACGGTGAAAAACCTGATGGGTTTGAAGTTGTCATTGTTCCTGTGTCTGCAAGCACGAATCATGGCAGGAATGCACAGTATTGTGATTGGGTTCTCGCCAATATCAAGCAGCACCCCGTTGATCGCATTGTGGGTTTTAATAAGATGCCTGGCTTGGATGTCTATTATGCTGCGGATGTGTGTTATGCACAGAAAGTTGCTGAAGAAAAAGGTTTTTTCTATAAACTGACACCGCGTTATAAGCATTATGCTGCATTTGAAAAAGCGGTTTTTGATGTGAATAAGCCCACACAGCTATTAATGTTAACACCACATCAAATCAAACATTTCAAACAGCACTATCAAACAGAAGACATGCGTTTCCATATGTTGCCCCCGGGGATTGCTTTAGATCGTAAATACGATAAGCAAATTGCTGATGCAAAAAGAATTTATCGTCAAAAAAACCAAATCCCTGAATCTGCATTTTTACTGCTGCAAGTGGGTTCTGACTTTAAACGTAAAGGCGTTGATCGCACCTTAAGAGCTCTTGCTGCACTACCAGAGAGCATCAAGAAAAATACCTTGTTGATGGTAGTTGGGCAAGATAAGCCCGCCAAATACCAGCGCTTAGCAGAAGCATTAGGCATTAGTCAGCAAGTCTCTTTCTTTAGTGGGCGTAATGATATTGCAGAATTAATGGCTGCGGCCGATATCTTAATGCACCCTGCCTATCATGAGGCTGCTGGTATTGTCTTACTGGAAGCGATTACGGCAGGATTACCGATTATTGTCACTGAAGTGTGTGGTTATGCCTCATTTATTCAAAAAGCCCAGTGCGGGGTCGTTATTAACGAACCTTTTGAACAGTCACAGCTCAACTATGCATTACAAAATGGTTTAGAAGATGCCAATATGCGCACACAATGGGCTAAAAATGCACAACATTTTGCAGATACAGAAGACTTGTACAGCCTACCGCAAAAGGCAGCTGATATTATTTTAGGGTGCCAAAATGATTGAATTAAAACCGCCTTTTGATGCGCTTTGGCAAAATAAAGACCCATTTATTGAAGCGGATAAACTACACGGTGAAGTTTTTCGTGCATTAGAAACCCGAAAAACACTGCGCTTTGAGGTAGAAGGCCATAGCTATTTTATTAAAATTCACTATGGGACAACCTTAAAAGAAGTTCTGAAAAACCTGATTTCTTTTCGGTTACCTGTTTTAGGTGCAGATAGAGAATGGAATGCGATTCATCGACTTACGCAAGTGGGTGTCGATACGATGAATGGGCGTGCTTTTGGGCAAAAAGGAATAAACCCACTTCGTCGTCATTCCTTTATTATTACTGAAGACTTAACGCCAACGATTAGTTTGGAAGATTATTGTGCAAATTGGTTAAATGAACCTCCGCTATTTCCCACGAAGCAAATGATTATTCGCCGAGTCGCCGAAATGGTTCGTGGTATGCATAAAGCGGGTATTAATCATCGTGATTGCTATATTTGTCACTTCTTATTGCACTTGCCTTTCACTGAAAAAGAAGACGAATTAAAAATATCTGTGATTGACTTGCATCGTGCGCAGCTCAGAGCATCCGTTCCAATGCGCTGGCGTGACAAAGATTTGATTGGCCTCTATTATTCTTCATTGAATATTGGTTTAACACAGCGCGATATTTTTCGTTTTATGAAGATTTATTTTGCTTTACCATTAAAAGAAATTTTAAAACAAGAGCAAGCGCTTATCGAAAAAGTCAGTCGTAAAGCTGAAAAGATTAAAGTTAGAACACAAAAGCACGGGTTATAGCATTCAACAGGTTGAGAGATGGATATGAAAATTGAATTTAATGGAATGATAAAAGAAACGATATTCATTGGGGCCGTGGATGAAGGCGTATCTAATGGCGTTAATGTTGCCTATGGTATAGATACAAATTTTTTATATGGCTGTGCAGTCTCAATAGTTTCTATTTTAATTCAAAATCCAGATAAAATTTTTAATTTTCATGTATTTATTGATGACTCAATGAGTAATGATAATATAGCTCGATTTCGAGAGATTTGTTCAACATACAACACAAATATTATTTTATATTATATTGATGCAAAAAACCTTGGTAAATTACCAACAACTAAAAATTGGAGTCATGCAATTTATTTTCGGTTCATTATTGCTGATTATTTTAAAAATAAGATTAAATATTTGCTATATTTAGATGCAGATGTAATCTGCCATAATAAAATTAATGAATTAGTGAGTTTGGGATTAGATGGACAGATTGCTGCGGTTGTTGCTGAGCGAGATGAAAAGTGGTGGATTAATAGAGCTAATTCTTTAAATACACCATCAATTTCTACTGGTTATTTTAATAGCGGTGTTATGTATATTAACTTGCTGAACTGGCAAGAACAAAAAATCACTGAAAAATCAATTGACTTATTAATGAATGAAGCATTAGCTGCAAAACTTAGTTATCCAGACCAAGATGTACTCAATATATTACTCATGGGGAAAATAATTTATCTTAAAAATATTTTTAACACTCAATTTAGTTTAAATTACGAGCTTAAAGATAAGTTTGACTATCCAGTAAATAAGAATACTGTTTTCATTCATTATGTTGGTCCAACAAAACCGTGGCATGAATGGGCGAGTTATCCATCTGCGGAGCCTTTTAGCCGAGCAAGGTTAGCATCACCATGGAATCAGGTTCCTTTAATGAGCCCTAGCAATAGTAATTATTTACGCTACTGTGCTAAGCACAAGATAAAACAGAAAAAATATTTACAAGGTTTTATGACATATATTCAATATTTCATTAATAAAATCAAGCAATAATAGGTGTTTACGTGGACTTAATAAAAGAGAAGATAGAGCTAGGAAAAAAAGAAATCGAAGCTGATCTAAATATTGCATATGGAGTAGATCAAGGCTTCTTATTTGGTTCTGGAATATCCATTAACTCTATTATTATAAATAACAAAAGTATCAATTTAAAATTTCACTTATTTACGGATTTTATTGATGATGACTTTTTGGTAAAACTTCAAGAATTAGCTTTAAATGATCATGTGAGTATTGACGTATATATTTTAAACTCAGATGAACTTAAAAAGCTTCCAACATCACATGTATGGTCATATGCTACTTATTTTAGGTTTTTTATATTTGACCATTTATGCAAAGAAATTCCATCAATTCTATATTTAGATGCAGATGTATTTTGTAAAGGAAGTTTATCTCATTATACCAAAATTGTATTTCAAAATGAGTATGCAGCAGTAATACCAGATGTTCAAAGTATGCAAGAATCTTGTGAATCAAGATTAAAAATTGAAAATTTAGAAAATAAATATTTTAATGCTGGTGTAATTTTTTTAAACTTGAAAAAATGGGATAATACTCAGTTCACAGAAAAATCATTTAAACTGATTACAGAAAATCATACAGGGAAGCCATTAAAGTATTTAGATCAAGATGCATTAAATATCTTATTTAGTTGTAATAATATTTACCTTCCAAGAGATTATAATTGTATTTATACTTTAAAAAATGAGTTGGAAAAAATTAACTATAAAGATTATATTACAAATAATACAAAGTTAATTCACTATACTGGGGCAACTAAGCCTTGGCATTACTGGGGAGCAGAGTACCCTTCAAGTGAAACGTTTAAGATTGCTTTTGATAGCTCGCCATGGCGTGGTTGTCAGTTAGTTCAAGCAAAGAAAAAAGCAGAGTACCAAGAACGGTATAAACACGAACTCCATCAAGGTAAGTTTATTCGTGGTGTAATTAGTTTAATTAAGTATAAAAAATTTAAATAAAAATTAGGGAGTGTATATATCATCTGCACTCCCTATATTTTAGACCAAATTATTACTTGTTTTTAATATCAATAGCATCATCATTTTCTTGTCGTAGTTCTTTATATTTTTCTTTAGGGTTATATTTTCTATCGTCTAATGATGAAAACAGGCTATAGTTTTTTTCTAATTTAGCATTGTTAATGCCTAGCCAATCAGCTAAACCTTCAGTGAATACTAATCCTGATTTAATTGCTTTAATAGTTTTATGCTCAGTATCATTTGATGATATTCTAATTAAGGGAATATCCAATATTTTTGTCGATGAATTGCTTAAACTCATTTTAATTTTGTTATCAACAAGGTTGTGTGACAGCCCATGATCAGCAAAATATATTATAGAGAAAGAGCGATTATCTACTTTTTCCTGTATTTTTAATTCATCGTAAATTTTGCTGATTAACTGATCCGTTTTTTCGATACTCGCAACGTAACATGAAACATTAGTATATTTTTCGTTTTTAGTTAAATATTTATTTTCAAAATCTTCAATTCGAGCACAAGTATCAGGGTGTGACCCATATAAGTGAATGATAAATAGTCTCTTTTGTTTTTTCGAGACGTTAGTATTTAGTTCTTTTTTAAAATACTGAAGTAAATCGAAGTCACTTGAATTGCCGGAATTATAAGCTCCAATTTTAATGAATTTTTTTGTGTCACTTCTCGTAGCAATAAAGCTTACGGGAGTATCATATTCACCAATAAGACCTTGATTTGAAAGCCAATATGTCTTAAAACCTGCTGACTTAGCTAAGTCTATAAAATTTAGACCATAGTTTGGTGTCCATTCAGTTGTATTAGGAAGTGTTAGCATTAACCGTAGTGAGGAGATTGTATTTACCCCAGGGGCGGTCAAACCATCAACAACCGTTCCATTTACTGCAGATAAAAAAGGAGTATTATTTATTGGATAGCCATAAATACCCATATAATCCCTTCTTACGCTTTCACCGATAATTAAGACATAGTCATCATAAGTAGCTTGGTTATATTTAAATGTAGAGACTCCCCAATTACTTTTTTGAGTGTATGGACTTAGTGTTTTTATCTCTTCTTGTAAACTATTAAGTGATTGATAACCTTGGTCAAATATTTTAAAAGGAACTTGATCTATTAATGATATTATCACTAAACATATAATAAGTGATTTATTTTTATAAAATCTAATATCTTTAATAGCGGTTATTTTTCTGAATAAAATGAAACCACTAATGATGACTAAAACAGTAAAATAATTTTTTAATGGTATTTGCGTGAAAAACTCTGAAGTTTCTAATGCATCGGTAGCGACTAAAGACGCAAGGTATTGGTAGGAGGGAATCCCAAATGTAAGCCCTATCGGAGTATATATAGCATACAAGGCAATTATTATAGATCCAAGAATCCAATAGGCTTTTTTAGATGAACTTAATATGATAAAAAAGAGACAAACAAGGGTTATATCACGAACACTAGGATGAGATAAACCTGAGCCCTTTAGCATCATTTTAGAAAAAATAATTAAGATAACCAATGCTAATGCACTGAATAATAATTTTTTTATATCAATTTTTTTTGTCATAACTGCGTGTCTGTGGTCTTAAGATAATGATTAATTTTTATGTAACATTATGGTTTTATTTGTAATAATTTAGTATAGTTTGGTTGTTATAAATAAAGGTAGCTAAAAAACAGTGCTTTATATGGAATTATAAAAGCATCTTACTGGTAAAACCAATGAATAATCAACATATTCTTATCAATGATAATAGCTGCAGGAAAAATCCTCTGGTTTCTGTTGTTATACCAACATACAATTCCAGTGATTTCATTTTGACAGCCATAAACTCCATTGTGGTTCCAGCTAATATTTATATTGAGATTATCATTATAGATGATGGTTCAACAGATAATACGCTTGAGTTACTCAATCAGTATTATGAATTTAATCAACTGATTAAAATAATATCTGTGCCAAATGGCGGTGTTTCCAAAGCAAGAAATATTGGTATTGAAAATGCTCAAGGTGAGTTCATTTGTTTCTTAGATAGTGATGACCAGCTTGAAGCAGATTTTTTTCCTACCTTAATCAAAATGATAAGAAAAAATGATGTTGATGTACAGCTTTGTGGGTATTATAAGCACTATAAAAACTCTATAGATAGGCAGCCATCATTATACTGTGATGAGCATTTTTTGGTTCGATATTTATCTGGCGACATTTCTTTCCATATTGGTTCAATGATAATTAATAAGAGTTTTATTGATTATCACAACATTCGGTTTAATGAGAAATTGAATTTCGGCGAAGATATTTTATTTATATGCCAATTATTGGCGCTAGCTAAATGCAAAATGAGCTTAGATTATTTATATCATCATAACTATCGCGAAGGGTCATTGACAACATCTTCGTGGAATGAGCGCGATTATTTACATGATATTTTTGCGATGGAGACTCTCAATAAAGAAATACTGGAAATTTATAATGGGGGAGATAAAAGTGAGGTTTTAATTTCATTAAAAATGAATGTTTTTGATAGGAAATTAAGGTATTTATGGAAGTTGTTTTTAAATAAAAAGTATTTATCTTTAAAAAAATTATGTAATGAAAATTTTTTAGATATGGAAAAGTATGTAAATTTAAAAGAACTTCCTACCAAATATAAAAAAAGAGTGATAATTTTTAAACTAAATAATATCACTCTTTGGAAGATAATTAGGTTTTTTAATTTTAAAAAAGTTAAGGCGATGTGGTGATTTCTTGCTGATTAGGCCTGTAGCTTAAAATTAAAATTAAAACCAAACACCAAGTTAGAGATACTTGTGTTGAGATTATTAGCGTATCACTGAAACCTAGCATAATAATACTTATAGCAAAACCCAATAAAAAAGGATTCTTATCATACTTAATGGAATAAATAACAATCGAAAAGTAAAATGCTAGTGTTAGCATTACACCACTAATCCAGCCTTTAGTTGAAAGTGCTTCCATAAGGTCATTATGCAAGTGGGCTTTAAAATGCTGTGTTGCTCCACGGAAACTCTTATCTTTTTTTGCGAGCTCAGTGATTTTGCTATTTCGTTCTTCGGCTGATTGCCAAAAATAATTATTACTTGAAGAGTAAAAACCTGCTTTTATCATAGACAATCGGTCGCCTACTGAGGAGGTTTTTCCTTTTTCTATATATAGCCTTCCTTCCTGTGCTGCTAAGTTCATTCTATGAGTTATCGCATCTTGAAAAAATAGCCCACAACTTAATAATATTAAAATTGGAATTGTTAATATTTTCTTATTCATTTTGTTTATTGTATTTTTTTTAAATACAAATAAAGAAAATACAAAAATAGAAACAGCTGGGTAGACTAATATTGCTGCCCTAGTTTCAGTTAAGATAATGACAATACAAGTACATATTAAGGAAGTAAAATAAAAAATATAGCTGAATTTTATTTTTGATTGTAAAAACACCGATTGAGAATATAATGATAAAAATATGATAGCATAAGCTGCGCCTGTCGCATTTGATGCATTTCCAAATGACAATTCTACTCTAGAGTAGTTCAAATAAACAGCTTGGTATAGGGCGTAGGCAAAAATACCTAATTGAATAGCTAAGGCTGTACTCAGATGTAATTGGGGCAGCTTAATTGAACTCTTTTGTTTTTCTATACACAATAAAATAAAACTACCAAAAATGGCAATTTTTCCCATTTGAAAATAACCATGATAAACATTTTTATAGATAGAGTCGTTGGTTTTATATAATTCGACCCAAGCTAAATGGGATAAGCCAATTAAAAATAAAGGAATCGATATTATTAATAATTTTTTATCAAAACAATACTTCGGAGATATTAAAACTGTAATAATAGCGATGATCCCAGTAAAATTAAAAATTTTGCTGGTTATATTGGGTTTAAATGGAACAAGTATTATAGAAATAATACAAAGTAAGAGTATTAAGGTAGGAATATACCTGCGGAACCTTTGTTGTAAGTCATTGCTCTTAAAAAATAGTTTAGACATAAAAAAGTTTACTCTGTATATATAATATAAGTAAGGCTACAGTATTAGGATAGCCTATGTGATATGAACAGAGAAGCAAGAATTTTTTCTTGTAGGAAGAATTGGAAATAAACATGCCAGAACTACCTGAAGTCGAAACCAGCCGTCGTGGTATTGAGCCACATTTAGTCGGTAACACAATCTCTTACGCAGTCGTACGAAACAGCCGCTTGCGTTGGCCTGTCAGCGAGCAAATAAAAAGCTTATCTGATGAAATTGTTTTAAGCGTGCAACGTCGTGCGAAGTACTTGCTGATTGAATTGAAAAAGGGCTGGATTATCGTTCACTTAGGCATGTCTGGCAGTGTGCGTATTTTAACGGAAGAGTTACCTGAAGAAAAACATGACCATGTGGATTTAATCATGCGTGACGGTAAAGTTTTACGCTATACCGATCCGAGGCGTTTTGGGGCTTGGCTGTGGTGTGATGACTTAGAGAACAGCTCAGTACTCGCACATTTAGGCCCTGAACCCCTATCTGATGAATTTAACCCTCAATATCTTTATGAGCTCGCGCAAAAAAAGAAAGTGGCGGTCAAGCCTTGGTTGATGGACAACAAAATCGTCGTTGGTGTTGGCAATATTTATGCAAATGAAGCTCTATTTGCGACAAAAATTTCACCTGAAAAAATAACCAATACATTAACATTGGCTGAAATCACGGAATTGGTTAAGCAAATCAAACTCGTGTTAGTACGGTCAATTGAGCAAGGTGGCACAACGCTGAAAGACTTTTTACAGTCGGATGGTAAACCAGGTTATTTTGCACAAGAGTTATTTGTGTACGGAAAAAAGGGTGAGCCTTGTTCAATGTGCGGAACGCCGATTGAAAGTATTAAACAAGGCCAGCGTAGCACCTTTTTCTGCCCTCAGTGCCAAAAATAACTCATGATAGCTATTTTTTATTGAGTTTTTTCAGCATTGCATCTGCAACAATGGGCGGTAGAAAAGAGGAAATATCACCATCATGAAGGGCGACATCTTTGATTAAAGATGAAGACACAAAGGATAAACTTTGCGATGGGAGCAAAAATACCGTTTCTAATTCAGGGACAAAGTGGCGATTCATATTCGCTAATTGCCACTCATATTCAAAATCAGCCACCGAGCGCACACCACGGATTAGAATATTCGCCCCTTTTTTTTGTGCAAAGCTCGCCATCAACTCAGAAAACCCCACTACCTCAACATTATCAAGATGAGACGTCACCTCCCTTGCAAGGGAAACCCGCTCATCAAGGGTGAACATGGGATTTTTGCGTTGGCTATTGGCAATAGCGAGGAGTACATGGTCAAACATTGCCGCTGCACGGGTGACAATATCAACGTGCCCTGATGTGATCGGGTCAAAGGTACCTGGGTAGATGGCTTTATGTTCCATGGCGATAGTATCTCATTGTTTGTTATTGCTTATTCAAAATATAAGTGTAAATAAGCGATGCGAGAGTTTAACCTTATCGGCTATCTAGCATGGTTGCAACAAGAGTTAGCGAGGCTTTGTGAATTTTTAGGTGCATATTCTGCACACTTTTGCAGAAGGTTTATGGTAAGATAGCGCCAATTTTGGTAAGTGAATCAGATCGAATGTTATTGCTGCGGTTATATCAGGTACTTCTTTATCTTATCCAGCCATTTATATGGGTTCGCCTTTTACTGCGTAGCCGAAAAGCGCCTGCGTATCGTAAACGTTGGGGTGAGCGCTATGGTTTTTGTGCAGGTAAAGTTAAGCCCCAAGGCATTTTACTGCATTCGGTCTCAGTGGGTGAAACGCTAGCCGCTGTTCCTTTAGTCAGGGCACTTCGCCATCACTATCCTTCCTTGCCTATCACTGTTACCACAATGACGCCCACAGGTTCAGAACGTGTTCAGTCTGCATTTGGTGATGATGTTAGCCATGTTTATCTCCCTTATGATTTACCGGGCTCGATGCGCCGTTTCCTTAAACAGGTTGATCCTAAACTTGTGATTATTATGGAAACTGAGCTTTGGCCAAACATGATAAATCAACTGCATAAGCGAAAAATCCCCTTAGTTATCGCCAATGCGCGATTATCAGAGCGTTCTGCGGCGGGTTATCAAAAGTTAGGTAGCTTTGTGAAACGCATGCTGCGCAATGTCACGATGGTGGCAGCGCAGCACCAAGAAGACGGTGAGCGCTTTGTTCAGCTTGGGTTAAGGCGTATGCAATTAAGTGTGACGGGAAGCTTAAAATTTGATATCTCCGTTACCCCTGAATTAGCTGTCCGAGCCATTACACTTCGTAGGCAGTGGGCTGCGCACCGCCCTGTGTGGATTGCGACCAGCACTCATGACGGCGAAGAAGCCATTGTTTTAGAAACTCATCAAAGGTTATTAAAACGTTTTCCAGATTTATTGCTCATTTTAGTCCCTCGTCATCCTGAACGTTTTGCAAAAGCCGAAGAGCTAACCCAAAAGGCCGGCCTAACGTTTATTCGTCGTAGCGCTAACACAATTCCTACCGTAGATATCCAAGTGGTTATTGGTGATACCATGGGTGAATTGATGTTGCTGTATGGAATTGCGGACATTGCGTTTGTTGGCGGAAGCTTAGTTGAAACGGGGGGGCATAATCCTTTAGAAGCCGCTGCGCATGCATTACCTGTTTTAATGGGGCCACATACCTTTAATTTTAAAGATATTTGTGGGAAGTTAGCGCAGGCTGATGGGCTGATTACGGTGACGGACAGTGAGTCGATGGAACAAGCGGTGACGAGCTTACTTTCTGATGAAGACTATCGTTTATATTATGGCCGTCATGCCGCAGAGGTTCTGCATGAAAACCAAGGCGCTCTCCAGCGTTTATTAAAATTATTACAACCCTATTTACCACCCAAAGAACAATAATGATTCAATGTATCTTTTTTAGATAAGCCAACTTGAACGTTACAACAATGAATCATGAATATTTTCTCCCGCATCTTAGTATTGCATCTAAACTATAGTAGACTGCACCGTTTGTTATAGGGGTATTCTATTTTGCTATTTTTGGCAATAGTGGAGTACTTGGATTTTTCCTTATCTTTTAAGACAGTATGCCAGCAATCAATCAACCAAATTCAAATAAATATGTTTATTTATGGGTCATAGGCTATGCCGTAGTCTGGATCTTAGCGAGCTTTTATTTTGACCCAACAGTACCTTACGACACGGTAGAGGCTGTTAATTGGGGTATGAATGGGGAATGGGGCTCGCCTAAAAACCCATGGTTCGTTGGCGTATTAATGTGGCCAGCCATCTATTTGGAAATTTCATATAGCTTTTATTGGTATTTGATCCATTTTGTTGGTATTGCATTTGGCCTGTTGGGTGTTTGGAAACTGGCTTATCGTTTAACTGGGCGTCGTGACCTTGCATGGTTTGCGATGTTAATGTTGAACCTTTCAGGTGTCATTAATTTTGATATCATTCCTTATAATGATAACTATATTCTCGTCACCTTATGGCCATGGATTCTTTATTTCTTTTTGCGCGCGGTAGATGATAACCCTACGTGGTGGTTACCTTTTGCCTTGGTTGCGGGGTTGGCAACCATGGGGAAATACTCGACACTTGCCTTAGTCGGTTCGGTTTTTTTACTGACTATTTTTGTTAAGCAGGCACGCCAGAGCTACCGTTACCCCGTTTTTTATTTAGCTATTGCGTTGTGGTTTGCATTAGTTCTGCCAAATTTCTTTTGGCTGATGGCGACGGACTTCTCAGCTTTTAAATGGGTGAATTCACAAATTGACCCTGGTTTTAATTTCCATACAACTCAAGCGGCATTAAGTGTTTTTTATCCGTTAGTGATTGCTGCCATTATTATTTATTGCAGTGGTGGAAAGTTAGGGTGGCCTAAGGCGCTGCCTAACCGCATGGCCAATTTCATTATTTTATTCCCTTTGGTTGTTATTTATGGCTGGTTTTCGTTCCATGATGGCGGGCGGATTACGGAATGGCTACAGCCTTTTATGGCAATTATTGCGCCGTTGTTTGTTGGTTCAATAACTGTGATGCCAAAAAAACCATTTAAGAAATCACTCATTGGTTTTGCGATTTTTGGTGTTTTAGTGGTGGTTGGCTATATCACCGTTCAAGCGGCGAATATTCGCGGGGCAGGGCAAAAGTTTATTGGTGTAAAAACCCTAATAGCGGAAGGGGAAGAACGCTGGTATCAACGTTATGGTACACCTGTTAAATATGTTGGTGGCGAAGATAATCAATATCAATGGTTCATTATTTATGCGAAAGACCGCCCACATGTGATCCAACCTTGGTCGATGGAAAAACATATGCCACCGAATGTCTATAACCGCGATATCACTGAAGCAGAAATTCGTGAGCATGGCGCGCTCCTGCTAGGTAAAAAATACGATGATTGTGCTCATGAAAACTTTGCAAAAGTCCGTAAATTCTGGCCGCAATTTACCATCGAAAAAGAAGATGTGATTTATCGCTCTGAGCCTAATGCGGCACCAGAAACGATGTGTTTTGGGTTTATTGCACCGCAGAAAATGAATAAATAAGAAAGAAAAAGAGGCTGTTTGTACTATTGGTACTAAGCATTTATGCTAATCTATATACCTAGTTTTTGTGTAGGAAAGCGTGATGCAATTATTTATTTGCTTGACTGTTTTACATCTGAGAATTGTTGGCAACTTATTAAATAAGAGTGAGAATAAAAACTCAATAGTTTTGTTTATTGGTGATCGGGGTAATGCAAAGAACCAATATTTTATAGAAAAATACATTAAAAACAAAGGGATGATCTGCTTTTGGGGCTCGGAGTATTTTAATATTACTAAGCCCCTCAAGACGGTTAAGAGAACTCTTTATGTAAAGAAAATGGCCAATATCCTTCCAACAAAACGCTTTGATTGTGTTTATGTTGCAAATGTAGACATGTCTCTCGTGCATCATATTTTATCTCAAGTTTCTTACGAAAGGATGAGAACCTTTGATGATGGAATATTCAACCTGTTAGAAAGAAAAAGATTTAGTCATTTACAAAAACCTCCGTTGTATAAAAAACTAACTCATTATATTCAGGGGCGTCATATTCACGAATATGATGTTGTGAAGCAGTCGGAATTACACTATACCATTTTTAAAGATATGAAAAATATCATTGAAAATACGGAGTACATTCAGCTAATTACTCTTCCTGAAACATTCAATAAAACAAGGGAAATATCCATTTTTTTAGGGACAGTTTATTCTGATGTGAGTACTAATAAAACATTGTTAATTAGTGAGTTAGAGACTTTTATTCAACGATATAAAATAGACTATTATCTTCCACACCCAAGAGATTTAGAACGTTATTTCTCTAATGTTGAATTTATAGAAACAGAGCAATCTGCAGAAGATGTTGTACTTAACTATCTAGAATTAGGGTATTTTGTTAATCTTTATGGTTTTTTTAGCTCAGCTCAATGTTTATTGAGTTCTGTTTACATGGTCAAAAATTACACATTACAGTTTTCTAATATGAAGGAACATTATAAATTTAATGATGTAAATTTGGCTCAAAATCTATTCAAATTTACATCTATTAATATCTCAAAATAATTGTGTTAGCAGAGAATAAACGTCATTTGGTTTAATATCGGCCATATTATTACTTGTGGATTTAATCTCATGTTGCCCCTGCCCATATCCCCCAATTAACCCTGGGTCGGTAGGGCCAAATAACGTGAAGTTGGGCTTATCCAGTGCGGCGGTTAAATGACTTAGCCCAGTATCGACAGAGACAACGGCTTTAGCATTGGCAATCTGTTGTGCCACTTCAGCGAGTGTTAGCTTCGGTAATACCTCAACAAAATTAAAACCCTGAGCTAACCGCTGTGCACGTTGTTGCTCATGAGGCGCTCCCCACGGAAGCTTTATTTTTACACCACTATTCGCCATTAACTCAATTAAACTTCGCCAGTTTTCTTCAGGCCAATGTTTATCATCGCGTGTGGTGGAGTGCAGAAAAATTACGTAAGGGCTTTCGTTATTTACACCAGATTGCAAGAAATGCTGTGCAATAGCGTAATCACCTTGCTGTGTCGGGCAAGTATAACCAAGGCTTTTCGCAAATAATTGACGAATACGTTCAACCGCGTGTTGCTGCTTGCTAATGGCATAGCGGTGGTCGTAGAAAAAGCTGGCAAGAGGTTCGCGAATGCTATGGCGGTCATAACCGTGTTTATCACCATGGGCTAAGCGCGTAACGAGAAATGCGCTTTTTAGCAGCCCTTGAGCATCAATGATCGCATCGTAGTGAGTTGCTTGCAGTTGTTGACGAAACGCGGCACGTTCGGCTCTGATTGGCGCAGAAAACCAATTTTTCCGCCAACGGCGGATAGCGACAGGGATCACTTGGTTGACCGCACTGTGCCAAGTTGGAATTTGTGCAAAACCTTCCTCGACCACCCAATCAAATTGAATATTGGGGATAGCTTGCTGTGCATCGGTTAATGCAGGTAAAGAATGTAAAACATCACCCATTGAGGATGTTTTGACTAATAATACTCGCATTATTCAATACCTATATTTAAACGCGCTAATGCGTCTAAAACCATTTTTGGCTGAATATCGATCAGACTTTGGTGATAACCACTTTCGCCATCCCCTTTACGGACTTTGTGATATCCCTCGATTAAGCGGATCACTTCGGCTTTATCAGACAACGGTGGTGTAAAATCTGGGCTACTTGGGCCATAAAGTGCCACTAAAGGTTTATCTAATGCAGCAGCAACATGCATCAGCCCTGAATCGTTACTCACAACAGCTTGGCAGGCATCAATCAAGTTAACGGCTTGTTCTAGAGAGGTTTCCCCTGCAAAATTATGGCAGTATGGTTTTGCCTCATCCGTTAAACTTTGGCGAATATCTTCCCCTGCGGGGTGATCTTTTTGGGAACCAAACAGCAAGACTCGGTAGCCTTTTAAGCTGATCAGTTCTTGAGCGAGGGTTGCATAATGGTAGTGTGGCCAGCGTTTTGCTGGGCCAAACTCGGCACCTGGGCAAAAACCAATAATCGGGCGAGAGTCATCAATGCCAAAGGTTTGCAGCGTTTCACTGACTTCTTGTGGAACGGTGACAAGTTTGGGTTTTAATATTGGTGATGGAATATCAGCAGCAGATTGAATAGTTTGCTTATCATAAGCAAGGGCAACATAACGTTGTACCATCAATGGAAACGCTTCTTTGTTTAACGGGCGAATATCATTGAGTAACCCATAACGCATTTCCCCGCGCCAGCCCGTTCTTTTGGCAATGTTAGCAAAGAACGGAACAAGTGCAGATTTTAACGAGTTAGGCAAAACAATCGCTTGGTCGTATCCATTTCCCCGCAAACTGATACCTAATCGACGACGTTCACCGATTTCAAGGGCTCCATGGCCTAAAGGCATTGGAATAGCTTGATTGACTTCAGGCATTTTTGCTAGCAAAGGGCGGCACCATTGTGGCGCCATCACATCAATTTGTGCATGAGGATGAAGCGCCTTTATTGTGCGATAAAGGCTCTGTGACATCATCATATCCCCTACCCATGAAGGGCCGATCACCAATATTTTCATAGATATGAATTACGCGTCTTTATTGAGTAACTGCATGTATTCAGTGACGCCTTCGGCAACCGTTTTAAATGGCGCAGTATAACCAGCAGCACGTAACTTGGTGAGATCCGCTTGTGTGAAGCTTTGGTAGCGGCCTTTTAATTTTTCTGGGAATTCAATATATTCGACAGCTACGTTTTTGTCTTTGTGGAATTCAGTCACTGCATCAGCAACGGCTTGGAAAGACTCTGCACGGCCAGTACCACAGTTAAAAATCCCCGAAACGTTATTTTCCCAGAACCATAAATTCACTGCGGCAACATCGCCAACATAGATAAAGTCGCGGCGGAAGGTCTCGCTGCCTTCAAATAATTTTGGGTTTTGCCCTTCATTAATTTGTTTATTTAAATGGTAAGCTACGCTCGCCATGCCACCTTTATGTTCTTCATTTGGGCCATAAACGTTGAAATAACGGAAACCACAAATTTGTGATTCAGCTTCTGGCAAGATTTCACGAACATATTGGTCAAATTGAAATTTAGAGTAACCGTAGACATTTAATGGCTTTTCGAACTCACGTTCTTCAACAAAGTTATCACTACGGCCGCCATAAGTGGCTGCGGAAGAGGCGTATAAGAATGGAATTTCGCGCTCTAAACAGTAATGTAATAACTCTTTTGAGTATTGATAGTTGTTATCCATCATATACTTGCCATCCCATTCAGTCGTGGATGAACATGCACCTTCATGGAATACGGCATCAACATCGCCAAAGTCATCACCAGAAAGAATGCTAACAAGAAAATCTTCTTTGTCTGCGTAATCCGCAATATCAAGGTCAACCAGGTTGGCAAACTTAGTACCATCTTTCAGATTGTCCACAACTAGGATATCTGTGCGGCCCATTGCGTTTAGGGCTTTAATGATGTTGCTGCCGATAAAACCAGCTCCGCCAGTGACTATGATCATGGGATATACCTCAAATGGGTTAATAAAATAGAGAAATCATTGGTGCCTATAATAACATCTCTTTGGCGAGACGGTAGCATTGATAGCAGAGAATTGAACTAGAGAGGGTGATAAGTATAAGACAATTATCGTGATCTTGCCCGCAAACTTTAATTTTTTGTGCTGAGAATGTCGTTACTTTTAGAGGCTATAATTAAACTCTGAATGATTGCCAAATAGGAGTAATGTATGTCGAATAGATTTTATCAACAAATTCGTGAGCAACTGGTCCAAATTGAAGCTGACGGGTTATTTAAACGCGAACGCATTATCACCACTTCCCAAGATGCAGACATCGAGATCACCGGTGGCAAGCGTGTCATCAACTTTTGTGCCAATAACTACCTCGGTTTAGCTAATCACCCTGCGTTAATTGAAGCGGCAAAACAGGGTATGAACAGCCATGGTTTTGGAATGGCTTCCGTGCGGTTTATTTGTGGAACCCAAGATAACCATAAAGTGTTGGAAAACAAGTTAGCCACATTTTTAGGTATGGAAGATGCAATCCTGTATTCATCCTGTTTTGATGCAAATGGCGGCCTATTTGAAACCTTGTTAGGGCCAGAAGATGCCATTATTTCTGATGCATTAAATCACGCTTCAATCATTGATGGCGTACGGTTAAGTAAAGCTAAGCGCTACCGTTACAGCAATAACAATATGGTGGAGTTAAAAGCACGCCTAGAAGAAGCAAAATCGGCGGGGGCGCGTCATATTTTAATTGCCACTGATGGCGTTTTTTCAATGGATGGCGTGATTGCTGATTTACACTCTATCTGCGACCTTGCTGATGAATACCAAGCATTGGTGATGGTTGATGATTCCCACGCAGTGGGTTTTGTCGGTGAAAATGGCCGTGGTAGCCATGAATACTGCAATGTTATGGGGCGTATCGATATTATCACGGGGACATTAGGTAAAGCGCTTGGTGGGGCTTCCGGCGGTTATACCGCAGCGAAAAAAGACGTTGTTGAGTGGTTACGTCAGCGTTCGCGCCCGTATTTATTCTCTAACTCCCTTGCTCCTGCCATTGTCGCGGCGTCTATCAAAGTGATTGATATGATGAGTGAAGGCCAAGCGTTACGTGAAAAACTATGGCGTAATGCGGTGTTATTTAGGGAGAAAATGACTGCGGCGGGTTTCACACTGGCAGGCGCTGACCATGCCATCATCCCTGTGATGTTAGGGGATGCAAAACTTGCTCAAGTTTTCGCGAAAGAGCTGCTTGATGAAGGTATTTATGTCACGGGCTTTTTCTACCCTGTTGTTCCCCAAGGGCAGGCGCGTATTCGTGCGCAAATGTCTGCTGCACATAGTGAGGAGGATATCTTACACGCTGTTGACGCATTCACTCGCATTGGTAAAAAACTAAATATAATCAAATAAAAGGTCTTTTATGAAAGCACTGTCCAAACTGAAAGCTGAACCAGGTATATGGATGACGGACGTTCCGAAACCGGAACTCGGGCACAATGATGTGATGATCAAAATTCGTAAAACGGCTATCTGCGGTACGGATGTACATATCTATAACTGGGATGAATGGTCACAAAAAACCATTCCTGTCCCGATGGTTGTCGGTCATGAGTATATAGGGGAAATTGTTGCGATTGGACAGGAAGTTAAAGGCTTTAAAATTGGCGACCGAGTATCAGGAGAAGGGCATATTACATGTGGCCACTGTCGTAATTGCCGTGGTGGTCGTACCCACCTTTGCCGTAACACAATTGGCGTAGGGGTAAATCGAGAAGGCTGTTTCGCCGAATATTTGGTGATCCCAGCGTTTAACGCTTTTAAAATCCCTGACAATATTCCCGATGAAATTGCAGCTATTTTTGACCCATTTGGTAATGCGGTACACACAGCGCTTTCTTTTGATTTAGTGGGGGAGGACGTGTTGGTTTCAGGGGCGGGGCCGATTGGTATTATGGCTGCTGCGGTGTGTCGCCACGTTGGTGCTCGCCATGTGGTTATTACTGATGTGAATGATTACCGTCTCAATTTAGCGAAAAAAATGGGTGTTTCGCGAGCCGTGAATGTGAGCCGTGAAAACCTAAAAGATGTGATGAACGAGCTGGGCATGAAAGAAGGCTTTGATGTGGCGTTAGAAGTATCAGGGGCGCCAGCGGCCTTTCAAACCATGTTAGACACCATGAATCACGGCGGGCGCATTGCACTATTAGGGATCCCGCCTACTTCAATGGCAACTGATTGGAGCCAAGTGATATTCAAGGGGCTGTTTATTAAAGGTATTTATGGCCGTGAGATGTTTGAAACTTGGTATAAAATGGCAACACTGATCCAATCAGGGTTAGATTTATCGCCAATTATTACCCATCAATTTTCTATTGATGATTTCCAAAAAGGCTTTGATGTGATGTGTTCAGGCCAAGCAGGGAAAGTGATTTTAAACTGGGATTAGTCAGTTAAAGACTCCCCTTCTGAGGTTACTATCTTCAGAAGGGGAGCATGTATGTGGAAGCCGCGCTTTAAAATTCTGTTTTAAAAAGCATTCGCTTTTTCGTTGGCGCCTCTTGTGAAAGCAATGGCTGCAATGTTTTGTCTTGGTAAATATTTTCAACAATCGACATGATCAAATCGATACCTTGTAATTTCGTTTCAGGTATTTCGACCTCACAGACACCGAGTTCTTCAGCAACAGGCTCACTTTCATTTTTATTTTCAATCACTCCCGTTGACTCTGGTGTTTTTGGCAGCTCATTAACAGGCTGTTCCACTTTAGATTGTGTCGGTTTTTTCTGAGCTTCTTCAGAGAGCATTCTGAGCGACTTCGCCGGTTGCTTAGCTGCTTCTTGCGGGTTCACTAATGTGCTCACGGCAACCAGCTCGATATCGGCCGGTAATTGTGGCAAATATTTTTGCAGTGCACGTACAGTAGAGGGATGCGGATGACCTATAGCCACAGCGCTGCCGTGTTTACGAGCGTAAGCAACGGCTTTATTTAGCTGGGTGCGTGTTTCTTCTTCTGATTGGTGATTATCAATAAAGATATTACGGCGCAGCGTTGGGACGCCAAATTCTTTCGCGGCATTTCCTGCCTGAGTATTGCCGATGGTCACACTGTCGAGAAAAAATAAGTTTGATTGCGATAGGCTTTGCATCACATTACGCATGCCCGGCAAGTTAGAGGTCATTTCGCTACCCATATGATTATTCATGCCTTTTGCATGTGGCACACGGGCAATGGCATTTTTAATAATGCGATCGATCTCTGCTGCACTCATTGATGGTGCCAATGTATCTTTTTCTAAAGGCTGTTTGCTTAATGGTTTCATGGGCATGTGGATCAGAATATCCCGCCCTTGTTGGTAGGCTTTCTCAGCCACTTCGCGGCCATGAGGCGAACTGGGTAAAATCGCAATCGTGACCGCAGGGGATAGTGCTAAAATTTGGTTATCTTCTTTGGCTCGATAGCCAAAATCATCAATAACTATCGCGAGTTTTGCTGCGCTCACCTGTAGGCTCATCAGTAATAGCGGTAAACTAATGAATAATCTTAAGGGTAAGCGCTTCAACATAATTTCATCCTAATCGTTTGATTTTAAGTTTACTGGGTTATCTTCCTAACCATGGGCGAGGGTTAACAGTTTTACCTTGCCTGCGAATTTCAAAGTACAAGGATGGGCGTTCTTGACCACCACTGCTACCTACTAAAGCAATTGGCTGGCCTGCACGAACTTCTTGGCCTACATTGACTAAGGCACTTTGGTTATAACCATATAGGCTCATGTCGCCTTTACCGTGCTCAACAACCACAACCAACCCATAACCTTGCAGCCAGTCTGCCAGTAAAACGCGTCCATCTGCAATGGCTTTGACTTGAGTGCCTTCATTAGCTGCAATGACCATCCCTTTCCAACGCAATTCACTGGAAATGACATCGCCATAATTGTGGAGCAGAGAGCCACGAACTGGCCACATAGCTTGCCCTGCTGGACGCCCTAAACCACCTGTTCGGGACATAAGTGACCGCTCACTTTCAGATGGTTTGTAAGTCGCACCTTTCTGTTTTGCTTGGCGTTCTTTTTCAGCCACTTGAGCTCGAATACGCGCTGCTTCTTTTGCTTCGCGTTCTGCTCTTGCTTTGGCCTCGCGTTCTGCGCGGGCAATTTTGTCACGTAATCTCGCTTCGTTTTGTTTTAAAACAGCAAGGTTTTTTTGATCCTCTTTTAAGGTGCTTTCGAGAGCGCTAAGTGTTTTTTGCCGAGATGCTTGAACGTTGTCTAATTTACGTTTTTCTTGTTGCTGGCGAGTGAGCGTACTTTTTTGTTCGGCTTGTTTTTTCTGCTCTAATTGCTTTTGCTGTTGCAGCTCTTTGGTGGTTTCTTCGAGTGCAATAATGGTTTTTTCACGAGCCTGATTCAAATAACTATAGTAGGCCAAAATTCGCTCTTCCCGCTGACCTTCTTCCCCTTTAAACATCAGGGTGAGACCTTGGTGTTTACCTAAACGGAAGGCTGCATCAAGCTGGTCTGCGAGCATTTTTTCTTGTTGCAGTTTTTTAGTTTGTAGCTGTTTGATATTGCTATTTAAGGAGACGATTTCTTTATCAAGCTGTTTTAATTGGTTTTGTGTTTCGTGCAGACTACGCCCCGCAGCTGAAATACTTTGCTCTTGTTGTTTGAGTTGCTCAAGTAAATTAGAACGTTTGGCTTGTTGTTCTTTAACGCTTTTTTCTTTTTCAGCAATACTTTTGAGTAAATCGTGCAATTGCCCTTTATTTTCAGTGATCTGGTTTGCGAATGCGGTGTGCGTAGGGGCGAGCGCAAAGAGCCCTAAGCCAAGTAGAGCGGATGTAATAGCCTGACGAAGAAATGATGTTTTCATTCGATATTGTGTATTGGCCATTGTGATAGATCACCTCAATTAAATGCAATAACTGATTATTTCATCTGCAAGTGATGGTTTCCAGCACTCTCTAATAAATAGTATTGAAAACATTTACAAATTCGGATTTTTGCCCTGAAACGAAGGCTAATTAAGTCAAATAATATAGTTTTATTATCACTGATTTATTTTGTATAGCTAGTTTTGAACCGTTTTTTATTATTGAGCGCCTATTTAATCTACAGGTTAGCCCCGTTTAGGCATGTTTATGGTAAAATATTTGCGTACCGCTTTGAGAAAGAAATTCTATTTTTCAGTAAAATGGTATTAATTTTGCGTACATTACCGCAAAAAAAACACAGTAGTTTGCGTGAATTGGCTGTAATTAGCTCAACACACAGGTATACTCTGAACCCTTTGATATTCGATTTTAACTAACGGGAGTGATTGCC
The DNA here is from genome assembly GCF_058245955.1 of Providencia sp. UF-224. NCBI lineage: Bacteria > Pseudomonadati > Pseudomonadota > Gammaproteobacteria > Enterobacterales > Morganellaceae > Providencia > Providencia sp. UF-224. The sequence continues at coordinate 686 of NZ_JBSICC010000032.1, read as the reverse complement.
CCCCATGATCCAAGAAATCATGCAATTTGTAAGCCGGAACATGTTATTGAGTCTGGTTTGGATAGCGCTATTAGTAGCTGTGGTCGTTATGACCTTTAAAGGCCTCTTTTCTAAAACGAAAGTGATTGCTCGCTCACAAGCAATTACACTGATTAATAAAGAAGAGGCAGTCATTGTGGATTTGCGTTCTCGTGACGATTTCCGTAAGGGCCATATTATTGATTCTATTAACTTAACACCGTCTGAAATTAAAGATAATAATTTAGGTGAGTTAGAAAAACACAAACAGAAACCGGTTATTATCGTTTCTGCAAGTGGCATGGAATCAAACAAACCCGCAGAGCAATTAGTGCAACACGGTTTTGAAAAAGTCTTTGTCCTGAAAGAAGGGATTGCTGGTTGGGCAGGTGAAAACCTTCCACTGGCTCGTGGTAAGAAGTAGTTACCGTTATCTCAAGTTGCCTATATTAGTGCAACTTGGGTAGCATAATGCAGCGAACCCCCTTGTAGCTCAGAATAACAGGGTTTCCCTTAAATTATTTGAGTTACAGGTAGGCAGCAAGTGAAGGTATCCAAGGAGCATACATCAGTATGTGACTTGGGTAACGCAATGCAGCGAACCCCCTTGTAGCTCAGAATAACAGGGTTTCCCTTAAATTATTTGAGTTACAGGTAGGCAGCAAGTG
>NZ_JBSICC010000031.1:0-42266 GCF_058245955.1 Providencia sp. UF-224 | reverse complement strand
TATCCCTATGAGCATACAAAAGTATGTGATTAGGGTAGCTAAGTGTCGCCAACAACGCTGCGGTGCAAAATATGACGGCTATTGCATCGATAAAAATAAATCATCGATCATAGAGCATACCCTCGATAAAAAAATATCATCTATTGACCGCTATTATACTGATATTATTGATAAGTAACATTATGGAACATTCCCCCCTTAGCTATTTTTTTAATGGTGTGTCATGGCGCAGGTGTCACGGGCAAGAAGCCTTGGTAAATATTTTCTTTTGCTCGACAACATGTTGGTTGTCCTCGGCTTTTTTGTCGTTTTTCCTTTGATTTCAATCCGATTTGTTGACCAACTTGGTTGGGCCGCCGTCGTGGTAGGTTTCGCATTGGGCCTACGGCAATTTGTTCAACAGGGTTTAGGCATTTTTGGTGGTGCCATTGCTGACCGATTTGGCGCTAAGCCTATGATTGTTATCGGGATGCTTTTGCGTGCAAGTGGTTTTGCTGTGATGGCTGTTGCTTACGACCCTTGGGTGCTATGGCTATCTTGCGTGCTTTCTGCCCTTGGTGGCACGCTATTTGACCCTCCCAGAACGGCGCTAGTTATCAAACTCACTCGCCCCTACGAACGTGGTCGTTTCTACTCACTTTTATTGATGCAAGACAGCGCTGGTGCTGTTATTGGTGCCCTAATTGGTAGCTGGCTGCTGCAATATGATTTCCACTATGTCTGCTGGGCTGGTGCCGCCGTGTTTATCATTGCCGCTATCTGCAATGCATGGCTACTCCCCGCTTATCGGATCTCAACCGTGAGAACGCCAATCAAAGAGGGTATGAACCGCGTCTTAAAGGACAAACGGTTTGTCACCTATGTTGTGACCTTAGCTGGTTATTTTATGCTTTCCGTACAAGTGATGTTGATGTTCCCAATTGTCGTCAATGAGTTAGCGGGAACACCAACGGCGGTGAAATGGATGTATGCCATCGAAGCGGCCATTTCCCTCACCTTGCTTTACCCCATTGCGCGCTGGAGTGAAAAACATTTTCGACTTGAACAGCGGTTGATGGCAGGCTTATTTTTAATGAGTTTAAGCATGTTCCCGATTGGGATGACAACCTCCCTGAATATGTTATTTGCGCTGATTTGCCTGTTCTATTTAGGCACCGTGACAGCTGACCCAGCAAGGGAAACGCTGAGCGCGTCACTTGCCGACCCTCGCGCACGTGGCAGTTATATGGGCTTTAGCCGTCTCGGCCTTGCCCTAGGCGGTGCCGTCGGCTATACCGGTGGGGGCTGGATGTACGATATTGGTCATCAATGGAACATGCCTCAATTACCGTGGTTTTTATTGGGGATCATCGGTTTTATTACGCTGTGGGCATTGCATAAGCAATTTAACCGTAAAAAAATTGAAACAGTCATGTTGAGTGGGCAGTAATGCGCTAAACTAGCGGTATTACTGTAAAAGGAGTCATTATGAAAAAGTTTTTATTGGCCACAATGATTGGTTTCATCACTCTAATAACGGGCTGTAGTCAATTATCAGAATTCAGTATTAGTGAGTCACAAATAAATAGTTACCTTGCTAATAAAGTAAAGTATGACCACAAAGTTGGCATTTCAGGACTTGCTGACGCCGATATCCAACTGGCGAATTTAAAATCTGAAATCGGCCGTAGTGAACCGGGAAAAATCGCCTTAAATGGGGATGCAACGGTTAAGTTAGACTCGTTAATCGGCAAAGCTGAAGCGCAAATTAGCTTAACCTTAACAGCTCGCCCTATTTTTGACGCAAAAACCGGGTCTATTTACTTAAAAGAGCTGAATATCAGCAACTATAAAGTCACTCCAGAGAATATGGACACCGCGATGTCAGCTGTGATCCCTTATCTGAATAGCTCTCTTGAGACTTTCTTCGAAACACAACCGGTGTATGTGCTTAATCCAGATAACGGCGCCGCAGAAGCAACCGCTAAAAAACTGGCGAAAGGGCTAGAAATTAAACCGGGCAAACTGGTCATTCCATTGGTGGATTAATTCTGACCATAAATTATTTCGATTGAGAAAAGCATTAAAGGCAACAGGGAAATCTGTTGCCTTTTTAATTCAATCAAAAATATTAATCAATACAGTTTAATATCGCGCTCAAATCCAACGTGATAACGTCAAAATTATTCGGCTTCTGAATCTAATTCATCGCGCAGTGCGATAACTGCATCGCGGGTGATTTGTGCTAACGTACGATAAAATGCTGTCGTAGCATGAGCTTCAACTTTCCCTAAAAATGCGCCATACCAGCTAAGAATGTAGCTATCAAATAGTTCTTCTTGTGCCGCGGTTTCATCTTCTGCAGCTTGGTCTTCTAACCAAGAAGCCGCCAGCAATAACGCACCAAACGTGCTCACTGGTGCATCCGTTAAGGTCATGCCTCTTACCGCTAAAAACTCGCGGATTTCGGCTTCAGTGACTTCTTCGTCATAATCATTGGCCAGCATGGATACTGTTGCGTTTTCACCGACAAACAAGGCTTGGTAGTCAGCACTGATCGCGTTGATATCCATCCCTTTCGCCATACGTGCCCATAATTCATCTTGTTCCAGTGGCCAAGACGCTTTTAGTTTATCCTGCGCTATCAATTCCATCAGGGGTTTGACGAGGTCATCATTTGCACTGCGTTGGAACAATGTCCCTAAAATACGGCAGACGATTGAGAATTCGTTCATATGGGTTTTCCTATTTAAAATTCAGTTGCGACTCGCTCTTAAGCTAAGTATACCGAAAAAATAGGAAACGTATTAGAGAAGAAAAACACAAGAAAATTGCAAGCTAACAAAAAGCGGGTAGCTTGCAATTCTTTTAGACGTAATTAATAACCACGCTCCATATCAACCACACCAACAGGGGCTTCCCCCGCTTCAATGCGTTTGATATTACTGACAATCATGTCCATGGCTTCTTTCGGTTGTGTAAATGCAGCCACATGCGGTGTAATTGCAATTCGCGGATGCGTCCAGAACGGATGCATTTGGGATAACGGCTCACTCGCGAACACATCTAACGCCGCACCCGCGATTTGCCCTGCATCCAGCGCAGAAAGTAAGTCTTGCTCAATTAAGTGCGCGCCGCGGGCTAAGTTAATCACATAAGCGCCTTGTTGCAATTGGCTGAACAGTTGTTGATTTAAAATCCCAGCCGTTTCTGGTGTGCTTGGTAATAGGTTAATGACTACGCGAGTCCCCGAAAGGAATGCTGACAGCTGATCATTGCCATAATAACTTTTTACGTCAGGGATGTGTTTCTCGGAGCGGCTCCATGTTCTAACATGAAAGCCAAAGCTGACTAAGCGCTTCGCAACGGCTTGCCCCAAAGCACCAGCCCCCATCACACCAATCACAAATTCTTCGTGTTGATATGCTGGCAATTGCTTCCATTGGCGCTGTGACTGCAACTGGCGGTATTCATCCATACGACGAAAGTACGCAAGTACTTTAGCACAGGCATATTCTTCCATTTGAATCGCCATCCCTGTGTCCTCTAAGCGCATGACAGGCACACCCGCCGGCAATGTTCCCGGCTTATCTTGCTCTTGCTTTAAGATAGCATCCACACCTGCACCTAATGCAAAAATACCTTTTAAATCATTGCGCCCTGCAAGGCATTCATAGGGTGGCAGCCACACCATGGCGTAATCTGCGCTTTGGTTATCCCCTTTTTCCCATTGGCGAATATTAGCTTGTGGTAATCTAACACGCATACCTTCAATCCATTGTTCTGAATTAAAGAATGGATGGTAAAATAAAATATTCATGGCAACTCCTCTTAGGTTTCTAACAGAGTGTGCGCAATGGCGTTTATTTTCAAGTCCATACCGCAACCAAGATCACATTCATTGAGGATTTTGTTAACTGGCTAACGATTTTTATGATTAATCCTTGCAGTTCTTATTAACATTAAAAAAATGATTTGCCTTAACAAGCAACTAATTAAGATTAGATATTAATCAAATTGATTTTTATTTAGCTAAACAGTAATAAAAGTAAGAAAAAGAATAAATAGGGAGTTGACGCAAGACGCTATTTTCCCTATAGTAGCGCCCCGTTGCACAGCAGGATTTATCTCTGATATGCAACGGATTTAGAAAAAACGGTGAGGTGTCCGAGAGGCTGAAGGAGCACGCCTGGAAAGTGTGTATACGGCAACGTATCGAGGGTTCGAATCCCTCCCTCACCGCCATTTTTTCTTCTAGTTTTCCTCTTCTTTTATCTGTAACTTTCCATTGTTTTGAGCATTCTTCTGCGTAATTCCAATACCTTGTTCATGATATTCACGGCTAATATCTTCCCATAACTCTGCATTTTCTACGCCAGCCACTTTCGGGTCGAATACGGGGTCTACACCTAATCTTTCCTGTCTTTCATAATCTCGCAGTGCTCTTAGAGCGGGTTTAGAAAGAAACACTATCGCGATTAAATTAAGGTAACTCATACTGCCAAACCCAATGTCGCCTAAGCTCCACATCAAACTTACTGATTGCACACTCCCCATAAAGACAATAATTAAGAACACAAATTTAAGTACCAGTTTTAGCACGGGGTACGCTAATTTGCGGTCAAGGTAAACAATGGTGGTTTCAGCAATATAGTAATAAGCCATTAGTGTGGTGAATGCGAATAAGAACACCGCTATGGATACAAACCCCGAACCTGCGGAGGTAAATACAGTAGAAACCGCCATTTGTGTCCATGCCGTTCCCGCTGCAACACCGGGGATATATTCCACCAGCGCGGTTGCAGAGCCATCAGGGAACACATTGTACATATTGGTGACGAGGATCATTAAGCCTGAGGCGGTACACACAACAACGGTATCAATGTAGATTGAGAATGCTTGAATAAGCCCTTGTTTGACAGGATGGCTCACTTCTGCGGCCGCCGAACTAAATGTTGCCTCACCCGCCCCCGCCACATTGGAAAATACTGCACGGCGAACACCCCACGATACCGCAGTTCCAACAATCCCCCCAAAGACTGCATCCATACCTAATGCACTTTGGAAGATTAAATTAAACATTGCAGGCACTTTTTCATAGTGGCTGCCCAAAATGATCACCATCATCACCAGATAAGCTATCGCCATCAAGGGAACAATTTTATCTGCCGCGCTCGCGATACGTTTTACGCCACCAAAGATAAGCCATGCCATTAATACCGTGACAATCGCCCCTGTTGCCATAGGTGGAAGATTAAATGAAGTTTGGAAAGAATCTGCAATCGTATTAGCCTGAATACCTGGCACTAAGACACCATAAGATAAGCAAATCACCGCAGCAACAATAATGGCAAACGGCTTAAGCTTTAGCCCTTTTTCAATATAATAAGGGGAACCGCCGCGATATTGCCCATCTGAACGTTGTTTATAGATTTGAGCAAGCGTAGATTCAATAAAGGCGCTCGCACCGCCTAATAACCCCATGACGACCATCCAAAAGATAGCACCCGGGCCGCCCGCGGCAATCGCTGTTGCAACACCCGCAATATTACCCACCCCAACACGCCCTGATAATGCTAAGCAAAAGGCTTGGAAGGATGAAATCCCCTCTTTTGACGCTTTATTTTCCTTTAATAAACAAACCATTTTGATGAGATAGCGAAATTGCACGCCGCGTGTCGCTAAAGTGAAATAGAGTCCTACGCCCAGTGATAAGAACACCAGTGCATTACCCCAGATGTAACCAACGATGGTATTAACGATGGCTTCCATTTTGTACTCCTTCGTTATTGTAATTGTTTATTGTGTGTTTGCAGGGTAAAAAAAACCTGAGCTTTGTAGGCTCAGGTCAACGTAATTTATTGATGAACAAACCAGATAACTTTGGTTTGGCTATACTGCTCAAAAGCCTCTAATCCATTGTCTTTCCCGCCAAAACCCGATTGACGAAAACCACCAAATGGCGTGGTAATATTGCCCTCACTAAAGCCATTAACAGACACCGTTCCCGCATTGATTTGGCGAGCAACGCGCATGGCTTGGTGAATATTTTGACTATAAAACGAAGCCGCTAAGCCATACTGTGTATCATTTGCGAGTGCGATGGCCTCTTCTTGCGTTTTAAATGACGTTACCGCTAAGATAGGGCCGAAGACTTCCTGTTGAAACAACGTCATATCTGGCGTTACATTATCGAAGATAGTAGGTTCGATATACCAACCGGAACCTATTTCATGGTGAATTTTGCCTCCAGTAACAATCTTTGCCCCCTCTTGCTGTGTGGTCGCTAAAAACGATGTCACTTTATCAAAATGCGCTTTTTCGACCATTGGCCCAATTGATACATCCGGCTGTCTCGGGTCTCCCACTTTCCATTCTTTTGCTGCAACCGCCAGTTTATCCAACAGTGCTTGTTTAATATTTTCATGCACAATTAAGCGAGAACCACAGCTACAGTTTTCACTCATATTCCAAAAGGCGGCAGCCATGATATGGGGAACAGCAGCATCTAGGTTGGCATCCTCAAAAACAACCTGTGGACTTTTACCCCCACATTCGAGGACAATTTCTTTTAAATTGCTTTCCGCTGAATATTTTAAAAATAAGCGCCCCACTTCGGTTGAACCCGTAAATGACACCACATCCACATCTGGATGGCGCCCCAGCGCTTCTCCCACTTTTTCACCCAATCCGCAAACTAAACTTAATGCCCCCCTCGGCACGCCTGCTTCATACGCCAGTTCAACCATTCGGTACGCGCTTAATGAGGTTAGCTCCGCAGGTTTAACAATCACTGAGTTGCCAATAGCAAGAGCAGGTGCAACTTTCCATGCAAACATTTGAGCAGGGAAATTCCATGGCAGAACAGCACCTACAACACCAATGGGTTCTCTTACAATCAACCCGAGTTCTTGCTGGCTTGTTGGCGCTATTTTGCCAAACAACTTATCAATTGCTTCGGCATACCAATAAAAGGTTTCAACCGTTGCGGGCATATCGGTATTGATGCATTCCGTAATGGGTTTTCCTGCATCAATGCAATCAAGTGCAGCGAGTTCTTCACTGTGTTCAGAAATTAAATCTGCCCACTTGAGCATTATCTCTTTGCGTTCTTGGGGGGAAAGTGCGCTCCACTCGCCACGTTTAAAAGCATCTCGCGCCACTTTCACAGCTGCATCAATATCTTGTGCCTCACCATCAGCGATATATCCGATAAGGCTATTATCGATTGGTGTGCGGTTTTCTAATTTAGCCTGAGAAACCTTCGCCCCATCAATTAAATTACCCGCCCACAGCTTCCCTTGTTTAGCGAGGTCAAAAACCTGCTGTTGGTTTAGTCTCATTATTATCCCCTTACCGTTTGATTAATTTGACGAATTCACCTTTAGCTTCAGCAGCCAAGTTGGTTAACGGCAAACGCACAGGGCCTGCGTTAAATGTGCCATTTAAACAACCTGCTTTCGCTTTTTGGTTATAATCACCGGACTCCATGGAATAGATTCCTGGGTATATTTTATTCATGATTTTTTTTGCTTCTTGCCAATCGCCCTTTTGCGTTGCTTTAAAAATAGCGACTTGCTCCGCAGGGAACACATTGCCCGCACCTGCTATCCAACTTTTTGAACCCCAAAAGAAGAAGTCAACGGGTTGGTCATCACAACCACAAATCACCTCAAAGTTATTAAACGGTGTCTGTAATAGGCGTAAGGCGCGGCTGAAATCTCCACTACTTTCTTTAATGGCAACGATATTGTCGATTTTCGCCAGCTTAACCACTGTGTCATATTCAATTTCGATACCAATTCGTGCAGGGAAGTTATACATAATGATCGGCAGCGTTGTAGCCTCTGCCACTTTTTTATAATGGCCGTACACCCCTTGTTGATCAGGCAAACTATACGGTGGTGGTGATAACATTAAACCTTCATATCCAAGGTCTTTTGCTTGTTTTGCGCGGGCGATCGCACCTTCCGTTGATAAATCATTAACCCCTGCAATCAACGTTACGCGCCCCTTCGCAATTTTGCTCACGGTTGATAAAACGTTTTTGCGCTCATCTTCATTTAACGCGTAGTATTCCCCTGTCGTGCCACAGACCACTAACCCCGTGACACCTCGCTCAATAAGTTTTTCAGTTAAATCAGCTAATGCACTAATATTTAATGAGTAATCATCATGAAAAGGGGTAATTAAAGGGACCAAAATGCCATGAAAATTCATTTGAATTCTCCTTAGAATTATAAAAATCGCTCAATAGAAAAAGGGGTGCAGTCGATAGCGGTCGGCTGCTCGTGAATAAAACTATTGACAAGATCAGCGGTAATAGCCGCCTGTGTGAGCCCTAGGTGTTGGTGACCAAAGGCAAAAATATATGGGCCTTTATTATCAATGACTGGCAATGAATCAGATGTTGACGGGCGAAACCCCATCCACGGTGACGATTGTGCGTCATTTAAAGGAGCCTTTAGCATGGGGGAAGCCAATGGCAAAAAGTGGCGAGCTCGCTGCATATTTGCAGGGCGCTTTAACCCAGCATATTCAACCGTACCAGCAAGGCGCAGTCCCCCTGCCATCGGTGTCATAATGAAACGCCTGTCCATACTGGATACAGGAATACTCAGTAGACTTTGTTCTTGGGGTAGCATTAAATGGTAGCCTCGCTCTGTTTCGAGGGGCACATTAATACGGCTGACCATTTTGACTAATGACTTAGAAAATGCACCGCCTGCGATAACCACTTTTTGCCCTGTAAATTTCCCTTGGGTTGTTGTGATAGAGGCTTCTTTATTTGATGTCGAGGATATCGCAGTAACTTCACAGTCAGTCAAGATATCTCCACTCAACTCAACAAATGAATGCGCAAGCTTCGAATGTAATTCTGCTAAATCAACCACATGCCCTGTATTGGGGAAAAATACCCCCCCAATTTGGCTCGTAGCAAGTGCAGGTTCACGCTCAAGTAACTCCGACTGATTGATAACTGAGTTGTGTACGTTAATTTTTTGCAAATACTCGCTATGCTGATGGAGCTTTTCAAGGGTTTCCTTTTTTTCAGCCACTAATAATGACCCCTGCATTTTAACGAGGTCATCAAGTTGCCATTTTTGAATGAATGCCTGCCATGAGCCAAAAGCCGCACTATTTAACGCCATTAATGTTTGGTGAATATGGGTAAACGGCTTATGACGCATATTACCTAATAGCTTTAACATCCAAGGCGTGAGAGGCAATAAGTAACGCCAATCCAGACGCAATGGGCCAAGTGGATCGAGCAACATTTTCGGAATCGATTTCAAAACAGAAGGGTCTGCAATGGGAAAAACTTGCTCTGTCGCAATGTGCCCTGCGTTACCAAACGATGCCCCTGAGCCAATATCATTTTTATCCACCAGCAGAACGTCGGTACCGTTAGCTTGTACTGTAAGCGCGATGCTAAGGCCAATAATTCCACCGCCGACAACAATCACTGAATATTGACGCTTCATCGCCATCCCCTTACGCAACCGAAATACCGAAACGAAATGGGTCTTGCTCATCAATAAGCAGCGTATTTTGCCCGCTAATATAGGCATTTCCGCGAATGGTTGGGACAATTCCGTTTTCATCCGCAGGCTGGAAGCTCCCTTGAAACTCACTGCCAATTACACTGGCTTGATGCCAAATTTCGCCTGCTGCGAGTTTTTTATCCGCCGCTAGACAAGCTAACTTGGCACTGGTACCTGTGCCGCACGGCGAGCGGTCATACGCGGCACCGGGGCATAACACAAAACTTTGGCTATTTGCTGTTGGGTGTGAACCAAATAATTCGATGTGATCAATTTCTTGCCCGTCTTTACCAAATATTTTTTGGTCAACAAGTGCTTGTTTAATTTTTAAGCTCACTTCTGTTAACGATTTAACCTCTTTAAAATCAATCGAAACGGGTGAGTTTTCCACAAGAAAAAACCAATTGCCGCCCCACGCGATATCGCCTGTGATAATGCCGACATCGGGTACATCAACTTGTACCCCTTTGCGATAACGATACGAATACACGTTCTGGATGCTCACGCTACCATCCCTGTGCAGTTCCGCCGTGACCTCTCCTACAGGGGTTTCAATCAAATGCTTTCCATAAGAGATTTTCCCGAGAAAATGTAAGGAGGCGACTAAGCCTATCGTTCCATGCCCGCACATCCCAAGGTAACCTTCGTTATTAAAAAAGATCACCCCTGCCGCTGCTTGTGGGTTTTGTGGTTTACACAACAGTGCACCGACCAATATGTCATTACCCCGCGGCTCTAAAATGATTGCTCTTCGCCATTCATCATGGTTATCACGCAATATTGCCAAGCGGGTGGCCATGCTTTCGTCACCTAACGGTGGAAACCCATCAATCACTAAGCGCGTTGGCTCCCCTGCGGTATGGGAATCTATTACTTCAATTTTAGAATATTTAGATTGCATTGATTAGCACCCTATTAACCATAATTTGTTAATAGATTGCTTGATTTTTGTTAATCAATCTTGATATCTTTCCATCGAACTTATGCGTTTTTCTGCACAATCTAAAAATATTCAAGAAAATTAGTAACAATAATTTAATATTTGGGAGCGCAGCATGATCAATCTAAATAAGTTATTATTAATCAGTCAGGAAAATATGCTTTTTCCCGTTGATAACATTGACGTTTTACTAAACCATCTCGGTTTAGTCATGCCGCTAATTAATACGCTTCCCAATGTCACTTTTTTTGTAAAAGACCATAATGCACGCTATTTACTTGCCAATGATAATCTGGCAACCCGCTGTAAAATGAAGGGAATTAATGATGTAATTGGTAAAAGTGCCGAAGAGTTATTCCACGCAGAACTAGGGCAAAGCTATAGTTCGCAAGATTACCTTGTGATGGAAAAGAAAATCAGTGTGATAAATAAGCTTGAGCTGCATCTTTATAAAGCGGGGTTACTTGGTTGGTGTTTAACGACAAAAGTACCGATATTTAACACGCGCAATCAAGTGATTGGTGTGGCTGGGATTTCTGTAGATTTACAAGATATTAAGTCTGTCAGTCCAAAACTGAATAACCAGCTTAGCCTAGTCGAGCGTTATATTAGTGACCATTTTGATACCGCAATTAAAATCACGGAACTTGCCGACATTTCAGGACTTTCACTTTCACAATTAAATCGTCAATTTAAAGCCATTTTTTTAATTACCCCTCAACAATATATCCAGAAAAAACGTCTCGAACATGCGATTGAGTTATTAGAAGATGATTTTTCAATTACTGATATTTCGATAAAGTGCGCTTATACCGATCACAGTGCTTTTTGCCGAAAATTTAAAGAAATGACCACTATGACGCCCAGCCAGTTTAAACGCATGCGCTCAACGATTGATAAGCAAAAAATAATCGCATGATCGGGTATCTTATTGCGCATTTACTATTTTTACTTAATATTAAACAAACTTGGTTTAAGGTTTGTTGATATATTGTTTTTCCCTGCCATTTCAATATATTAATCAATAAAACCTCCCTTTCATCTTCACTATATCCCTACGTGAAATATATTAACTTAAGATAGCTCTTATTGCGGCTGTTGATGAATAGCGTATTGATATGTCACAAAGAAAAGTGCTCTTGCATGGCATATAAAAGGAAAAAAAATGACCATTTATGATCTGAAACCAAAATTTCAAGATCTGCTTCGCCCGATAGTCCGTAAATTATTTAATGCTGGGGTCACTGCTAATCAGGTAACGTTGGCAGCATTATTGTTATCCGTGATTGTCGGGTTAGTTTTGTTTTTCTTCCCAAATCCACATCTGTTTATTTTATTGCCGTTTGTGTTGTTTATTCGCATGGCGCTCAATGCAATAGATGGCATGTTAGCGCGAGATCATCACCAAAAAAGCCACTTAGGTGCGATACTCAATGAGTTGGGCGATGTTGTTTCTGATGTTGCGCTATACCTACCTTTCGCCATTATTTTCCCTCACGCGATTTGGCTAATTTTACTTATTTTATTTCTCTCATTACTCACTGAATTTATTGGTGTTACCGCACAAGCAATAGGCGCTTCTAGGCGCTATGACGGCCCTATCGGGAAAAGCGACCGTGCCTTTATTTTTGGCGCCCTCGGTTTGTTCGTGAGCATTTTCCCGCAGCTACTGCTTGCAGGCTGGGTAAACTATCTCTTTGTTATTCTATCTTTGTTGCTGCTTTATACCTGCTATAACCGTATTCGCCGTGCATTGGATGAACTTCGCACGCCTTCGGACAATAATTAAGGAATAATTATGAACGCTCAGACAGATTATCTGACGCAACGCCCTGTTTTAGAATCGCAATTTACGACCAGCGATCACACGCCACTTTTTTATCGTCATTGGCCAACACAAGTGCCGACGGATAAAGCCATTATTCTATTCCATCGAGGCCATGAGCATTCAGGCCGTGTAGCACACCTCGTTGATGAATTAAACCTTCCTGATTACGCCATGTTTGCTTGGGATGCGCGGGGACATGGACGAAATGAAGGCCCAAGGGGCTATAGCCCTTCCCTTGGAACATCTATACATGATGTTGATGAATTTGTTCGATATGTATCCACCCAATATCAAATCCCCTTAGAAAATATTATTGTCATTGGGCAAAGCGTAGGCGCTGTTTTAGTCTCAGCATGGGTACACGACTATGCGCCAAAAATTCGTGGAATGGTTTTAGCCTCACCGGCTTTTAAAGTTAAACTGTATGTGCCTTTTGCCCGCACAGGGTTAGCTTTGATGCAAAAAGTGCGAGGTTTGTTCTATGTGAATTCTTATGTCAAAGCGAAGTTTCTAACTCATGATGAGCAGCGTATTGATTCATTTAACCGAGACCCGCTGATCACTCGTCCTATTGCCGTTAATATCTTACTCGAATTGTATAAAACGGCAGATAGAGTCGTTGCTGATGCCAGCGCAATTACCCTGCCAACTCAGTTGTTTATATCTGGCAGCGACCATGTTGTCCATCACCGTCCACAGCATCAGTTTTTTGAGCGCTTAAATACACCAATCAAAGAAAAGCACATCTTGCCGGGCTTTTATCACGATACGTTAGGTGAAAAAGAAAGGCATATTCCTATCGAAAAAATACGTGATTTTATTGGTAAATTATTTAATCTCCCTGTTTACCGACACGATTACCAGTATGAAGATACATGGAGCACTAGCGCAGAAAATTACCGCAAACTGGCGACGCCACTACCAAAATGGTGCCCAAAAAACCTTGCCTTCAAAATTATGAGTAAATCAATGAGCACCTTAGGCAAAGCTTCTGAAGGCGTTCGCATAGGCTACGATAAAGGCTTCGATTCAGGCTCAACCTTAGACTATGTTTATCGTGACAAAGCCGAAGGAAAAGGCCTATTCGGGCGCATAATTGACAGGCAATACCTCAATAGTATTGGCTGGCAAGGGATCCGCCAGCGTAAAGTTAATATTGAGAATACCTTACGCCAAGCTATTCGCGACTTAACCGATAACAATATGCCAGTACGAATTATGGATATTGCAGCGGGTCAAGGCCGCTATATCTTTGATGCAATTAACGATTATGGCAAAGTCGAATCTGTTCTCTTACGTGATTACAGCCCAATTAACGTAGAACAAGGCCGCTTACACATAAAAGAGCGTTTCCTTGAAGATAAAATCCGTTTTGTTGAAGGTAATGCCTTCGACGCTGATGATTTAGCGTCAGTAACACCTGCGCCAACGCTGGGTGTCGTGAGTGGGTTATACGAACTATTCCCAAGCAATAAATTAATTAAAGCTTCATTAGATGGGTTATCAAGAGCAATACCTTCAGGTGGACTCCTCATTTACACTTGCCAACCATGGCACCCTCAAGTGGAAATGATTGCCCGCGTTTTACCCAGCCACCAAGGCGGGCAAGCTTGGGTGATGCGTTGCCGCAGCCAAGGCGAAATGGATGCATTAGTCGACGAGGCAGGTTTCGAAAAACTAAATCAGTCTATTGATAACTGGGGAATATTCAGCGTATCAATAGCAAGGCGCCGTTAATTTCTTAACCTGCCATTGAGGTTGGTTGCCGTTAGTTCTGCCAACCTCAATCTTGCTAATATTGGCTATCTCTATTGCTTCTTTTTATCAAAGCCCCTATGTTGTCAGTTAAATAGATATTTTCTCCTATAAACAATTAATTGCAGTACTCACGATTTCCCCTTAAATGTCTTGTAAAGCACAAAGGAATATTGAAAAGGACAATGACAGCCCACCATCAATCCACTAAGCCATCATCTAAACGACAAATTTTGTTGTTTGGCCTATTGTGGCTGATATTTTTAGCACCATTTTTCTTTCTCACTTATGGGCAAGTCAATAATTACACAGCCACCTTAACCAATGTCCCCTCCTTTGTGTATGCATGGGAGAAACACATCCCATTTGTGCCTTGGACCATTATTCCCTATTGGAGTATTGACCTATTCTATGGGTTATCATTATTTATCTGTACAACACGACGTGAGCAAACAATTCATGGGCTACGATTAATTGCTGCTTCTGTTTGTGCCTGCGTTGGTTTCTTGTTATTTCCACTTAAATTTAGTTTTCCGCGCCCCACGACGGATGGCGCTTTTGGTTGGATGTTTGATAGCTTAGAACTGTTTGATCTGCCGTTTAACCAAGCCCCTTCATTACATATCATTTTGTTATGGCTCCTATGGTTACGTTTTCGAGTTCATACGCCAACACAATGGCGCTGGTTGCTCCACGGTTGGTCTGTATTAATCTTAGTTTCTGTCCTCACTACATGGCAGCATCATTTTATTGATGTTATTTCTGGCTTTGCGGTGGGTTTGCTTGTCAGTTATTTGTTACCTATTAATACACGCTGGCAATGGCACTACACTGGGTCGCCACGTAGTTTTAAAATGAGCAAAAATTACGGTCTTGGCTCAATAGTTTGTTTTACACTCGCTTTTTTAATTCAGGGCGCTGCTTGGGTGTTGCTGTGGCCCGCGATTGCTTTGTTATTTATTACCCTAGGTTATTTAGGCGCTGGTGCCAGTGTTTTTCAAAAAACACCTGATGGCAAGATTTCCCCGTCCGCTACAATTTTATTGTTGCCTTATCGCCTCATTGCTTGGGGGACCTATCATTACTTTGCTAAACATTGTCGGCAACCCAGTATAGTGAACCAACATATCGTTTTGGGAGGCCGCCCGCTTTATCCTTTGCAAACCCCAGCCGTTTTAGACATGACTTGCGAATGGCCTCGCAATTCTTTTAGCAAAGGGCTGAAATATTGTAGCCAGCCACAAATCGATTTGTTACCACTAAGCGCAGAAGATATTGAGCAATCTGTGCATACGATGGATACCTTGGCCCAGCATGGTGCTGTCTATATTCATTGCAAATTAGGCTATTCACGCAGTGCCACCGTTGCTGTTGCGTGGTTAGTTCACCATGGTGATGCTCAAACAATAGATAAAGCCGTTGAAATGGTAGAACACGCAAGGCCACAAGTTATTTTAAACCCAGCAACTAAAGAGCAATTAAATAACTGGTTTGCACGTTATCATTTAAATAGGACGCAAAAATGAACCAACTTACCGATAAAAACTGCGGCGAAGTCATTCTAGTATTGACTCGAAGCTGGCTCTATTTAGCGATTAGCTCTGTGCTGGGTTTAATTTTTCAACTTAGTCTTTTTTTAGGAATAAATAACGGGAAGTATTATTTATTTATCAGCATGATTTTATTTATCATTTGCCACTATTATATTTATCGTTTGTGGCTTGATAACCATTTTTTCAAAATAATTTATCAGCAAGGAACGACTGAACCCTTTGATTATGCGCTAAGTTTCTTTATGCCTAACAAGCCCAATAACCGTACGATGGAGCAGCGCTGGCAAGGTACAAAGACCTTATTTAACCGTGCTCTCTTGTCTGTTGTTATCCTTTGGGCATGGCTATTAGTGACTGTAATAGCAATATAATAACGCTCGTCTAGTATTAATTTTTCAATCTATAATTTAGTATTACTATAAATTTTAAATTTTGTTAATTTATTATTTACCAAATAGATTCCAGATCAGCTTTAATATGTATAAATATATATTGAATTTATTTACCCCGTAAATTAGATGGTTTTTACTTTTGTTACTGAAAACGTTATGATAATTGGCGTTTCATTGATACATAACAGATTTTTTGAGCTTAGCTAAGCGTATCCTTATAGATACATTTTCGTTTATTTTTCACCCTGTTATTTGGTAGGGTATAATGAGTACAAAAAATATTAATAGGTTGCGCCCTTTTAGCGCATTAATCGATTCATGTTGGAAAGAAAAATATACCGCAGCACGGTTTATAAAAGACCTAATTGCGGGTATTACTGTTGGGATTATCGCCATTCCATTAGCCATGGCCTTAGCGATTGCCAGTGGTGTTCCCCCTCAATATGGCCTCTATACCGCTGCGGTTGCGGGTATTATTATCGCTATTACGGGTGGTTCACGTTATAGCGTTTCAGGCCCTACCGCTGCGTTTGTGGTTATTTTATACCCTGTATCACAACAGTTCGGCCTCAGTGGCTTGTTAGTTGCCACGCTGATGTCGGGTGTTATTTTACTGGCAATGGGTTTTGCCCGCTTTGGTAAATTTATTGAATATATTCCCGTATCAGTGACTTTGGGCTTTACCTCAGGTATTGCCATCACTATTGCCACCATGCAAATCAAGGATTTTTTTGGCTTGCAGATGGAACATGTTCCTGAGAACTATGTTGATAAACTGATTGCCATTGGTAATACGTTCCCAACGTTTCAATACAGTGACACACTGATTGGTTTATCCACACTGCTTGTCTTAATCTTTTGGCCTAAGTTAAAGTTAAAATTCCCGGGTCACTTGCCTGCGCTTGTCGTTGGCACGCTAGTCATGTGGGTGCTTTCATTATTTGGGTTAGAAGTCGCCACAATTGGCTCTGAATTTAGTTATTTTCTGCCTGATGGCACTGAAGGAAGTGGTATCCCCCCTATTTTGCCGCAATTTATTTTGCCGTGGGAACTGCCCGGTAGTGCGCCAATTAGTTGGGCAATGATCACCGCACTGATGCCAGCAGCATTTTCGATGGCCGTATTGGGCGCGATAGAGTCGCTACTTTGTGCTGTTGTACTTGATAATATGACAGGTAAAAAGCACCATTCAAATAGTGAGCTCATTGGCCAAGGCGTTGGTAATATTGCAGCACCATTTTTTGGTGGGATCACTGCAACGGCAGCAATTGCCCGCTCTGCTGCCAACGTCCGTGCGGGAGCCACATCCCCTATTTCTGCGGTTATTCACTCAATTTTAGTGTTGCTGACCTTACTTGTACTGGCACCAATGCTCTCTTACTTACCTCTCGCGGCAATGTCAGCATTATTGTTGATTGTGGCATGGAATATGAGCGCAGCTGGGAAAGTGGTTTATCTCATCAAACGCGCACCTAAAGACGACATCATCGTTCTTCTGTTATGCATGTCTTTAACTGTTCTATTCGACATGGTCATTGCCATTACTGTGGGTATCGTGTTGGCATCACTGCTATTTATGCGCCGTATTGCGAATATGACACGTTCAACACAACTAGCTGAAACGGATGAAGAAAATAGCCGATTAGTCGTGCGTATTAATGGCCCACTCTTTTTCGCCGCTGCAGAACGTATTTTCGATGAGTTGCGCGTAAAAAGTGCAGGATATGAAACCATCATCATGCAATGGGATGCAGTACCCGTGCTGGATGCAGGGGGGTTAGAAGCCTTTGAAAAATTCATTGACGCAGTGCGTAAAGACACCCATGTGATGGTTTGTGATATTCCATTCCAACCGCTAAAAACCTTGGCTCGCGCCAAAGTTGCCCCCATTGATGGCGTATTGAGCTTCCATAACTCTATGGATAACGCACTCGAAGCGACTAAAACGATTGAACAGGCTAAAAAATTAGCAGCGGAATAATATAAAGTGACATTAAACCGCTATGTTATTTCTCATAGCGGTTTAATTTAATATCAAAAATCATCGACCACTTTTCTTTTTATGGCAGTGCAGACCCCTGCCCACCATGTTGTAAAAAGTATTGATATAAATTATTCATGCCAACCCAATGGTTTTCACACCACTGCGGTGCGAGTAAAGTCGGCTTTCTTGCACTGGCGCTAATGCGATGATAAACAATGTCTTTCGGTGTATGGCGTACCATTTCGCCAGCAATAGCAGTATATTCGTCTAACGATAATGTTGATAAACGCCCTGCTCGCCAACTTTTAGCCATCACACTGCCTTCAACTATGTGCAAAGGATGTAGTTTGATACCATCTGTGCCACATTCAAGCACCTTCTCTAAGGTTTGCATATTCATCTGATCATTCTCACCAGGTAGGCCGCAGATTAAATGCGTACACACCTTTAAGCCAAGTCGACGCGCCTTTTTTGTCGTTTGTTGGTAGGCATCAAACCCATGACCACGGTTAATCCGATGCAATGTTTTATCATGAGCACTTTGTAACCCAAGCTCGAGCCAAATTTCATAACCTTGTTGTTTATACTCACTTAATAGCGATAAAACGGACTCAGGCACACAATCGGGGCGTGTACCTACGCACAAGCCAATGATATCGGCTTGTTGCAATGCCTCTTCATACAACTGTTTGAGTAGATGCACTTCTGCATAGGTGCTGGTGTAGGCTTGAAAATAAGCAAGATAGCGTTTAGCGCGGGAAATACGGGTGATTTGGTCTGATATTTGTTCACTAATGCTTTGGCTAGATTGGCTCTCATCGGAAAAAGAGGCCACATTACAGAAGGTGCAGCCCCCTCGGCCAAGGGTGCCATCGCGGTTTGGGCAGCTAAAGCCCCCGTGCAAGGTAATTTTATAAATTTTCTCACCATATCGGCGCTGGAGGTCAGCGCCGAACATGGAAACGACTTCAGTGAGTTGCATTTACACCAAACTTAACGGCTAGTGTCTAACTCAGGGAACCCTTTCACCACATCATCAATAGCTTTCATTTGCTTGAGGAATGGTTCCAGTTTATCTAAAGGTAATGCTGATGGACCATCGCAACGTGCGTTATCTGGGTCTGGATGCGCTTCAAGGAATAAACCAGCGATACCCACTGCCATACCTGCTCTCGCCAATTCAGCAACTTGAGCACGGCGACCACCTGATGCTGCACCAAATGGGTCACGGCATTGCAATGCGTGGGTCACGTCAAAAATCACTGGGCAGCCTTTAGATGATTGCACCATGACATTAAACCCAAGCATATCAACAACTAAGTTGTCATAACCAAAGTTTGCACCACGGTCGCACAGAATAATTTTGTCATTACCGCCTTCAATAAACTTCTCAACGATATTACCCATCTGGCCCGGGCTAATAAACTGTGGTTTTTTGATGTTAATGACAGCATCCGTTTTTGCCATCGCAGCAACGAGATCAGTCTGGCGTGCTAAAAATGCTGGTAATTGAATGACATCAACCACTTCAGCAACTGGTGCGGCTTGTGAAGGCTCATGCACATCAGTGATAATTTTTACGCCAAAGGTTTGTTTCAGTTCTTGAAAAATTTTCATCCCTTCTTCAAGACCTGGACCACGGTAAGAGTGGATAGATGAGCGATTCGCTTTATCAAATGACGCCTTGAACACATAAGGAATGCCCAATTTTTGCGTTACAGTGACATAGTGCTCACACACTTTCATTGCCATATCGCGAGATTCAAGGACGTTCATTCCACCAAACAACACAAATGGCAAGTTGTTCGCGACATTGATATCACCAATATTGACTACTTTCTGTTGCATACTCTTACCTTTAAAGTTAAGACAGGCTGTCTGTCATTGCGTTAATTAATGTAATACGATTGGATGATTATCCAATGAATAAATTTGAATTTTAATCATTTCAGATACAGGATCTTCTGGGCAGTGCTCGATAAAATAATTAAGGTCACTTAACGCCACATGATTACAATCTAAATGCGCCAGTATTAACCCGCGATCACGAATCTCATAAGGGTCTTCAGGGTCTAGCGTCAGCAGTGTTTCACACACTCGCAACGCGACCTCCATTTTTTTCTCTTCCATCAGCGCCGCTTTTAGCGTGTCAAAAATCTTGCGAATAATAATACTATTTTCAGCTACATCGAGTTGATCTTGGAAAAACTCAGAGAAAGGATCAACAGTACCTTTTAGCCACATATTCAATGTATGAAGTGATAGCGACTCGCCATTCGCTGGGTTAATAAACCACGGTTTTCCATCCCGTTTTTCCGTAATAATTAATAATTGGGTTGGAAAAATGGCAGGCCGGATATCAATATCTAAATGCTGAGCGATATACAACAAAATAGCACCCAATGTGACGGGTGTACCTTGTTTAGACGCTAATACTTTATCAAGCCAAAGCATATCTGATAATGCATAGATGCCCTGTGCCGGGCCAAATGACCACTGCTGATAAAACAGTGTAACTAACTGTTCCACTTTAGTTTCATTATCAGCGTGTAAATCGATGACCGATTTTGCAGATACGACAAGGCTATCTAATTGAGCTTGGACTTTCATCAACGGGAAATCATGACGGATGCATTGAGAAACGGTCATAATCCCTTCACTTAAGGGGAGCTGATTAAATTCAATATTCGCTATGGTCTTCATTACATTCCCACTACTGTGCCCACTTAACCATTCCATTGACCGAGTGAAACTCTTTCTTGCCCACCGTAATCGAGACACGTCTCAATTTGGGTGTACCCATGTTTTGCAAATAAATCACGCACGGCCGAACCTTGTGTCCAGCCATGTTCAAGAAGTAACCAACCTTGATTTTTAAGATAGTTTTTTGATTTATCAATGATCAATGCCAAATCAGCTAGCCCTTCATTTTTTGCAATTAATGCAGTAGCTGGCTCAAAACGCACGTCACCTTCACTCAGGTGATTATCATTTTCGTCAATATAAGGCGGATTACTCATAATCATATCAAATTGTTGAAATGATAGGGAAGTAAACCAATCACTTTGCATAAATTGAACGTTGGCAATATTCAAACGTTGTTGGTTTCGTTGCGCTAACTTCACTGCTTCAGGATTGAAATCAATGCCAATAACGTGGCTGTTAGGCAACTCAGAGGCGACGGCTAAAGCAATCGCGCCCGTTCCTGTGCCTAAATCCAATAAATCACAAGGTTGATTTGTTAAACGTGTTAATGCTTGTTCGACCAAACATTCTGTGTCTGGCCTTGGAATTAATGTGGCAGGTGATACATAAAGTGGTAACGACCAAAACTCACGCTCGCCGATAATATAGGCAATTGGCTCACCTTTCTCTCGGCGTTGCAATAGCTGTTCAGCTTGCTGCAGTTCTAACGCGCTAAGTTCAGTCTCACTAAAAGCAAAAAGGTAGGTACGGCTGCGACCCGTGGCATGTTCAAGCAGGATTTCTGCATCCCGCTTTGCGCTATCGCTTGCAGACAGTCTGCTGACTGCCTGCTTTAGCCATTCGCTATACTGCATTATTCCTGCTCAGAAAGTGCAGAAAGTTGGTCTGCTTGGTATTCGTTGATGATAGGCTGGATTAATGCATCCAATTTTCCTTCCATCACTTCATCCAAACGGTATAACGTCAAGTTGATGCGATGATCCGTGACACGACCTTGCGGGAAGTTATAAGTACGGATGCGGTCTGAGCGATCCCCAGAACCCAGCAAGTTACGACGCTCTGACGCTTCAGCTGCATGGCGCTTGTCCATTTCGGCTTGGCGAATACGCGCACCTAATACCGACATCGCTTTCGCTTTGTTTTTATGTTGCGAGCGCTCGTCTTGGCACTCCACCACAATCCCTGTAGGAAGGTGAGTAATACGGATTGCCGAGTCGGTGGTGTTAACGTGCTGACCACCCGCCCCTGATGAGCGGAAAGTATCAATACGTAAATCCGCAGGGCTGATTTCAGGTAACTCAGCTTCTGGCAATTCAGGCAAAATCGCGATAGTACACGCAGAAGTGTGAATACGGCCTTGAGATTCAGTCTCAGGAACACGCTGCACACGGTGTCCACCAGACTCAAATTTTAAACGCCCGTAAACACTGTCACCGGAAATTTTTGCAATAACTTCTTTATAACCGCCATGCTCACCATCGCTGGTGCTCATTAGCTCAACACGCCAGCGGTTATTCTCTGCATAACGGCTGTACATACGGAATAAGTCGCCAGCAAAAATTGCGGCTTCATCACCACCTGCACCTGCACGAATTTCTACGAAACAGTTATATTCGTCATCAGGGTCTTTAGGAAGTAACAATAATTGTAGTTGTTGCTCAAGCTCTTCATTACGTGCTTTGGCTTCTTTAAGCTCTTCTTGAGCCATTTCTTTCATTTCAGGATCGTCTAACAGCATTTCTGCCGTTTCGATATCGTCCTGCACTGTACGCCATGCGCTAAAGCATTTCGCTACATCTGATAATTGCGCATATTCTTTTGATAAAGCTCGAAAACGGTCTTGATCGGCAATCACACCCGCATCTGCAAGGTGCGCTTCGATTTCTTCGTAGCGTTCTTGTAATGCTTCTAGTTTTGCGACAATAGAAGGCTTCATTCGTTATATAAGACCTATGATTAAAAAGTGGTTATTGATGGTCCAGCCCTAAGCTGTCCCTAAGTAGATTTAGACGCTCAACATCGCCATTTCCCGCTGCTTGTTGCAGCGATTTGGTCGGAGCGTGAATAAGGCGGTTGGTAAGTTGCTGCGATAACTGCATAATCACTTGCTCAGGGTCAGCGCCTTGTCGAACAGCTGCTAAAGCTTTTTCGGCCATATTAGCTCGGATTGCCTCAGCTTGCTCTCGGTAATCGCGAATTGTAGACACTGCGGCTTGTGAACGCAACCAATCCATAAAATGGCTGCTTTCTTGTTCAACAATAAACTCCGCTTCAACCGCTGCTGCTTTACGTTGCGCTAAATTTTGCGCAATGATGGACTCAAGGTCATCAACAGTATACAGGTACACATCGCGAAGTTTTTCAACATCTTGTTCGATATCCCGCGGTACAGCAATATCGATTAATAACATTGGCTTACTGCGGCGGACTTTCATTGCACGCTCAACCATGCCTTTACCAATAATTGGCAGCGGGCTGGCGGTCGAGCTGATCACGATGTCAGCTTCAGCTAAGCGGCTATCGATATCCGATAATGAAATCACCTGGGCGTTAACTTCATTGGCTAACAGTTCAGCACGCTCACGGGTTCGGTTGGCTATCATCATCTTTTGCACGCCGTGCTCACGCAAATGGCGAGCTACGAGCTCGATAGTTTCCCCTGCTCCGACTAACAAAATATTCAAATGTTTGAGTGATTCAAAGATTTGACGAGCCAGAGTACAAGCTGCAAACGCGACAGACACCGCATTCGCACCAATATCTGTTTCAGTTCGCACGCGTTTGGCGACAGAAAATGATTTTTGGAATAAACGCTCTAATTCACTGGATAACGAATGGCTATCTTGTGAAAGTGCAAACGCTTTTTTCACTTGGCCTAAAATTTGCGGCTCCCCTAATACCAAGGAGTCAAGGCCACTTGCCACTCGCATTAAGTGGCTAACGGCGTGGTCATCTTGGTGCCAATACAGGCTAGGCTGCAAATCCTTTGGGGTAATTCCGTGGAAATCACACAACCATTTAACCAGCTGCTCTTGCGCTTTGTCTTGCGACTCAAGGCTCAAATACAGTTCTGTTCTATTACACGTAGACAGCACAACGCCGCCATTCACTTGAGGCTGTTTAAGAAGATCCTCAAGTGCATGGTCGATTTTTTCAGGACCAAAAGTCACCCGCTCACGCAGGGCAACTGGTGCCGTTTTATGATTGATGCCTAAGGCTAATAAGGTCATTGCGCTTTACGACTTACTCACATTGCTTACATTGCTAATTATTTTGTCAGTAACGTTATGCTCATTATTAATAAAGAGAACATTACTGCTATTTATATACGACTATTGTAGATGATCCTCGCGACGCTTTCTACGCCTTGCAAGGTTCTATCATTCAGAAAGATGACCAATCCCAAAAAATAAACGAAAAAAAAGGTATTAACGATTATTTTTCATGATTGAAACCTATCGTTCCTTTAATTTTATTGTTAGCAAATTATTAATCACAACGCTAACGACTACAATAACATGCATAAAGAATGCAATTATTTCGCACAGAAAGCAAATGGTGATGCCCTATTGCTTTAATCAACTTTACGGGAAATAACCCTATTCTGATTGATTCAATCAGCAGATTAGCGCACAATTTTACCCATCAATACGCTACCTTATGTATAACCTAGCGTAATTCGCTTTAATTTATGATGTTATCTGTGCCCTAAAACGTTGAGATTGACTATGCAATTAACCCAAGTTTTGTCGTTCACTCACCCTGTAAAAGGCTTTTGGCGGCTTTTGCCTCTTTCCTGCCTTTTATTAACAGCTTGTGTCACTACATCACAAAATACCACCAAAGGCACAGGTTCAGCGTCTGACGCGCAATGGAAAGCCCACCAGCAAGAATTGAATCAACTGCGTGATTATCAAACACGTGGCTCCTTCGTTTATAATGGCGGTGAAACCAAGACTTACGCAAAATTCTTCTGGCAGCAATATACACCCGAAAAGTATCGTTTATTGCTGACAAACCCGCTGGGAAGCCGTGAATTAGAACTCACCGTTGAGCCTGATTTGGCGCGTTTAACCACCAAAGATGGGCAAACTCATATGAGTGATGTCCCTAGCGAGTTAATCTATCAACTGACTGGCATGGAAATCCCGCTAGATGACTTAACTGCGTGGTTAGTGGGTTCTCCGGGTAGGGCGACGGATTTCACCTTAGATGAAAACCACTTACTGAAAAACGTGACGTTTGAACAAAATGGGGAAAAATGGGTGTTAGATTATATTTCCTACGACACCAAAACCTCGCCAATGCTGCCAAATTACCTTGAACTACGCCAAGGCGACCGATTAATTAAATTGAAAATGGACAGCTGGACACTGAAAAAATGACCTTAACTTGGCCTTCCCCCGCTAAATTAAATTTATTCTTGTATATCACGGGCCAACGCCCAGATGGCTATCATGAGCTACAAACGCTGTTTCAATTTTTAGATTATGGCGATGAAATCACGATTACCACACGCCATGATGATCAACTGAATTTAGTAACTGAAATGGCTGGGGTTCCTCCCGAAAAGAACTTAATTTTGCGGGCTGCCACATTACTACAACGCTATTGCCGTGAAACGCTCAATTGGGCTCAGCCCCTTGGTGCGGATATCGCGATTGATAAAATCCTCCCGATGGGCGGTGGTATTGGCGGTGGTTCATCGAATGCGGCAACCACATTGATTGCCCTCAATGAACACTGGGGTACACAAGTGTCCGATGAGGTTTTGGCTGAGCTTGGCAAAACGCTCGGTGCAGATGTGCCTGTGTTTGTTCGAGGCCATGCTGCATTCGCTGAAGGAATCGGTGAAATATTAACCAAAGCTTCCCCTAAAGAGAAATGGTATCTGGTTGCTCACCCCGGAATTGAAATATCAACTCCGACTATCTTCACAGATCCGCAATTAAATCGAAATTCTCCAAAACGCTCCCTAGCCGCATTATTACTGGCTCCGTACGCAAATGATTGCGAACCGATCGCAAGAAAACGTTTTCGTGAGGTTGAACAGCTTGTTTCTTGGCTGTTAGAATATGCTCCGTCTCGCCTAACAGGAACAGGCGCGTGTGTTTTTTCTGAATTTGAAACACAAGCGGATGCCCTTAAGGTGTTAAATAAAGCCCCATCGTGGGTGCAAGGGTTCGTCGCTCAAGGCGCTAACGTATCCCCACTGCACAATTTCCGCGCTGGGATAACCCGTGTATTGCACCAATAAGTAATGAAACAACGCTCATTGCTATTGGTCAACAATATCTCTCTGGACGCAAGCCTGAGGTTTTTCTCGTGCCCGATATGAAGCTTTTTGCTGGTAACGCTACACCGGAACTAGCACAACGTGTTGCTAACCGCCTTTACACTAATCTTGGAGACGCGGCTGTTGGTCGTTTTAGCGACGGCGAAGTCAGTGTTCAAATTAATGAAAATGTTCGCGGTGGTGATATTTTTATCATCCAGTCAACTTGTGCACCAACTAATGACAACTTAATGGAACTGGTTGTTATGGTCGATGCCCTGCGCCGTGCATCTGCTGGTCGTATTACCGCTGTTATCCCTTACTTCGGTTATGCAAGACAGGATCGTCGCGTACGTTCTGCCCGTGTACCAATCACCGCTAAAGTTGTTGCCGATTTTCTGTCCAGTGTTGGCGTTGACCGTGTTCTCACTGTTGACCTTCACGCAGAGCAGATCCAGGGCTTCTTTGATGTTCCTGTTGATAATGTATTCGGTAGCCCAATTCTTCTGGAAGATATGCTCCAGAAAAACTTGGAAAACCCAATCGTTGTATCTCCAGACATCGGCGGCGTGGTACGTGCTAGAGCTATCGCAAAACTCCTGAATGACACCGACATGGCAATCATTGATAAACGTCGCCCTCGCGCAAACGTTTCTCAAGTTATGCACATTATCGGTGATGTTTCAGGTCGTGACTGCATCTTAGTTGACGATATGATTGATACCGGTGGTACTCTGTGTAAAGCGGCTGAAGCGCTGAAAGAACGTGGTGCAAAACGTGTGTTCGCATACGCAACTCACCCGATTTTCTCAGGCAATGCTGTAGACAACATCAAAAATTCAGTGATTGATGAAGTCATTGTTTGTGACACTATTCCACTGTCACCTGAAATCAAGGCGCTGCCTAACGTTCGCACCTTAACATTATCAGGCATGCTGGCTGAAGCTATTCGTCGCATTAGCAACGAAGAGTCAATCTCAGCAATGTTCGAGCACTAATTACCGTCGGGTTATTCATGCTCTTACAGTGATGGAATGAAATCACAGCCAAAAATTAAGCCCCTGCAGTCATCTGTAGGGGCTTTATGTTTTTAGCGCGTATAGACAATAGATACCTATTTCTATGGCTTTTTTTATTCACTCAACCTCTACGCCATAAAAATAACCAACTTCTTTGTTGTGAATGCTTAAAAAAACAGACACAAAACCTATACAGCTAGGCGACCTTGACGTTAAAAACATCGACTATCACCCAGCTAACTATCACCTAAAATTATCGCTGCCTTATTAATAAGCTAAATAATTATGGATAACGGTGATTATCTTTACGACCGTAATTCTTTAATACCCAGTAACGGTCTGCAACTTTCTCACGTCCCCCAACTCTCGCCCCTGCTAGCCACACCATCGCACCCACGAAAATTCCGAAGAGTGAGCCGTTAGTAACCAGTTCAGACAAGCCAAAATTGATCACATGGGCGAATAGGTTAACCCCAATGCTCCCAATCATCATGACCATCCCTAATCCCATGAGAACATTACCAATTAAATGAGCACTTTTCCGTTTCATATCTACCTCCAGTATCAGTGGACTGATAAGCAAGCATCTGTAAATTAATTCGGTGATTCTTTATATTTATGTAAGGATTATAGTGCATTAAGTAAAATTTTTTGCGATAGGCATCACAAGGTACAAAGTTGTCCATAATATCTACCCATAAAGTGCTTTTTATCAAAAATACAGAAAAAACGAATAGTTCATAACGTAACTATAATGAACGTGATGTTTTTATCGGATTTTTGTACATCCTCCCCATCACAAGGTAAACTAGGCGATTAATTCCATAAACTGACAGTGAAATAGTCGCCGTGAGCAAAATTAAATTAATTGTTGGCCTTGCAAATCCGGGGGCTGAATACGCACAAACCCGCCATAATGCAGGGGCATGGTATGTTGATTTGTTAGCTGAACGCCACAATCAACCCTTAAAAGAAGAACCGAAATTTTTCGGCTATACCGCACGCATTAATCTTGGTGGTAATGATATTCGCTTATTAGTACCGACCACCTTTATGAACCTCAGTGGGAAAGCCGTCGCAGCCATCGCAAATTTTTATCGTATTAACCTCGATGAAATTTTAGTCGCC
Source organism: Providencia sp. UF-224 (assembly GCF_058245955.1). Lineage (NCBI taxonomy): Bacteria > Pseudomonadati > Pseudomonadota > Gammaproteobacteria > Enterobacterales > Morganellaceae > Providencia > Providencia sp. UF-224. Next base: position 14,162 of record NZ_JBSICC010000031.1, on the reverse strand, counting down.
CACGATGAGCTTGATATCCCACCGGGTGTGGCAAAAATGAAGCTTGGTGGTAGTAATGGCGGCCATAACGGGTTAAAAGACATTCAGAGCAAATTTGCCAATAACCCAAATTTTTACCGTTTGCGCATTGGTATTGGTCATCCGGGCGATAAAAACAAGGTTGTCGGTTTCGTTTTAGGTAAGCCACCGATGTCTGAGCAAAAACTGATTGATGATGCGATTGATGAAGCGGTAAGGTGCACAGACATTCTGTTATCTGATGGAATGGACAAAGCGATTAACCGTTTACATAGCTTTAAAGCGACTGCATAAGAGTTCATTTCATCAAAATCGACTTTTTGTGTATAATCAGCGCCAATTTCTAAACATTGGGTGCAGCACTCGCCTGCCCCTCGCTATTTAAGGTGAGAAACATATGGGTTTTAAATGCGGTATCGTTGGTCTGCCAAACGTGGGTAAATCCACATTATTTAATGCATTGACCAAAGCCGGCATCGAAGCAGCCAACTTCCCTTTCTGTACAATTGAACCAAACACGGGTGTTGTGCCAATGCCAGACCCACGTCTTGATCAATTAGCTGAAATCGTGAAGCCACAGCGTATTTTACCAACCACCATGGAATTCGTGGATATTGCAGGCTTGGTTAAAGGCGCATCAAAAGGTGAAGGTCTCGGTAACCAGTTTTTAACTAACATCCGTGAAACTGAAGCTATCGGCCACGTTGTACGTTGTTTTGAAGATGACAACATTATCCACGTTGCTGGCCAAGTTAACCCCGCTGAAGATATTGATGTTATCAATACTGAATTAGCCTTAGCTGACCTTGATACCTGTGAACGTGCTATCCACCGCGTACAAAAACGCGCTAAAGGTGGCGATAAAGATGCGAAAGCGGAATTAGAAGCGTTAGAAAAATGCCTGCCACATTTAGAGCAAGCAGGCATGCTGCGTACTTTGGATTTAACCACTGAAGATAAAGCCGCAATCCGCTATTTAAGCTTTTTAACGTTAAAACCAACCATGTATATCGCGAACGTCAATGAAGATGGCTTTGAAAATAACCCATTCTTAGACAAAGTGTATGAAATTGCGCAAGCCGAAGGCTCTGTGGTTGTCCCTGTATGCGCGGCTATCGAGTCCGACATCGCTGAGTTAGATGATGAAGAACGCGACGAATTTATGGCAGATTTAGGCATCGAAGAGCCAGGCTTAAACCGCGTTATTCGTGCTGGTTATGAGTTACTAAACCTGCAAACTTACTTCACCGCAGGTGTTAAAGAAGTTCGTGCATGGACAATCCCTGTCGGTGCAACCGCGCCACAAGCGGCTGGTAAAATCCATACTGACTTCGAAAAAGGTTTTATCCGTGCTCAAACCATCGCATTTGCGGATTTCATTCAGTACCGCGGTGAACAAGGTGCAAAAGAGGCAGGTAAAATGCGCGCAGAAGGAAAAGACTACATCGTTAAAGACGGTGATGTCCTGAACTTCTTGTTTAATGTGTAAGCCTACACTTAAGTCCTATACTGTTTCATAAAGCATCATTTCATAATAAAACAGCATAAAATTCATAATATTAACTGGGTTTTATGCTGTTTTATGTCTCATTAAGCTTCATAAAAGCTCGCGATTAAATGAGTACGTAACTGAGTACAACTTATTTATCTTCCCTTTTTAAGTGAGTATAATAATATCAACTTACATAACTAGTTGAACTTATTATGCTTACTGATACAAAATGCAGAACTGCAAAACCTAAAGAAAAACTTTATCGTATCAATGACTTCAACGGTTTGTACCTTGAAGTGAAACCTAATGGCAAAAAAGCATGGCGATTTCGTTTTCAAATAAATGGAAAATCAAGCATAGTACATAAGTTAAATATTAGTTTTAACTTAGCATAAGAGTGCTTAAGCAAGCTTCCGCAGTAGTACCAATTTAGAAATGTCACGTTTCAGTATTATAAAAAAGTAAACCTCTGCCGAGATAAAAACATTAAAAATACTGGTGACTATGTCAGATAAAAAATTAAATCTCTGAAGGTTATATTCGTTTCTATCAATTAACCAACCTTTACCGTTGAATTACCAATTAACACTCCACCACAGCTAACACTATCCCCCGTTCGAGCTGCGAGCTTACCATCAATAAATACACTACTTGAGCCACCAACGATGGCTCTTGAATGTCCACCGTGAGGCGCTAATGCGTCTCCTTGCCGAGTAACCGCCTTACCATCGACTTTTACCGTTGGTGAACCTGTAATCACTTGGGTTGGGCCATGTTTTCCATGGCCTGTATCGGAATCACCAATAAGAATAATTGTTGGCATATAATAGTACCCGACTATATGACTGGAATGAATTTTCCATTTACTAAGGAAAATATAGGTGCGTAGAATCCAGTTACCTTATCATTTTCATTATCGATATAACTGTATGATAACGGGGAATAATCAAAATCTTCTTTATAAACTAACCTCACCATTTTTCCATTATTCATAATTAAAGGTTCAAAATTATCCCAATTAAGCGGGATCATTGCGAAATCCTTTTGATTAAATGCTTCTGCTAATTCATGCGATTCAAATTGTTCATGGATTGTACCTCCAGTTGTTTCCGCCCAAACTTTAAGTGAGGGAGTCAATATTTGTTCTATTTTTGATAAATTTTTTTTGATTAAAAGCCGCCCATAATTCTGAATACGCTATTTGCAATAGTTTCCGTTGCTCCACGGTATCTTGATACCTGTCAGAGTTCACCCATTCCCATTCAGGTAACCCCGCCATACTTATCTTTTTATCAAATTGGAATACAGTCATATCGCGTGGGTATTTATTGGGTCGAATATTCTGGCGTATTTTATTCTGATACACTTTTTCTGTATTGGGGGCTTTAATCAATTTTTTCTCTACTTGTCTGTCCAGAGCATCACCTTGATACGCTTCTGGCTCACCTTTTTCATTAATTTTAACTAGTAGAGTTGTTAATGGAGTAATATCGCCATTATCCGTTATTTTATTGACCGTAATCTCACATTTTGCATTCGGATTAAATTGATTGAGTTTATCTTTTGGTACCTCTTTAGTTGAAAACCAATTTGGTGATGCCATCTCAATGCTAATAGTATTCTCACCATTACGCATCATTATCATCGAGTTTGTACTTGTCGTACCAAAGCCTAATCCGCCACTCACAAGACCTGAGCGGTTATTAGTTCCACTTACCCCATTGGTTTTAACATCACAAAATGCGTATTTCATATCGACAGAAGTACGAATAAGAAAGTCATTATCATCGGCATAACTCATAGACATATTTCCTAATATTAAGATTGTCGTCATACACAGTAAATTGCTTAGTTTCATCATAAACCTTTTTTAAACAGTGTTTTTTATAGCCGAGCCCGCTATGGATGTCGGTACGGCATTGACTGCTGAAGTAAGCGCGGCTAGTTACGGTCGTTGTCTTTCAGGTACTTTTCTAACTTGCCCTGTTAAATTAAAACGAATATCCGACTCTGTGAGTGCTAAAGGATCTGCAAATTGGTATGCAGCTCTAACCAAAATCGGTAGTTTCCACAGATAATGCACGACTCGACTTTCTGACTCATGACAGCTCCGTTGTCGCAGTTAACCAGCCTTGTTGCTGGGCATAGTCCATAAACTGGGTGGCGGTACGGGTATGGATATCCCCAGCTAGAGAAGGATGCAGGTGTAGCCAATCCACTAAACGTGAGTGAAGTTGGCCTTCTGGTGTGTCGAGGATAAGGGCTTCCTCAGCGTGGCTCTCCCACAGTTCACACGCGAGGTTTTCCACATGATAGAACAACTTATCAAAATAGTGATATTATTTATGATGCCGAATTGTAATTTAACCTGCTGCGACGAGCACGCAGCCCCCAGAACATCCACAAGCGACTTTGTGACCTTCTAGCGCAACAGGGATACCATTAATTTTCATTAAGCTATCGCCTTCAACGATAGTCCCTGTTTTTTTACATGAAGGGCAATAAACAGAGTCGCCCACACACGCTACACCTTGGATTTGCTTGGCGAGAGAAGAAGCTGTCAGCACCGTACCACCGGTATTCGTCGTGTCATTTTTTAAAATGAGTTTTCTGCCATTCACAAGGCTACGCATTGCGTTTTTTCTCTTGATCAAGCTTTGCTAAAATCTGTTCGACCTGTTGCTCAAAATCAGCAGGAAGGGGATTCTTACCAAAAGACAAAAAGGGTTTACGAGCTTGGTAATCGACAGACGAAACGGCATCTCGCCCCTCTTGCATATAAGCATTGAGAAACGTGATAAAACGATGGTTTTCACTGTCGGTGCTGGTCAGGAAACTGGAGTAATGTGAGACATTCGGACGATAGAGGATCGTTTTCAATTGCCCTGTTTTTTCATCAATGCCATACAGTTTAATCGCCAGCATTTTACCTGCATAGCCGAATTGTGCATCTTCATAGCGCGTTAAACGTACTTTCCCCATTCCATAGCTATACAATATTCCTCGTTGCCTATCAGCAATAAGGTAAACCGGAGGCGTGAAGAAAGAGAGATAAGCAAATAACCACAAAAAACCGGGGAAAAAAATTAGCCAGCCAATAACGAGGTATTTATCATATTGACTGTCAGTAAAAAACTCACCTGAATTATAAGCTTTGATATAATCCCACCAACTTATTTTTCCTTTGTCCCAAAAAGATTGATACTTTAGAATAGATTTACGTTCAACCTCACTTAATGCATTGATATTTTTATTATTTTCAAATAAATATTGAGACATGTCTTCTAGTGAAGCCTTTGCTCCAATATGCCCCCCCATAAAATTAAATAATGTATAACAAGCCATCACTAGTAATATGATAAAAAAGGGTATTGTATTAGTAAGCTGGCTATTCCGCTGTGGGGAGTTAATCACACAACGCTGTTTATTGACCGCATCTAAAAATACCAGTTTTTGAGGCTCCAACGGATCATCGTAGTGATGACTTTCTTCAATCAATGGCGTGGTTTTTAATTGTTCTGGGTGCTTTGTTGCCGTATATAAACTCGTCATTCGGTGCCTTCCTCATCAATACAGCCATAAAGTTTATCATCAGGATCACCGTTTCGGTAACGCAGTGGTGCATTTAACCTACTGCAACCAGCACACAACCACCAGAGCATCCACAAGCGACTTTGTGACCTTCTAATGCGACAGGGATACCCTTAATGTTCATTAAGTTATCACCTTCAACGATAGTCCCTGTTTTTTTTACATGAAGGGCAATAAACCGAGTCGCCCACACATGCTACACCTTGGATTTGCTTGGCGAGAGAAGAAGCCGTAAGCACCGTACCACCCGTATTCGTCGTATCATTTTTTAAAATAATTTTACGACCATTCACCGTGCTACGCATAATAACCCTCTATATTATCCAGTTTCATGAAATACAAAATATTAATAAATTGATTTCATTAATAAATATATTTTTCCTATCAATTCGCTAATATTATCAGCTGCAGCTAAAAACAAAGGCTCATTCCAGCCAGAATTTTTAACGATAACTACATAAAACTTATCATCTACCTGAAATGATGGTAACCAACCAACATCTAAGACATAATTTAGAGGGGATCTCGCCTACAGACTATCCTCTTTTAACAGCATACGCAGATATAAAAATCAATAAAAGTGGCAACGCAAATGATATCTTCATAACTGTCCTTTTAATGCACGCAACCATATGAATTAGGATACTGTTTAATTTTTTGATTTTAGAACATCATATTCGTTACAAGGATAAGTGTTAATATCTTTAGTTAAAGCCGTTTTTACATTGAAATTAATGGCACTTACAAAATAATCAGCCGCCTTCCCGTTATCAATATTAACACCATCCCCATCTTTATACATATTTCCTAAATGGGAATAAGCCGTAGCATCACCTAATTTGGTTGCGGCTAAATACCATTTTTTAGCCTTACTCGCATTTTTTGCGGTAGCATAGCCGTTTTGATGCATATACCCCAAGAACGTCATGGCTTGTGGAATGCCATTGTTAGCTGCTTTTTCGACTAACTCGAAGGTATAAAACCAATTTCTATCAACTCCCTCACCATTGAAATAAAGCAATCCCAAAACAAATTGAGATTTAGCGCATCCTTGAACAGCTGATTTTCTTACCCATTCAAAAGCCTCAGCCTGTTTTTTTTCTTCTAATTTATACCATCCACCCAAATCGAATTGCGCGTCTGGATCCCCTTTTAGTGCATCCTTACAAATGCTTAGGTTAGCCTTTCCTTCCCAGTTCGATTTGTGTTTTTCATATAAATCGTCACATAAATCCGCATTACAGCTAAAAGCAATAACCAGACCTAAAAAAAATATCTCTTTCATGTGATAAATTGAACCAAATAAATATCTGTAAATAATATGTATTAACGGAATCAAAAGTTTAAGGTTGCCCTTACCCTATAATTAGCGACATACATCATCATACTATGCAAAATTTTCATTGAAAAAAATTAAAAAAAACTTAGAAATGAAATTAACAAATACTAAAAATACCAAAAAAGTTACCTATTAACCAAATGGCAAGTAAAACAGCAACAATGCTGGCTACACCTGCAGCAGCATACAATAGAAGATAAATAGCGAGAACACTCCCATTTAGTGCTAAAGCTATCCTACCCGAGCTTTTGTTTTCATGGCGGATAAATGAAATAGCGGTAAAAATAATGCCAAATACACTGAGCGTTATACTTGCTTGTTTGGATAATTCAATTTTACCTAACAAAAGCTGTCGCTGCTCATTGGCAAGATCTACACTGGGGACTTGATACGTTTTTCCTTTAATTGCATCCATTGTCGCTTTGTTTATACTACTTACCTTTTCATGAACAATTTGATCTAACTTAGGTTTAGATTGGACGTATTCACGCTCATAGCTTTGATTAGCAAGTATTACAAAAATGCTAAAAGCTCCGATGATGATAGCAATTAAACTGAATCGATTATGAACCATAAACATATTTATTAATGTTCCCTATTAAAGTAATCCCAATATAAAATTTTAAAAATAATTATTTATTGCTAGTTTATAGCAGTCAGCTTTATGAGTAATATTTCAAAGGTAAAAATATTTTTCTAAGTACTTAACAAATTGTTTAGCAAGGTTAAGTATTTAATGGGATATTGTTCTTTATATCATTTAATAATAACAATATATTACAGCAATCACTCCTTAACAATGTATTTTTTATTTTAAATTACATAAACTTATTTTTCGTAAAACGAGTAATTTCTGTCGCTAATAAAATGCAAAGTTAGCTTCCCAAAGAGCGATTGGCTTTTATATAAGCACTCGCTTTATCTTAAAATTCTAGCTAAAACTTATTATAACCTTTTATCCCCTTTACCAATGCCCAGAAGCACCGCCACCACCGCTAGAACCACCTCCTCCACCACTTGATGAACTCGATGAACTCGATGAACTCGATGAACTCGATGAACTCGATGAACTCGATGAACTGAAATCGTGACTGGAAGTAAAATTAGAAGCGTGTTTATGGGATGTATTTACTGAATATGCAGGTTGATAAAAAGGTGAACCAAATCGACTGAACTCACAAATCGCTTTCCATTCTTTTCTCTGCTGTCGATAAATTGGAAATAAGATATTTATGCCAATAAACAACACGGTTAATGAAATAAGGTTAAAGAATAATGATAACACCACCATCAGTAATAAGATAAAAGGGTTAACAATACCACTAAGAATTATTTGTGTATAAAAAATGACAACGACTGAACAAAACACTACAGGGAAATACAGCGAAAATGATGTTGGAAAATAGAATGAGTAATTCAGATAATTTTTTAACCGTTTTAGCTGATTTGCACCTATCTTATATCCTCGTTTTTCTGAATTTTTCTTTTTTTTACCTGACTGCGCTATCACTTGATTAATTTTTCTTTTCAATTTTTTCGTTGAAAATACAAGCTGAAAACAATAAATTAGCCCTAATATTATCACATAAATTAAAATAAAATGTGTTTGCAATATTTTAAGAGGAATAAGATCTATCAGAGAATTCGTTGAGCTTATTGGCCTATCATTAGCCACATTAATGGCATTTATAATCCCTTGCTCAATACCCGTATAATAGTTTTCTGCTCTAAAATACGGCAACATATTTTTTCGAATAATTCGTCCAGCAAGAACATCGGTAAATGTCCCCTCATAGCCGTACCCGACTTCAAAGCGAACACTGCGGTCATTTATTGCCACAACAAGCAGTAATCCATTATCAAGCCCCTTTTTACCTATCCCCCATTGATTAAAAACACGACTTGCGAAAGTTTCGATATTTTCACTCCCAGTAGTCGGAACGATATAAACAACAAATTGCGAACCATCATTCCGATTATTTTCAAAATTAATCAATAAATTATTTAGCGTTTCGAATTGCTGCGCCGTTAATAAATTTGCACGGTCAATGACCCTATCTATTTTTAATGGGGGTGTATTATTCACTGATGCGCTCGCAATAGCACTAAATAAAAGCAAGGAGAATAAAAATAAAATATTACGTATCATGAGTTAAAATCCACCGTTGGTGTTCTTTTGATTTCATGCCCATTCTCAACGTTAAAATTAATTTTTTTATCATACCCCATAGATTCCGCAATTAAGTTATAGGGGAATTGTCTAATTTGAGTATTATAATGGCGTACCGCCTCTATATACCGCCCTCTCGCAACTGAAATACGATTTTCAGCTCCCTCCAACTGTACCATCAGGTCTTGATAGAGTGAGTTTGCTTTCAATTCAGGGTAATTTTCTGATATGACTAACAGACGTGATAGAGATTGCCCTAAATTATCTTGAGCTTTTTGATAGCTCGCAGAAATTTCAGGATCATCAAATACGCGACCATCCACATTAATTTTCCCGACAGACGCTCTCGCCTTTACAATCTCTTGTAACACATTGCTTTCATGACTTGAATATCCCTTAACTGTACTGACGAGATTAGGGATCAAATCAAATCGACGTTGATATTGGTTTAATAATTCTGACGCTGCCGCAGAGACTAACTCATCATTTTTTTGGATTGTATTGTAAGAATTAACTAACAGAGTAAAAATTACAACCATCACTAACACCAAACCGATCGCTAACTTGCGCATTAAACATCCTTATATTGACCAATTAATGTTAATATTGACTATCTGGTGTAACACTAATTTCTTTATTATCATGTATCCTAGCAAACTCAATCATTATCCGTCAGAACATCGTATTTTCTAACCAACCTTTACCGTTGAATTACCAATTAATACGCCACCACAGCTGACAGCATCACCCGTACGAGCTGCGGCCTTACCATCAATAAATACACTACTTGAACCACCAACGATGGTTCTTGGATGTCCGCCGTGAGGCGCTAAAGCATCTCCTTGCCGAGCAACTGCCTTGCCATCGACCTTTACTGTCGATGAACCGGTAATCACATGGGTTGGGCCATGTCTCCCATGGCCTGTATCGGAATCACCAATAAGGATAATGTTTGGCATAATAAAACCCGACTATATGACTGGAATGAATTTTCCATTTACTAAGGAAAATATTGGGGAATGTACTCCAATAATTTTTCTATTTGCATCGTTAAAATAGCTATATGAAATAGGTGAATAATCGAAATCTTCTTTATAAACCAACTTTACCATTTTCCCATCATTCATAACTAAGGGTTCAAAATTATCCCAAGTAATTGGGATCATTGCGAATGTCTTCTGATTAAAATCAGCCGCTATTTCACGTGATTCAAGTTGTTCGTCAATCGTCCCTCCTGTTGTTTCTACCCAAGTTTTTAGTGAAGGAGCCAATATGTGTTTTATTTTTGATAAATCCTTTTGGTTAAATGCAGTCCATAATTCTAAATATGCGTCTTGTAACAATTTGCGTTGTTCTGGGGTATCTTGGTATCTTTCAGAGTTCACCCATTCCCATTCGGGTACTCCCATTACATTTATTTTTTTATTAAATTGGAATACTGTCATATCATGAGGATATTCATTGGGCCGAATATTCTGGCGTATTCTATTCTGATGCACTTTTTCTGTATTGGGAGCTTTAATCAATTTTTTCTCTACTTGTCTGTCCAGAGCATCACCTTGATACGCTTCTGGCTCACCTTTTTCATTAATTTTAACTAGTAGCGTTGTTAATGGGATAATATCGCCATTATCTGTTATTTTATTGACCGTAATCTCACATTTTGCATTCGGATTAAATTGATTGAGTTTGTCTGCGGATATACCTTTAGTTGAAAACCAATTTGGTGATGCCATCTCAATGGTAATAGTATTCTCACCATTACGCACCATTATCATCGAGTTTGTGCTTGTCGTACCAAAACCTAATCCGCCACTTACAAGACCTGAGCGGTTATTAGTTCCACTTACCCCATTAGTTTTAACGTCACAAAATGCGTATTTCATATCGACAGAAGTGCGAATAAGAAAATCATTATCATCAGCATAACTCATTGGATTACTTCCTAATATTAATATTGTCGTCATACACAGTAAGTTACTTAGTTTCATCATAAACCTTTTTTAAACAGTGTTTTTTATAGCCGAGCCCGCTATCGATGCCGGTACGGTATTGACTGCTGAAGTAAGCGCGGCTAATTCCGGTCGTTGTCTTTCAGGTACTTTTCTAACTTGCCCCGCTAAATTAAAACGAATATCTGACTCGGTAAGTGCTAAAGGGTCTGCAAATTGGTAGATAGTCCAATCTGCGTCGAGTGGAGCCCCCTCATAAAAAGCACTATCATCTTTTTTGGTTCGAAGAGAAATATCTGCCGTAAATTGAAATTTCAGCACAATACCATCATGGCAAAGTACTAAGTCTATTCCATCATCATGGGCATCTAAAGCAAGCGCACCTTTTGTTTCGAATCGTAGATGAAATTCAAAACACGCCTCTAAAAAAAGGACATTAGCTTTGATATAAGCCCCCGCATCTGCTTTAAAGCCTACCTCAAACTTATTATTGCCATCAAATGCAAACTCTTGTTGCTTGTCGGGAGTTTGCGCCATCCCCACAAAACAGTGAACAGCAAAAGAGAAAGTAATATCAATATTAATACCCGCACTAAATTTATCTTTACCTTTTTTCCTTTCTTCTAAAGCTTCACGTAACTTACTGATACCACTGCTCAACGCTTTGCCACCATAAAGCGCAAGTACCTGCAAAACGTCAATTTTAAATGACCCGCCCCAAAAAGGCTTCCCTTCTAATGCACAAACTAATCGAGCTGAATCACGCTGAGTCACATTTTCCATAAAGAAGGTTAATCCAATCTCGATATCTGAAAAATCAAAAGAGAAAATAGGATATTTATCGGCGAATGGGGTCAACTTACCTTTTTGCTGATATAAAAATTTTGTTTCGATATCATTAATAATTTGACTGACTTTCAATATGCCCGACAAGTCATCAAGAAACGTTTTCGTTTCGCTTATTTGCTTAATGGGCGTTAAATTATAGGGATGCCCTGCTAACTCATAAAAAAAGCCGACATCAATACCTAGTGAGGTCGTTTTGACAAATGGGATAGGCGCTAATGTCCAGCCTTTATGGTACTTATTCAGCTTCTTCGGTAAAGTATTTTCCCCAGGCCCTCCCTTGAGTCGTTCTGATTTTAATTTACTAATTTGCTTATCTTTTCGCTCTTTATCATTCGCTTCTCGAGTTTGAAAGGAGTAACTAAAATTGACAGAGAACCCAAACTTCACCGAAGGAATAACATCAAAGAACCAATCTTGTTTCGTACCAAGACAATTAGTCGCTGTAATATTGTACCTTCTAGGCGACTTGAACGCGTCAATCGGTGCTAACATATTGACAAAGGTATTGAGTAAATTACTTGCGCTAAAAGTACCCGCATCACGACTTGCATTATAGGAAACCGAAACCGATTGAGAAGAGCCCAAATTAAGTGTTTGTACATAGTTCTTTGAAGCGAGTATTGCTTCATGCTGAGTATTATTATGTTTCTTATCATTGAGCAGGATTTCTAATGGAACCCCCTTTCCCTCATCAATCACTGTTTCCGGTGATATAACATCCTCACCTCGCCACTCTAAAATCACCTTATCCTTTGAGGTGTCTTTGACAAGTAAATCCAGATAACAAGGTTCCGGTATGTCACACGTTTGCGTTGCACACCCTACTTTAGGTGATATTAATTTATCACTCATTGTCCATTTTCCTTTGTTAAGTCTGGCAACATATTTAAGATACGACTAGCCAAACTATGTACCCGATAATTTCCGGAGCCCGTTTCATTAGCTAAAGACACACGCCATTCTTCTGGAATATCCTCAATTCGATAAATTTGGTATAATGCCAGCATATAGGCAATTAACTGATAGGAATGTTTATCATCAATTCTGTGGTGCTGACAAAATGACGACAAATCACTCGCTAATTGCCAATTTTGCCGCCAAGTAGTTTCACCATAACGCTCTTGTATTTTTTGTGCTCTCGGCGCTGGCCGCTCAAACGCTCTGACAACCCAATCCTCTAATGAAAAATGCATTTGTGATTGATGACTCATACTTTTGGCATGAATAAAAAAGTAAATTAACTGGTCTAGGAATTGGCGTTCAAAAACGAGATTTACCGCATCATATTGAATGGGAGTAAAACGCATCAACTTCCCCCCAAGCTTCGCATTATCTGGAAATCCGCGGCGTTCACGCTCAAAACGAGAGGCGGTTTCCTCTCCCCATAACAACGTCTTCAGTTGCGTGATAGGGCCCAAAAACACATGCAATCGCCAATTATCAAAGGTTCCAAGCACATCCCACACATTGCGAGGGTCATAAAAACGCCAAAAAACGGGCTTTTCTTGTCCGGGTATCATCACCGTCAAATATTTACGCAAGTGCTGTCGTAACTCACGCATTGTGGCGTGCGTGTAAACATAAATTCCCCAAGGCGTCTCCCGCGAGCTTAACCAACGTTGCACGTCTTCGGTGACTTCCACTAAATAGGGGGCTAATGACACAATCTCAGGTTGAATAGGCTCACTGTATAGGCAACTCGCTGGCGGCTCATGCTCTGCAAGCAAATTAAAAACATCTGGCTCACAAGCCGCATCGATAATCGCATAGCACGTTTCAGGTTTAACCATTTTCAGACTCCTCTTGCCCTTCTTTCATAGGGCAATGCGCCACAAAAGCCGCACCGCTACTTGCCGCCGCTTTGAGTACGGCAGGGTTAGTCGCTTGCAGGATATCTCCGGGACTTCCCCCCGTATTAAGATTAATCGCAGGCCCCTTAATATCAACGCCACCACTGTGTACGACAACAAAGCTTCCACCCACCTTTAACGTAATTTTACTGCTGCTTTGTAAGGTGATATCGCCCTGTGCATTCACGCTGACCACACCTTGTATTGCCTTAACCAAATCCCCCTCAACCGAAAGGTGTTGGTCACCCTCAACTTTGCCTTGATAGTTACCGGTTGTTTTGTGCGCTTGGTTACCATCAACCGTCACGGTCCGATTATTAGCGACAACCAGTTCATCGTTATGACCAATACTGGTTGTCCGGTCGTAATTAATTCGCTCCCCCCGAGAGTTCAGCACATTAATGGCCAAATTCTTTTGCGCATGCACATAGATTTCTTCTTGGCCTGCTTCGTCTTCAAAACGCAACTCATTAAAGCCATCCCCTTTATGGGTTTTCGTTCGAAATGTGGTACGCGTTTTATGCTTAGGCAAATCAATTGGGGGGCGGTTTCGACCATTATAGGTACAGCCCGTAATAATCGGTCTATCAATATCATTATTGAGATAGGAAATAATTACTTCCTGCCCAATTCTTGGGATGGACATAAACCCAAAGCCATCGCCGTTCCAACCGTGGGCCACACGCACCCAGCAAGACGCACTGTGGTCTGGCTTACCACGCCTATCCCAATGAAAATAGACGGTGACAGCACCTTGCGCATTGGTATAAATTTCTTCACCCGGAGGCCCGACAACAGTAGCCAACTCATCCCCATCCGCTGTGGGTTTAAAACGGTAAGGGGGACGCCACTCTTGCGTACTGGGAATAAAGGAAAGCTGGTTACTCATCTGAGTCCCTTC
>NZ_JBSICC010000030.1:0-42277 GCF_058245955.1 Providencia sp. UF-224 | reverse complement strand
AAACTATAAAACGCCCAATGAAGTTCATCGGGCGTTTTATGACTGAAAAGTTGTCAACCTATATCAGGACTAGTCAATGAAACACTACTTTTTCACTTGAGGTAATTTTACTCGAAGTAACCGTACAGCATTCGCGGTTACAAGTGCGGTAGCACCTGAGTCCGCAAGCACTGCTACCCAAAGTCCAGTGATCCCGAGTAAACTGGTGACTAAAAATACGCCTTTTAGCCCAAGCGCTATCGTAATGTTTTCACGGATAATTTTCCGTGTTGCACGGGATAGCGCAATAATTTCTGGTAAGCCTGTTAAACGGTTATGAGTTAAAGCCGCATCCGCTGTTTCTAACGCAACATCAGTACCACTGCCCATTGCCACACCGATGCTCGAGGCTTTCATTGCAGGGGCATCGTTAATGCCATCACCGACCATCATGGTGCTATGGTTGCGGTTTAGCTCCATAACTGCGGTCACTTTATCTTCAGGGAGTAAACCCGCACGGAACTCCATACCTAATTGGCCTGCAATTGCCCCAGCAGCACGCGGGTTATCACCCGTTAACATCACGGCATTAACATTGAGCGCTTTGAGCATGCTCATCGCATCACTGGCATCTGTACGCAGTGTGTCTTGCAGCGCAGTTAAACCGATAACGCGGTTATCCTCCAATGTGACAACGACTGTTTTACCCTCAGCTTCCAATGCTTCAACTTTGCTTTGCCATTCATTTTCTAATGGAGTTTCTAAGCGATTTGGGGCACTGACCAATATGTGCTTATTATTTAGGACCCCTTCGACACCTTTTCCTGCAAGCGCTTTACGGTCTTGTGCTTCAGTCACTGACAAAGACAACTCTTCCGCTTTATTTACAACCGCTTTTGCCAATGGGTGGTGTGAACCAACCTCAACAGACGCTGTGATTTGCACTAATTCACTTTCGGTCATGCCATCAACAGGAACTAAATTAGTGACGTGAGGTTTACCTTCCGTCAGCGTCCCTGTTTTATCTAAGGCGATAGTGGTAATCGTGCCAAGCTGTTCAAGCGCTGCGCCACCTTTTATCAATGCACCGCGACGTGTTGCTGTCGCAAGGGCTGAGGTTATCGCCGCTGGGGTGGATATCACAAGCGCACACGGACAACCGATTAATAGCAATGTTAAGCCGCGATAGATCCATGTTTCCCAAGGTGCAGAAAAGAAAATTGGTGGGATAATAATCACTAATGCTGAAATTAACATGATAATCGGCGTATAAATACGGCTGAAACGGTCGATAAAGCGCTCAATGGGGGCTCGACGTTCTTCAGCTTCTTCAATCAGCTGCAAAATACGGTCAATCGCGTTCTGGCCTTGCTCTGAAACGACTTTCATTTGCACTGCACGGTCAACAGATAAGCAGCCAGCTGCGACTTTTTCGCCAATGTTGCGTTCGACAGGAACAGATTCCCCTGTTAACGCACTTTCATCAAAGCTGGCAAAACCTGAAACTAACACGGCATCCGTTGGTAAGCGCCCACCTGGTGCGACTTCAATAATGTCTCCTGGGCGCAGTTGTGCAACAGGGACGGTGGTTTTTTGCCCATCTTTAATGAGAATTGCATCTTCTGGAACCAATGCCATTAATGCGCTGACCCCACGACGAGCACGACCTGCCGAGTAGGATTCGAGCATCTCACCTAACATAAACAGTAAGATAACCATGGCGGCTTCTTCTGTGGCTTGAATAAAAATTGCGCCTACAGCAGCAACGGTCATCAATGTTTCGATAGCAAAAGGAGTACCAGTACGAATTAAACGTAATGATTTGCTCGCGATAGGATATAACCCGTATAACGTGGTTAAAATGAAAGCAATATTCCCGATTTTCGGGCTAAATGCCTCAATTCCCCAGCTGATTGCCATCAGTATTGCTAAGATAATGACAGGTTTAGCTTCACTCAGTAAGCTTTGTGGTGGGGTAATAGACGCCGCATTATTACTACCGACTTCGAGTAATTCATATCCTGCGGCTTCTACGGTAGAACGTACTGCCGCACTGATGTCTGTATTTGCATCAACCACTAATTTTTCAGTCGCAAACAACACTTTGGCTTGCTTAACTTCGCCGATTTGGCCTACCGCATTCTCAATTTTATTGGCACAGCTTGGGCAATCCATCCCGCGAATTATCCAGCTAAAACGCTGCCCTGCGGCCTGCAAAGGCTCCACTTCATCGGCAGTGTTTGCCGTTAATCCACAGCTACCACCATGTTGGTGGTCGTGAGATCCATGGTCATGGTCTGCATGGTCGTGATCTGAGTGACACCCACCACTGTGTCGGTGGGATCCCTCATCGTCATCGGGATGTTTTTTGGTGTCGCTATGCTCATGAACATGTGAGTCATTACTCGCCTGTGCACCATTTTGTGTCACAGTGGATGAGCATGCACTAGTGCTTGAGCAGCAAGAGCTTGTATGTGTATGATTTTCTTTATGAGAGTGTGAGTGCATAAGCGCCCCCTTATCCAACTATAATGAGTTCCATCACTGATTGTTGATAAGTCTACACTTTGGAGTCTACTCCAGAGTCAAACAAAATGAGGGGAGCCAACTGATAAAATTCTCAAATAGCATTTTTTATCAATTGGCACTTATGACAGGGAGATTTATAAATAAATTGCGCGGACAATAAAGAATTGACCAAGGAAATATAATGCAGCGACCACCGCTTTTGAGGCTTTGAATGGTAAGCGGAAATGGGCAATTAACCATACACAGTGAGATAAAAAGAGTAACGATGCCCCCACCATGATGGAAAAGTTATATTCGCGCCCAAGGCCGAAATATTGGTCGCCAGCGACCCAAGCCATAATCATACACATGATTAAAGAAGCAAAAACAATGGCCTGTAGATTTTCTAATTTGCCCCAAATAAGAATCAGAGTGATGGCCGCAATAATTAGTGGAGCAGCCAACCAAGGTAAAAATAGTCCAAAGTTTAATTGCATGCCAAAGCTAATCGTGTAAATCAGGTAGCTGAGAAACATGAGGGCGACAGAAGTTAGTAAGTGTTCACTTGAAAACATTCGCGAGAGATCAGCCATCAGTGAAACTAATAATCCGCCAAGAATAAGGTAATTTTGCAGGTTTAGATCATCGGAACTCCAACCCCAAAAGAGTAATAATAACAGTGTAATAGGGCGGAATAACCAACGTTGCCATCCTGGGCCGCGGTAGGCAGCATCGACATATAACCAGCCAGAGAAGAGTACTGCGAGAAATGGCCAACTAATCATACACATATCCTTATAAGTTCAATAAATGAAACGGTAATAAGCCGTTCACTGAGATAACGTGTTCTGTTTCTATAAATAAGATAAACTATAGTTAGGATCTTTTTAAGCGAAATGCACAAATTATGAATAAGCCAATATTATTAATTATCGTTATTGCGATTATCGCTGTGCTTGCCACTAAACGTTTTTTTGACCAACGCAAGCAAAATGAAGTTAACGATAATTCCTTGCCTGTTAGTTACTTAGTTAAGGTGGATAGCAAAAAAGATTACCCTTATCCTAACATGCGTTCTCGCGAACGGGATGTCGTTTCACCTGAAACTTTCCGCTACGAAATTTATTTTAAAACGTTAGCCAGCGGTGAGGTGATTAAAACGATTGTAACAGAAGAACAATACCGCGAAGTTGAGCTAGAGCGTGAAGGCAAACTTACTCTGCAAGGAACGCGGTATATTCGTTTTGAACCCAAATAATCTATTGTTCTGACTTATTTTTTTTGGCTTCTTCTAAAGCAGCTTTGGTTTTTTTCTGCATCGCTAACATTTCGAAGACACCAAAGAAAAAGATGCGCGTTTGCACTAAACCAGAAATTTTTTCACCTTTAGGCAAAGTGGCTTTTAGGAAAATAGTTTGTAATGCGTGCATGAAAATCATAAAGACCATTGCGATATCCATGAAATATTTCAATGGTTTAGGGAATGGGTGAATTAAATTAAACACCATAAAACTCCAAACGCAAACCATCAGCAGGCGACCAACATTAATTAACATACTTTTTTCCTAAAGTGAGGTTCGAATAAACAGGCGATAAGCAACTTGGCCAGCAATTTTTTCGCGATGAAGCTGCCAGTTCGCAGGAAGGTCAGTAAGTGGTGACTCCGCCTCTGACTCAACGTATATCCAGCTTTCGTCTGCTAGCCATTGGTTTTTTTCGAGCAATTGAATTGTTTCGTTGAGTAAGCCTTTGCGAAATGGTGGGTCAATAAATACCACGTCAAAAGGAGCTCCCTGTTGGCTTAGCACAGTCAGGCTACTGTTGGTGATAACGGTTGCATCATCCGCTTGTAAACGGGCCTTATTTTCAGTGAGCAATTGCGCGTTTTGTTTATCTAGCTCAATAAATGTCACGTTTTGAGCAAAGCGAGAAAGCGCCTCGAAACCTAATGAACCACTTCCTGCGAAGCAATCAAGGCAGCGTGCGTCCCGAATAACAGGCATTAACCAATTAAATAACGTTTCTTTGATGCGGTCTGTGGTTGGGCGTAAGCCCTCACTATCACGGACAGGCAGCTTTCTCCCACGCCATTTCCCACCAATGATACGAATTTGCCCTAAAGGCGCTGATTGTGGTTTTTTTGCCATAATGTGTATTGCTACTTAGCTTATTGTTTACTTAAAAATGATTGTTACCATTGTATACCTGTCAGGGGAGAAGTTGCAGTGTTGTTACCCCTAATTGGCTGAATTTCGATTATAGCGTGTCGTTTTCACAGTTTTAACATAAAAATTCCGATTAAATTGTCAGGATTTTTCTTTCAGATATGTGTTGCAGAGCGATGAAATGATAGACTGCATGTAATTTGATTGCGATTTGATTATCGAGCGCCATATTTTTACCGCGAGGAGTGTAGTGGCAGATGGCTAAAGACAAGAAAAAAGGCTTTTTTTCATGGCTAGGTTTTGGTCGTAAAGATGAAGAAGAGACTCAAAAACAACAAGCTCAGCAGGCAGAAACTGCAAACGAAGTTGAAAATCAACACCCCGTAGAAGATGCCGCTGCCGCAGAAGCGGAACGTCAATACCAAGCGGAGCAAGCTGCAATTAAAGCAGCAGAAGACGAAGCGGAGCGCCAGTATGCAGCGCAACAGGCCGCAATAGACGCTGCAACAGAACAAGCGGAACTTGAACGTAAGGCTCAGCTAGAGGCGATTAAAGCGGCGCAAGAGCAAGCAGAACAAGCGCGTTTTGCGGCAGAAGAAGCGCGCCTAGCAGAAGAAAAAGCAGAGCGCGATCGCCAAGAAGAAGCAGCTCAACGCCTTGCGGAAGAAGAGCTGGAGCGTCAGCGTGAAGCTGAATTGGCGGCGGTGAAGGCTGCGGAGGAAGCAGCAGAGCAACAACGCCAAGCCGATTTAGCGGCGATTAAAGAAGCTGAGGACAAAGCAGAACGTGAACTGCAAGAAGCTGCACACATAGCCGAAGAACAAGCGGAGCAAGCACGCCAAGCAGCCGAAGCTGCACGCATAGCGGAAGAACAAGCGGAGCAAGAGCGCCAAGCTGCCGAAGCTGCACGCATAGCGGAAGAACAAGCGGAGCAAGAACGACAAGCAGCCGAAGCTGCACGCATAGCGGAAGAACAAGCAGAGCAAGAACGCCAAGCTGCCGAAGCTGCACGCATAGCGGAAGAACAAGCAGAGCAAGAACGCCAAGCTGCCGAAGCTGCGCGTTTAGCGGAAGAACAAGCAGAGCAAGCACGCCAAGCTGCCGAAGCTGCGCGTTTAGCGGAAGAACAAGCGGAGCAAGAACGCCAAGCTGCGGAAGCTGCGCGTTTAGCGGAAGAACAAGCAGAGCAAGCACGCCAAGCTGCCGAAGTTGCACGTTTAGCGGAAGAACAAGCAGAGCAAGCACGCCAAGCTGCCGAAGTTGCACGTTTAGCGGAAGAACAAGCAGAACAAGCAGAGCAAGCACGCCAAGCTGCAGAAGCTGCACGTTTAGCGGAAGAACAAGCGGAGCAAGAACGCCAAGCTGCAGAAGCTGCACGTTTAGCGGAAGAACAAGCGGAGCAAGAACGTCAAGCTGCGGAAGCTGCACGCTTAGCGGAAGAAGAAGCCGAAGCTGAGCGTCTTCGTTTGGAAGACGAAAAAAATAATTCACCAAAAGAGCAAGAAAAACCGAAAAAAGAGGGTTTCTTTGCTAGGCTGAAGAAAGGGTTATTAAAAACTCGCCAAAATCTGGGATCAGGTTTTCTTAGCTTATTTACAGGTAAGAAAATTGATGATGATTTATTCGATGAATTAGAAGAACAACTACTCATTGCGGACGTTGGTGTTGAGACAACACGTAAAATTATCGACAACCTCACGGCTCATGCAAGCCGTAAAGACCTCAAAGATGCCGAAGCGCTGTATGGTAAATTGCGTGAGGAAATGTCTGATATTTTAGCGAAAGTTGATAAACCGCTCGTGATCGAAGATAAAAAACCCTATGTTATTCTTATGGTTGGGGTTAACGGTGTGGGTAAAACCACCACGATTGGTAAATTGGCTCGCCAATATCAATCTGAAGGCAAAAGCGTGATGTTGGCTGCGGGGGACACGTTCCGTGCTGCCGCGGTTGAGCAATTACAAGTTTGGGGTGAACGCAATAAAATCCCTGTTGTTGCACAGCACACAGGAGCCGACCCAGCATCGGTTATTTTTGATGCTATTCAATCAGCTCAAGCTAAGGGTGTTGATGTATTGATTGCGGATACCGCTGGCCGCTTACAAAACAAATCACATCTGATGGAAGAATTGAAGAAAATCGTCCGAGTGATGAAAAAACTGGATGAAAGTGCACCGCATGAAATTATGTTAACGCTGGATGCGAGCACAGGACAAAATGCAGTGAGTCAGGCGAAACTTTTTGACGAAGCGGTAGGTCTGACAGGTATAACATTGACTAAGCTCGATGGCACAGCAAAAGGTGGCGTAATCTTCTCTATTGCCGATCAATTTGGTATTCCAATTCGTTATATTGGTATCGGTGAAGGGATTGAAGATTTACGTCCATTTAAAGCCGATGACTTTATCGAGGCCCTATTTGCCCGAGAGGAATAATTTTCGATGATTCGCTTTGAACACGTTAGTAAAGCTTATCGCGGTGGCCGCCAAGCTCTCCAAGGGGTTGATTTTCATTTACAACCCGGGGAGATGGCATTTTTAACAGGCCACTCAGGCGCAGGTAAAAGTACGTTACTCAAACTCATTTGTGGCATCGAACGCCCAAGTGCGGGTCATATCTTGTTTAATGGTCATGATATTAGCCGGTTGAAAAATAGGGAGATCCCTTTTCTGCGTCGGCAGATTGGGATGATTTTTCAAGACCATCACCTACTATTTGACCGTACAGTGTATGACAATGTTGCGATGCCACTGATTATCTCTGGCGCTAGCACGGAAGATATTCGTCGACGTGTTTCTGCGGCATTGGATAAAGTGGGCTTATTAGATAAAGCAAAAAACTTTCCGATTCAATTATCTGGCGGTGAGCAACAGCGTGTGGGTATTGCTCGCGCGGTAGTTAATAAGCCGACAATGCTCTTGGCGGATGAGCCAACAGGTAACCTTGATGGCGAATTATCGGAAGGAATTATGCGCCTATTTGAAGAATTTAACCGCGTGGGCGTGACGGTTTTAATGGCAACGCATGATGTCGCGTTGATTGAACGTCGCAACTACCGTGTTTTAACATTAAGTGAAGGCCGGATGCTTGGAGGTCAACATGGCTAAAAATGCTCGTAAGGCCAAGCCAGAGCGTACCATGCAATCCAAAAGTAAGGCACTAAAAGGGGGATGGCGCGAACAATGGCGTTATTCTTGGTTAAATGCGCTGGCGGATATGCTCCGGCAGCCTTTGGCAACCTTTTTGACTATCATGGTAATTGCGATTTCATTAACCTTGCCTAGCTTATGTTATGTGGTTTGGAAAAACGTTTCTCAAGCTGCGGCGCAGTGGTATCCAACTCCACAACTTACTGTTTATCTTGATAAATCTCTTGATGAACAAGGTGGGCAAAATGTCGTAACGCAATTGCAGGCACTTGAAGGGGTTGATCATGTGAATTATTTATCACGAGATCAAGCCATGAGCGAGTTTCGTAGCTGGTCAGGCTTTAGTACCGCATTGGATATGTTAGAGGAAAATCCATTACCTGCGGTGGCTATCATTACACCAAAAATTGATTTTGAAGGTTCGGATGTCTTAACCACATTAAGGGACAGAGTTGGCCAAGTCGATGGTATCGAAGAAGTGCGCATGGACGATAGCTGGTTTGCGCGGCTTGCTTCATTAACGGGCTTAGTCGGAAAAATTGCTTCAGTCATTGGTATTCTAATGATTGTGTCGCTGTTCTTAGTGATCGGAAATAGTGTTCGCCTCAATATTTTTGCACGCCGAGACACCATTAATGTGATGAAATTGATTGGTGCAACGGATGGCTTTATCATGCGGCCATTCTTAAACGGCGGTATTGTGCTTGGTGGTGTCGGGGCGATTATTTCGTTGATCATGACTTTCTTATTGGTTTGGCAATTGGGGAGTGGTGTGGCACAAGTTGCCAGTGTGTTTGGTACACAGTTCCATATTGAAGGGTTGCTTTGGGAAGAATCTTTATTAATCCTACTGTTATCCGCTATGGTTGGTTGGATCGCGGCATGGTTAGCCACACTGCAACATTTACGCCATTTTACACCTGAGTAACTGCCTGTTTTCTTGTGATTTTCAATGAGGGCTATCGGTGAACATATTACCATAGCCCTTGATTATATTAGATATTTGCTTTAAAAATGAACTTAGTCTGAATTGTTTTGTCTTATATTGACCCACCGTTAACAATTCTTGTATATAATTTATTTAATGCGGTGAAGCTGGTAAGCTATCTACTTGTTTGCTGCATATCGTTTTTCATTGTTAACCTATGCGGTTATCAACATCAAATAAATTTCATTCCTAATATTTATAGAGGATCTGAATGACCAAAGACATGCAATCATTAACGCTTGTTCCGCAAGGAAGTATTGAAGCCTATGTTAGGGCGGCTAATGCTTACCCAATGCTCACCGCTGAGGAAGAAAAGGAACTTGCTGAACGGCTGCATTATAACGGCGATCTGGATGCTGCAAAGCAACTGATCTTATCGCATTTGCGCTTTGTTATTCACGTTGCTCGTAGTTATGCAGGTTATGGTTTACCGCAAGCTGACTTAATTCAAGAAGGCAATATAGGCCTAATGAAAGCAGTGCGCCGTTTTAACCCTGAAGTGGGGGTGCGCCTCGTTTCCTTTGCGGTGCATTGGATCAAAGCGGAAATTCATGAATATGTTCTGCGTAACTGGCGAATTGTTAAAGTTGCCACGACAAAATCACAGCGCAAATTATTCTTTAATCTCAGAAAAAATAAAAAACGTCTTGGTTGGTTTAATCAAGAAGAAGTGGATATGGTCGCTCAAGAACTTGGGGTAAGCACCAAAGATGTCCGCGAAATGGAATCACGCATGGCGGCGCAAGATATGGCATTTGATATGTCAGATGACGACGACAGCGCTGATTTTGGTGGCCCAGTCGCGCCAGTGTTATTTTTACAGGATAAATCGTCGGACTTTGCAGGCTCAATTGAAGATGATAACTGGGAAAGCCATGCCACTGACCGTTTAGCCGACGCGCTAGACTCATTAGATGAGCGTAGCCAAGATATCATTCGCGCTCGTTGGTTAGATGATGACAACAAAACCACATTGCAGGAATTAGCTGATAAATACGGTGTTTCTGCAGAACGTGTTCGTCAGCTAGAAAAAAACGCAATGAAAAAATTGCGTTTAGCGATGGAAGAAAGCGACGACGAAATGTAGCCCATTTCGCCTCAAGTTATCTGCATTTATTGCCCCTAAGCGGGAATAGATGCAGATACTCATATCATTAATTTACGTATCTAACCAAAATATACTTTCCACTTATTCATCACTATACAGCTCTAATGGCAGGCCATCAGGGTCAGCAAAAAACGTAAAGCGTTTTTGTGTATAGGGATCGGTCCTCACCGCTTCACATGTAATGCCTTGTTTTGTTAAATAGGCAATCCACTCATCTAACTCATCAACGCTAAAAGCCAAATGACGAAGCCCTGCGGCTTCTGGGTAGCTCGGCCTTGCTGGTGGATTAACAAAGCTGAATAGTTCAATTTGATAATGTTCACCAAACGCTAAGTCGGCCTTCCATGAGTCATTATGAGGGCGATAATGTTCACTAAGTAAACTCAACCCTAAAATACGACAGTAAAAATCCTTACTGACTTCATAGTTGGAAGCAATAATTGCAACATGGTGAATTTTATTTAACTTCATTTAAGTGGCCTATTTTAAATTCCCATACACCAGTCTGCGAAGTGGCATGAAATCCGCAGGTGGTTAAAAATGCATGCATGACTTGAACTTGGTTTTCATCTAACTCATCAAAATTAAACTGCCATACCAAGACTTCTGGATATGCCCTGAGAATTTCATGCAGTAAATAGAGCCCAACTCCTCGCCTACGGGTAACTTCGCGCACACAAAAATCAGCGATGAGGCCCTGTGTTTGGTTGATGGTGACTTTCGCTGCGGCGAGTAATCTATCATTGAAGCGCGCTGCGTAAATTAAGTGCGTTTCATCAAATGATTGTACGCATTTATCGATATTCTGGTCTGGCCAGATTTTATCCAAGTCCTGATATTGCTGCTCAGTAGGATTGACCAAAGGAATAATAGTGAGTCTCATGATGTTTTATCTGTTCCCTTGCAAGGGTTGCAGCTACTCGTCCTGCCAGAGTGATCTGTAACCGATTTTTTGATTTTAGAGAGAAAAATTTTGTCAGGCTGTATTTTCCGAGTTTCGCTCGGATTAATTTAAATTTAACTAGAATATAACACTGGTATTTACAAAAAACCTACTTAAACGCATCAGTTTTTTATTCTGCATCTAACGTAATAACCTACCATATCCATTTGCTATTTAGCATAATTATCTTGTTTAATACCATGAAATATATAGCCTTATTCGCTGTATTTTGAAATCTCAGGCATTGTACCTGTCAACCATAATAAACGATTATAAATCAAACACAAACACTCAGAACCATGAAGACGGGGACGATAAAATGAAGAATATGAATAAAGCATTATTAGCGGGCTGTATCGCAATGGCATTCAGCTCAGCGGGATGGGCGAAGGAAATCAAAATAGCGGTTGTGGGCGCGATGTCAGGCCCTGTCGCACAATACGGTGATATGGAGTTTACGGGGGCTCGCCAAGCGATTGCAGATATTAATGCAAAGGGTGGGATCAATGGCAACACGTTAGTTGCGGTTGAATATGATGATGCATGTGACCCGAAACAAGCGGTTGCAGTGGCAAACAAAGTCATCAATGACGGAATTCGTCATGTTATTGGTCATTTATGCTCTTCTTCCACACAGCCTGCATCGGATATCTATGAAGATGAAGGCATTATCATGATCACGCCAGCGGCAACCAATGCAGATTTAACAACGCGTGGTTACCAAATGGTGTTGCGTACAACGGGTTTGGACTCTGACCAAGGCCCTACAGCGGCAAAATATATCCTTGAAGAAATTAAGCCGTCTCGTATCGCTGTTGTTCACGATAAACAACAATATGGTGAAGGTTTAGCACGTTCAGTTCGTGAAAGCCTCAATAAAGCAGGCGCGAAAGAAGTGATGTTTGAAGGCGTCACAGCTGGCGATAAAGATTTCTCTGCCTTAGTCGCGAAACTGAAAAAAGAGAACGTGGACTTTGTTTACTTTGGCGGTTACTACCCAGAAATGGGGCAAATTTTACGCCAAGCAAAACAAGCTGGACTGAATATTCGCTTTATGGGGCCTGAAGGTGTAGGTAACTCTTCACTTTCTAACATTGCCGGTGATGCATCTGAAGGGATGTTAGTGACGTTGCCAAAACGTTATGACCAAGTCGCGACTAACCAGCCGATTGTTGATGCCATCAAAGCGAAAAAAGAAGACCCTACGGGCCCGTTTGTGTGGACAACTTATGCCGCAATCCAAGGTTTAACCACCGCAATGGAGCGCACGGGGAGCATTGAACCTGAAGATTTAGTCAAAGATCTGAAAGCTAATCCTGTTGATACCGTAATGGGCACATTGAGCTGGCAGCCAAATGGTGACCTAAAAGGTTTCGAATTTGGTGTGTTTGAATGGCACAAAGATGGGACTTCCACTCCTATAAAATAGTACCCAGTAGTGTTCCAACGTAGTGAACAATAACCGGAAGTGAGTTGACTCGCTTCCGGCTTCTGTTCTCTATCAGGACAAGCAGTTCGAAAGGAAAGTCTTATGTCAGATCAAATTCTTTATTTTATTCAGCAATTTCTTAATGGATTAACCCTTGGCAGCACCTATGCGCTAATCGCTATTGGTTATACGATGGTATATGGCATCATCGGGATGATTAACTTCGCCCACGGTGAAGTGTATATGATAGGGAGCTACGTCTCTTTTATCGTGATCGCAGGCTTGATGATGTTGGGGATCGATGTGGGTTGGATCCTTGTTGCAGCAGCCTTTATTGCGGCGATCATCGTTTCCAGTGCGTATGGTTGGAGCATTGAGCGAGTCGCTTATCGGCCTGTGCGCCATTCTAAACGTCTGATTGCATTAATTTCTGCAATTGGGATGTCCATCTTCTTACAAAACTATGTCAGCCTGTCTCAAGGCTCTCGTGACCTTGCATTACCTAGCTTAATTACGGGTCAGTGGGTATTAGGGGAAAGCGATGGTTTTGAAGCGACAGTAACAAAAATGCAGCTCACTATTTGGGTGGTCACGCTGCTTGCCATGTTGGCATTAACCTTGTTTATTCGCTATTCGAAAATGGGGCGTGCTTGCCGCGCTTGTGCAGAAGACCTCAAAATGGCCAGTTTATTGGGGATCAACACGGATCGTGTTATCTCCTTAACCTTTGTGATCGGCGCAGCAATGGCTGCTGTCGCAGGGGTATTATTGGGGCAATTTTATGGTGTTATCAACCCTTACATCGGTTTTATGGCAGGTATGAAAGCCTTTACTGCCGCGGTATTAGGGGGGATTGGCAGTATTCCAGGCGCCATGTTAGGTGGCTTGATCCTCGGCGTGGCTGAAGCGATGACTTCTGCTTATTTTAGTACTGAATACAAAGACGTTGTGTCATTTGGTTTATTAATTGGTGTGCTGTTAATCATGCCAACCGGCATTCTGGGACGCCCGGAGGTCGAAAAAGTATGAGAAAAGAAAATTGGATCAATGCCATTGTGGCATCGGCAACCTTCTTTGTTTTAGCCTTATTTATGATGGGCTTACAACTTGCCCTGGATGGCACTAAACTGGTGGTCACTGTCGGTGATTCTGTACGTTGGAACTGGATCATCGCGGGAATTGCGATCATTTTTGTTTATCAACTGGTTCGCCCTACATTAAGCAAAGTTTGGCAAGGTATGCCGAAAAAAGCGTGGTCGATCCCTGATTTTGATGGCTCAACGACCAAGCAAAAAATTCTTGCTGTTCTTATCATTATCGCTGCCATTATTTGGCCATTTATTGTTTCACGTGGAAGCGTTGATATTGCTACGTTAACTCTCATCTATGTGATGTTAGGGCTGGGGTTAAACGTCGTTGTGGGCTTATCGGGCTTATTGGTTTTAGGCTATGCCGGTTTTTATGCCATCGGCGCCTATACCTTTGGTTTACTCAACCATTATTATGGCTTTGGTTTCTGGGAAAGCTTACCGATTGCAGGGCTAACAGCCGCGTTGGCGGGCTTTTTACTCGGGTTCCCTGTGTTAAGGTTAAGAGGGGACTACCTCGCCATTGTGACGCTAGGTTTTGGGGAAATTGTTCGTATTTTATTACTGAATAATACGGAAATTACAGGTGGCCCGAATGGGATCAGCCAACTGCCAAAACCGACATTTTTTGGCCTCGAATTTAGTCGAACCGCAAAAGAGGGTTGGGATACTTTCCATAATTTCTTTGGTTTAGATTACAACCCAGGCGATCGGATCATTTTTCTTTATTTTGTCGCCTTATTATTGGTGGTTTTAACATTATTTGTGATCAATCGATTGCTGCGGATGCCACTAGGCCGTGCTTGGGAAGCGCTGCGTGAAGATGAAATTGCATGCCGATCGCTTGGTTTAAGCCCAACGCGCATCAAACTCACTGCATTCACTATTAGTGCTGCATTTGCGGGTTTTGCGGGAACGTTATTTGCTGCAAGGCAAGGATTCATCAGCCCTGAATCATTTACATTTGTTGAGTCAGCATTTGTTTTAGCCATCGTGGTGCTGGGGGGAATGGGATCACAAACCTCCGTTATCTTAGCGGCAATTATCTTAGTTGTATCAAGGGAAATGATGCGTGACCTCAACCAATATAGCATGTTACTGCTCGGTGCATTGATGGTGTTAATGATGATTTGGCGGCCACAAGGCTTGCTACCGATGAAACGCCGTCAAGTTCAGGTGAAAAAAATACCTGAAGGGGAGGGGGTATGAGCCAATTAACGACACCTTTACTACAGGTTAGTGGCTTAACCATGCGTTTCGGCGGTTTACTGGCGGTGAACAATGTCGAGCTCACCATTAACCAAGGGGAAATTGTTTCTCTGATTGGGCCAAATGGTGCAGGAAAAACAACGATTTTTAACTGCTTAACGGGTTTTTATAAACCGACAAGCGGGACGATTCTATACCGTGAAAAGCACCTTGAAGGCTTAACAGGACAAGATATTGCGCGCCTTGGTGTGATCCGAACATTCCAACATGTGCGGTTATTTAAGGAAATGACCGTTATTGAAAACTTGTTGGTCGCGCAGCATCAACATTTAAAAAGTGGCATTTTTTCAGGGCTTTTGAAAACGCCAGCGTTTCGCCGCGCAGAGTCTGAAGCTTTAGACAATGCGGTGAAGTGGTTAGAACGCGTGGACTTACTGGCATTTGCCAATCGGCAAGCAGGCAACTTAGCTTATGGCCAGCAACGTCGATTAGAAATTGCACGTTGTATGGTGACACGCCCTGAAATTTTGATGTTAGATGAACCAGCGGCAGGGCTTAACCCAAAAGAAACCAATGATTTGGATGATTTGATTGCCGAATTACGTACTCATCATAATGTTTCAATCTTACTAATTGAACATGATATGAAGTTGGTGATGGGGATTTCAGACCGCATTTACGTCGTCAATCAGGGCACGCCATTGGCGAACGGCACGCCAAGTGAAATACGCCAACATCCTGATGTAATTAAAGCCTATTTGGGGGAAGCTTACTGATGTTAGAGTTTAAAAAAGTTTCTGCTCATTATGGAAAAATTCAAGCATTACATGAGATTAGCTTAAATATCCAGAGAGGTGAGATTGTCACTCTGATTGGGGCAAATGGGGCAGGTAAAACCACGCTCTTAAGTACGCTTTGCGGCGACCCAAGAGCTTCCGAGGGGCAAGTATTGTACCGCGATGTGGATATTACCCAGCTACCGACCTCAAAAATTATGCGTGAAGATATTGCGCTTGTGCCAGAAGGGCGCCGCGTTTTCTCCCGCATGACCGTGGAAGAAAACCTCGCAATGGGCGGTTTTTTTGCCACGCGACAGCAATATCTAGAACGTATTGAGCGTGTGTATAAGTTATTCCCAAGGCTTTATGAACGCCGCAGTCAGCGCTCAGGGACGATGTCTGGTGGTGAGCAACAGATGCTAGCAATTGGTCGAGCACTGATGAGCCAGCCAGCACTGCTACTACTGGATGAGCCTTCATTGGGGTTAGCGCCAATTATTATCATGCAAATATTTGATACTATTCAGCAATTGCGTGAAGAGGGAATGACCATTTTCCTCGTGGAGCAAAATGCTAACCAAGCGCTTAAGTTAGCGGATAGAGGATACGTGCTGGAAAATGGGCACATAGTGCTGGAAGATAGCGGAAAAGCGTTGCTGGCGAATGAGGCAGTGCGCAGCGCTTATCTCGGTGGCTAAGATTTTCGTCATCTTTCGCGCTGTGGCGGTGTTGGCTTCATTCGGCTACTTGGGTCACATACTTATGTATGCTCCCCAAGCTATCCTCATTTTGCCGCCTAGCCACAACGCGAATGATTTAGAAAATGATAGTGAGCTAGAAAATGATAGTGAGCTAGAAAATAAAAGTAAGTTATAAACTGGCCACGTTTAGTTACTCGGGTTATCTGTTGATGCAGGTAGCCCGTTTTTGTTTTTTATGTGCTGTATTGGGGGAGGCGGTGTAAATTTGGCCTCTATACATTGTTGCAAGGTTCTGTGAAGCGACTCGCAAATCCATTATTTGCTTGTTTCTATACATAAAATTAAATGTATATACAACTTTTCCTCTAGAAACAGAGAGCTACTTATTGTTGTATAACTCCCCTTTCCTTCAGACCTCCACTCTTCATATAAAATTTCAAAATTAAATGTATATACTTTGTGAAGTAAATGTATATATATTTAAAAGCAAGAGAAATGGCTTCAGTGAATAAATAGCTTTGAGCAAGTTGGTGAATCATTAATTAATTGATTTTCAATCGATTAATCGACTTAAAATAAAAGTGTGCAGTCACTAACAAAGTACCTCACAGATTATTATCACCAAAAGTTGTTAATTTAGCGTTAATTAAAAAATGGATGATAGGGGATACAACCATGTTAAACCGTACTGACTCAACACGTGTGATCCGCGCACCTCGTGGCAGCGAAAAAACCTGTAAAAGCTGGTTGACTGAAGCCGTTTACCGCATGCTCCAAAACAACCTCGACCCTGAAGTGGCTGAACACCCACAAAGCCTTGTGGTGTACGGTGGTATCGGTCGTGCAGCCCGTGATTGGGAATGTTACGACAAAATTTTAGAGGTGCTGAAAACACTGGAAGACGACCAAACGCTGTTAGTTCAGTCAGGTAAACCTGTTGGTGTATTCCCAACCCATGCTGATGCACCCCGTGTTTTAATTGCTAACTCGAATATCGTGCCACACTGGGCAAATTGGGATCACTTCAATGAGCTAGATCGCAAAGGCTTGATGATGTACGGCCAAATGACGGCGGGATCGTGGATTTACATTGGTTCCCAAGGGATCGTCCAAGGTACCTACGAAACTTTCGTTTCACTGGCAAAACAACATTTTAATGGCAAGGCCGCTGGGCGTTGGATCTTAACTGGTGGCTTAGGCGGGATGGGCGGCGCGCAGCCATTAGCAGCGACAATGGCTGGGTTTAGCATGATTGCTGTCGAGTGTGATGAAAGCCGTATCGATTTCCGCTTAAGAACACGCTATGTCGATAAAAAAGCGACTTCCCTTGATGAAGCGCTGCAATACATTGAAGAAGCAAAAATTTCAGGCAAGCCTGTTTCTGTCGGTCTATTAGGTAATGCGGCAGATGTGTATAGCGAATTAGTGAAGCGCAATATCACACCTGACTCAGTCACAGACCAAACCAGTGCTCACGACCCTGTACACGGCTATTTACCGCAAGGTTGGACATTAAGCCAATGGCGTGAAAAACAAGAGACTGCACCAGCCGAAGTGACCAGCGCGGCGAAAAAAAGCATGGCCGTGCAAGTAGATGCCATGTTAACCATGCAAAAACGTGGTTCGGCAGCGTTTGATTACGGTAATAACATTCGCCAAATGGCAAAAGACGAAGGTGTTGTAAATGCCTTTGATTTCCCAGGTTTTGTTCCTGCTTATATTCGCCCTCTATTCTGTGAAGGGATCGGCCCATTCCGTTGGGTAGCTTTATCTGGCGATCCTGAAGATATCTACAAAACAGACCAAAAGGTCAAAGAATTACTGCCTGATGATAAGCACTTGCATAACTGGCTCGACATGGCGCGTGAGCGAATTGCATTCCAAGGCCTGCCTGCGCGTATTTGTTGGGTTGGCTTAAAAGACCGTGAAAGATTAGGGCGTGCTTTCAATGAGATGGTGAAAAGTGGCGAACTAAAAGGCCCTATCGTGATTGGCCGTGATCACCTAGATTCAGGCTCAGTTGCCAGTCCTCACCGTGAAACAGAATCCATGAAAGACGGCTCTGATGCAGTTTCCGACTGGCCATTACTGAATGCGCTATTAAATACCGCAGGTGGCGCGACATGGGTGAGTTTGCACCACGGCGGCGGCGTTGGCATGGGCTTCTCTCAACACTCAGGTGTTGTGATTGTCTGTGATGGCACTGATGCTGCGGATAAACGTTTAGCGCGTGTTCTGCATAATGACCCTGCGACAGGTGTAATGCGCCATGCGGATGCAGGGTATGGCATCGCCATCAATTGCGCGAAAGAGCAAGGTTTGAATTTGCCAATGGTGAAGTAATGTCGTTTGCCGGCTTAGGCTGGCAACTTTCTGGAAAATAAGGAATTCAGTATGAATGCTGCGTCAACTCAGAAAAGACAAGGGCCACTGGCTGGGATCAAAGTCATTGATTTAAGCCGTGTTTTAGCAGGGCCTTATTGCACGGGAATGATGGCTGATCTCGGTGCAGAAGTGATCAAAATTGAAGTGCCAGATCATGGGGATGACAGCCGCCACTTAGGGCCTTTTATTGAGGGCGAAAGTGTTTATTACGGCTTGATCAATAGAGGGAAACGCAGCATCGAGCTGGATCTCAAAGCAGAGGAAGATCGCGCTATTTTATTTCAGCTGGTTAAAGAAAGTGATGTGGTGGTTGAAAACTTCCGCCCTGGTGTGACTAAACGCCTTGGTATTGATTTTGACAGTTTAAAGCAGCACAACCCAGCACTGATTTACGCAAGCATTTCCGGTTTTGGGCAAAATAGCCCATTAGCAAGCTACCCCGCTTACGACATTGTGGCACAAGCCATGTCAGGGCTGATGAGCGTGACAGGTTTTCCTGAAACTGGCCCAACGCGCAGTGGTGAATCTATTGGTGATGTGTGCGCGGGGATGTTTGCATCTTGGGCGATTAGTAGTGCGTTATTTGCCAGAGAACGCCATAACGAAGCGGCAC
Source organism: Providencia sp. UF-224 (assembly GCF_058245955.1). Classification (NCBI taxonomy): domain Bacteria; kingdom Pseudomonadati; phylum Pseudomonadota; class Gammaproteobacteria; order Enterobacterales; family Morganellaceae; genus Providencia; species Providencia sp. UF-224. Next base: position 23,233 of record NZ_JBSICC010000030.1, on the reverse strand, counting down.
AATATATTGATGTTGCGATGGTGGATGTCCTGCTTAGCATGCAACTAACCGGTCTTTCTAATCTGTTTGCACATGATAAAGCACCGAGCTTAGTGGGTAATCGTCACCCTGTATCTACACCGTTTGATACTTACCAAGCCAAAGATGGCTTAGTGGTTATCGCTATTGCGAGTGAAAAGCTGTTTCAACGTTTTTGTGAATGTATGGGTAAAATGCATTTATGCCAAGACTCACGTTTTCAAGATGACCCAAGCCGTACACGTCATCACGGGGAGCTAAGGACTGAAATTGAAGGTTGGACAGCGCAAAAAACGGTGGATGAAGTTTGTGACTTGCTGCTAAATGCTGGGGTTCCCGCCTCGCCAATTCATAACCTACAACAAGCGACACAAAGTGAACATGCTCAAGTTCGGCAGGTTCTCACACACCTAAATGATGGTGGTACTCCATTGATTTCTCAGCCCGTTTTTTTTAATGGCAAAAAGCCTCATTCAACACGAAGAGCCCCTATCTTGGGGGAAGCAAATGTACTGTATAAATCGGCAAAAACAACAAGCAAAAATAGGGAGGCCGTACAATGAGTTTTGAAATTAATGAAACAGAACAAGCCATTGTGGATGCAATTGAAAAAGTGTGTCGTGATATTTTGCAGCCCAACGCACAGCGTTACGATGAAACGGAAACATTTTGTGCAGAAAGTTTAACGGCATTAGGTGAAATGGGGGCATGGGGAATTAACCTGCCTGAGCAATATGGCGGTTTCGGCCTTGGTAGTATTGCGATGAGTATGATTGTTGAAGCCGTCGCAGCAGCTTGTGCCTCGACATCCTCCTCCTTAACCGCTCACTTTTTAGCCACTGACTCCATTTTGATTGGTGGAACCGAAGAACAAAAAGCCTATTGGTTGCCGAAAGCTGCATCCGGTGAGTTATTGGGGGCTTTCGGTTTAACGGAACCCGCGGCGGGTTCGAACCCTGCGGATATGCGCACTGTTGCGACGCGTGAAAATGGTGGCTGGCGTATTCGGGGGAATAAGCACTATATTACTAATGCCAAAGAAGCTGATTTTATTGTGTTATATGCCAAAACAGATGTTGAGGCAGGGGCTCGCGGCATTAGTGCATTTATGATCCCAAAAGGCACTGAAGGTGTGGCATTTTCTCAGCCAGAAAAAACCATGGGGTTACGCGGCAGTACTATTTATGAGTTAGCACTGAACTGCTGGTTACCTGAATCTGCTTTACTCGGTGAAGAAAACAAAGGTTTCCACACTGCAATGGAAGTTTTAGACAAAGGCCGTGTTGAAGTCGCGGCAACGTCACTGGGCATTGCCCGTGCGGCGATGGAAAGCACGCTGGGCTGGGTGAAAGAGCGCCAAATTGGCAAAAAACCACTAGCAGCTTACCAAGGAACACAATGGCGTCTTGCGGATATGCATACACAGCTTGAAGCCGCTCGTATGTTGACTTGGCGTGCCGCGGAACTGCGTGATTCAGGTGAACGTTTTAGTTTGCAATCGGCGACAGCAAAACTGTTTGCAGCGGAGTGTGCTGGTTTTGTCACTGATGCTGCACTGCAACTTCATGGGGGGTATGGGTATATTCGTGATTTACCCCTTGAGCGGTATGTTCGTGATGCACGTATTTTGCGTATCTTTGAAGGCACGTCAGAAGTTCAAAAAATTATTATTTCACGTGCTGTATTGGATGCAGTGTAATTTATTCAAATCATTATTTTTACCAGAAGCGGGTAGACGGGACAGGCGGCTACTCGCGAGTCAAGCAACATAGGAAGCACTACCTGACAACAGGATCATGGAATTAAAAACACAACAACAATCAGGTTTAAGAATGTATTTCAATTATAGATTATGGGTGGATAACAGATAAAACATCACCCAATGTAATGTGTAATTACTGTACTCACCATTACGGTTTTTACGAATTCATTACAGTTAATTGGTTCATTCTTTAAGCCAGCCTGCTTAAAGAGGATTTACCATGACAGTTTCAAACGACATCGCAACAGGGCAAAAAGGTCGGCAGGACAATGTCCCGCTTATCGAAGCGCGTTCTATCGATTACATTCCTGAATCTGAACGCCATGGCACCTTATCTAGCCAGTTTACACTTTGGTTTGGTGCTAACTTACAAATTACGGCCATCGTTACTGGGGCGCTCGCGGTTGTGTTAGGGGGCGATGTATTTTGGTCACTGATTGGCTTATTTATTGGTCAGTTATTAGGTGGGGCAGTGATGGCATTGCATGCGGTGCAAGGGCCAAAACTGGGACTACCGCAAATGATTTCAAGCCGTGTGCAGTTTGGCGTTTATGGTGCGGTCATTCCTATTCTATTGGTTTGTATGATGTATGTTGGGTTTTCAGCCAGTGGAACGGTATTAGCAGGCCAAGCTGTTGGGCAATTACTCCATGTGACTGATTGGGTCGGGATCTTAATTTTTGGTGCGGTGATTATCGGGATCACTATCTGTGGTTATCGGATCATTCATATTTTAGGTAAGGTCGCGAGTGTTGTTGGCGTTATTGCATTCTTTTATCTATTCTTCCGCCTGTTTTACATGAATGATGTCTCTGTATTAATGGAAAATCGCCATTTTGATTGGACACATTTCTTATTAGCCATGTCACTCTCAGCATCTTGGCAAATTGCTTTTGGCCCTTATGTTGCTGACTACTCGCGTTATTTACCAACTAAAACACCAACTATTAAAGCCTTTCTGGCGGTGGGTTCAGGGACGGTCATTGGTACTCAAGCGTCAATGATTTTAGGGGTGTTTGCAGCGGCCTTAGCGGGGAATAAATTTGCAGGCAACGAAGTTTCCTACATTGTGGGATTGGGAAGTACAGGCCTCATTGCTGCACTGTTATATATCACAATTTTCTTTGGGAAAGTGACCATCACGGCGTTAAATGCATACGGTAGCTTTATGTCGATGGCGGCAATTGTTTGTGGGTTTAGAGGGAAAAACACCATTACGAGAGGGCAGCGATTGTTCTTTATTATATTAATGGTGAGCTTTTCAACCTTATTAGGATTAGCAGGCCAACACTCGTTCTTAAAATTATTCTCCGCTTTCTTACTGTTTTTACTCGCCTTCTTTACACCATGGAGCGCAATCAATCTTGTTGATTACTATTGGGTGACCAAAGGTCGTTACGATGTCCCTGAACTGGCAAACCCAAATGGTCGCTATGGCCGCTGGAATAAAGTGGGTATCTTCACTTACATCATTGGTGTATTGATCCAATTACCCTTTATTTCAACAGGTTTCTATACTGGCCCATTAGTTGAACACCTTGGTGGCGTCGATGTTTCATGGATAGTGGGCTTAGTTGCGACCAGCATTATTTATTATATCGCGATTAAAAAATGGCCAATGTCTGTTGCTGATAGGCTGATATTACCAACCACGAAATAACCAAATGAACCATTTGATTTAATTAATAAAAGAATACATTGAGCGAGCCAATAGCAGTGAAGCTTTCACTGCTAAGGCTTCCCTCAACCTAAAAACGATTCAAACCACCTTAATAAAAGCCAATCGTTAATAGAATTGGGATAGGAGTTGCTATGAAAATTTTAGTCGCAGTGAAGCGAGTGATTGACCATAACGTTAAAGTACGCGTAAAAGCCGATGGCTCGGGGGTTGAGCTCACTAACGTCAAAATGGCGATGAACCCCTTTGATGAAATTGCGGTTGAGGAGGCTGTACGCTTAAAAGAAGCAGGCAAAGCGACTGAAGTTGTTGCCGTTTCTATTGGTGATATTAGCTATCAAGAAACTTTGCGTAGTGCGATGGCGATTGGGGCAGACCGTGCCATTTTAATTCAACGCCCAACGGAGTTAGTTTTAGAATCACTCGATATTGCGCGTCTATTACAGCAAGTGGTGGCAAATGAGCAACCCGATTTAATTTTATTAGGTAAACAAGCGATTGATGATGACTGTAACCAAACAGGGCAAATGTTGTCAGCATTATTAGACTGTGGGCAAGCGACATTTGCATCACAAATTGTTGTTGAAGGCAACGCATTGCAAGTCACTCGTGAGATTGATGGTGGTCTGGAAACACTGGAGATGGCGCTCCCTGCGGTTGTGACAACCGATTTACGTCTCAACGAACCCCGTTATGCAACTTTGCCGAACATCATGAAAGCAAAGAAAAAACCGCTAGATATTATCGATATTTCTGACATGAATTTCTCTCCTTTGGGGCAAACCAAAACTATCAAAGTGTCTGAACCGAAAAAACGGGCAGGGCAATGCACTTTACTCAATGATGCAGCGGCATTAGTGAGCACTTTACAAGCAAAAGAAGTGATTTAACCAAGGGGAATGACAATGAGCCAATCATTAGTTTTAGTTATTGTTGAGCATGATAATCAAACCATAAAATCATCAACTTTTCATAGTATTACGGCTGCGCTGGATATTCTGTCTGCGGGTGGTCAACTGCATTTGCTGGTTGCGGGTGATAATGCTGAAAACGTGGTGGAACAAGTGGCAAGCTTAAAAGGTGTGAATAAAGTATTAACGATTCAATCAGATGCTCTGAAAGCCCAGTTGGCTGAACCCATGACCAGCGCCGTTATGTCTGTTGCACAAAATTACAGCCATTTGCTGTTCCCTGCGACGACCTTTGGTAAGAATATTGCCCCGCGTGTTGCTGCAAAACTAGGTGTCGCACAAATTTCTGACATTACACAAGTCATTGATGCACAGAATTTTATTCGACCTATCTATGCGGGGAATGCATTGGCAACGGTACAAAATAACGGGCATCAAGTGGTGATCACCGTACGCAGTTCGGCATTTAGCTGTGCGAGTGAGATGCAAAATAATGCAGAAATTGAACACATCACACCAAATGAACTGGTTCAGCGAGCTCAACTGAAAAGCCAGTCACTGACACAAGTTAGCCGCGCCGAATTGAGTTCAGCAAAAGTTGTGATTTCAGGAGGAAGAGGGCTAAGTTCGGGGGAAAACTTTGCGTTGTTAGAAACCATTGCAGACAAACTGGGTGCTGCAGTTGGTGCATCTCGTGCGGCGGTAGATGCAGGGTATGTTCCTAATGATTATCAGGTAGGGCAAACAGGGAAAATTGTCGCACCAGATTTATACATTGCTGTCGGGATTTCTGGTGCAATACAACATATTGCAGGCATGAAAGAGAGCAAGGTGATCGTTGCCATTAATAGCGATCCTGAAGCGCCGATCTTCCAAGTGGCAGATTACGGCATTGTCGGCGATCTGTTTGAGATCTTACCTGAATTTGATAAGGCGCTTGCGTAAGAGGTACATATGGCTATCGACAATATTGAAAATATAAACGAGGCTCCCAAGCGGGAATCGATGGAATTTGATGTCCTGATTGTCGGTGGCGGTCCTGCGGGGTTATCAACAGCGATTCGTTTAAAGCAACTTTCGATTGAGCAAGGCACGGAACTATCCATTTGCTTGATAGATAAAGGTGCAGAAATCGGGGCTCATATTTTATCAGGTGCAGTGATAGATCCGCGGGCATTGAATGAATTACTACCCGATTGGCAAGAAAAAATGTCAGCGCCGTTAACCCCCGTCAGTCAGGATAGCTTTTTATGGTTAAAAGAAAATGGCTCAACCCAATTACCGTTACCACTATTACCGAGTTGTTTAAAAAATAAAGGGAATTTAATTGGTAGCCTAGGGCAGGTAAGCGCGGCTTTAGCTGCTGAAGCTGAGGCTTTGGGCGTTGATATTTTTTCTGGTTTTGCCGCAACACAGGTACTTTTTGATGATGCAGGCCAAGTCATCGGTGTAACAACGGGTGATATGGGGTTAGATAAATTGGGTAACCCAACGGCGATGTACCAACCCGGTATGAACCTGTTGGCTAAAATGACCTTTTTTGCTGAAGGTTGCCGTGGTCAATTAGGTAAGCAGCTGATAAAACACTTTGATTTGGACTCCAACAGTAGCAAGCAAAGCTACGGTTTAGGGATCAAAGAAATTTGGCAAATTCCAAAAGAGCAACACGAAGAAGGGTTAGTTATCCACTCTGTAGGTTGGCCATTAGATAACCAAACTTACGGTGGTGGCTTTGCCTATCACTATGGTGAGAATTTAGTTGCGGTAGGTTTAGTTGTCGGTCTGAATTATGAAAACCCATATTTGTCACCGTTTGAAGAGTTTCAACGCTTAAAGACCCATCCGGCTTTTAGTGCCTTTTTATCCGGGGGAGAACGGCTTAGTTACGGCGCAAGAACCATGGTAGCAGGGGGGTTATCGGCACTTCCTGAATTGAGCTTTCCGGGGGGGGCACTAATTGGTGATGACGCTGGTTTTCTCAATGGTGCAAGGATTAAAGGAACGCATTGTGCGGTGAAAAGTGGGGCATTGGCTGCGGAAGCTTTTTTCTCGTGCTTTAAAAATCAATCGATTGATTTTGCTGAATTTACTTTGCAATATCGCCAAAAATTTGAACAGAGCTGGTTATATCAAGAGCTTTACCAGACGCGTAACTTTAAACCTTATATGAAAAAAGGGTTAGTGATGGGCTCAATGCTATTTGGCGCAGAGCAATTGTTGTTAAAAGGCCGTAGCCCATGGACATTAAAGCTTAAACAAGCGGATCACGAAGGGTTGAAAGAAGCTAAAAACTTTAAACCAATAACTTACCCTAAGCCTGATGGAAAATTGACCTTTGACCGGTCTTCTTCCGTATTTTTATCGAATACCAACCATGAAGAAGAGCAACCTTGTCATCTTAAATTGGCAGATATAACAGTACCAATTCAAATTAATTTAACGAAATACGCTGCGCCAGAAACACGCTATTGCCCAGCTGGGGTATATGAAATTATTGGCGAGCAACACCAAGAGAAATTACAGATTAATGGGCAAAACTGCCTGCATTGTAAGGCCTGCGATATTAAAGACCCACTGCAAAATATTACTTGGACTGCACCTCAAGGGGGAGAAGGGCCAATCTATCAGGGGATGTAAAAACGAATTTGTTGTGATGTAGATGTGCTTGATGTCTTTTTATATTTATCAGTCGCTTTGGGGCAATTTTGCCCCATTTTTTTATCTTTGCATTAATTCTCAATACGTGAATGTAATTTTAATTTGTATCGAGAACCTGCCGTGACCATATTAACGTAGCTAATCAGTGTATTTCCAGTCCACGTTCGGCGCCTAAGTTGCAGGCAAGGTGAGTTTTCTTTAATCGATAATGATTGTGCGATGGATTTTGTGGCTAATGCAGCTTCGATGGTATGTTCCATTTCACTTACAGGAAAATGGCGTTGTAAATAGCCACTGGGTGTTTCTGTATCCCCATATTTTTGCTTAACAAATTCGGGAACGATAGAGTGGTTAACGTAGCGTTCTTCCAGCATGAGTGGAATATCATTTTCAAAATGCAGCACTTTGCAATAACCGACTTCATTTCCTTCGCTAATTCCAAGTTGTAGGGCTATTTCAGCAGAAGCAGGGATGATTTTTAATTGTAGTTGGTGCCCGCTGTATTTATTGCCACTTAGAGATATTTCATCAAATATATCAAATGCTTTTGTCACTGGAAGTTCGTGTTTTTGCGTTGCGACAAAAGTGCCTTTCCCTGCAATTCGATTCAAAATCCCTTTTTGGCTTAATTCAGAAATGGCTTTGTTTACTGTCATACGGCTGACATTAAACTGCGCACATAGCTCAAGCTCTGTGGGAATTTGTGTTTCGGGTTTAAAAATACCCAAATCAATACTGCGTAAAATGTAAGACTGAATTTGCTTATAAGCAGGTTGTGATGTCATCGCTTTTATTCAAAATTGTCGTTAGAGAAAGGCCAGAGTAAAACAGTTTTATTGCTACAGTTAATGTATAGACTTTTTGGTGATTGCAAGTTTATCAGTAATTATTGGCTTTACTAGTATATAGCGCGCATTTCAGAGTATAAAACATCGAAAAACAGGCGGATATAGGTGCTCGTCATTGTCTGAATTATTTTATTATAAGATAAGTTCCGCTAGGGCTATATGCCTTTATTTATTATCATAATGTTAAATTTACTTAGCGAAATAGGCATTATTCATGCGAGTTCAATATTTCCATGTCAATCTTACTCAGTGTGATTATCTCAATGTCAGTCCAATTGGTATGGCAAGGCTGATAGCATCAGGGAAAGTTTTTTTCTTTAATCAAGATGACTTCAAAAATAGCCAAATATTTCTAGAGCGCTTACAAGAAGGTGACTCTTTGGTTATTTGTGCAGAAGAACTGAATGATGGTAGTTATTGGCTTGAATGGGTTTATCACGAGAAGCATGGGCGATTAGAACCCGATAGAAATGTGCGTTTTACTCGCTCTCTGGGCAAACAATATATCATTTCGCTGGTATTAATGGCCTTGATCCCTGTGGTGTATTATTGCTTTATGGCTGCGGAAGATAGCTTTTTAATGATAGCGCTGGTGGCAATTTTAGGTTGTGCCGCTTTTTGTGGCATCGTTTTATTTGGCCTAGCTCTTGCACAAACGAAGCGCATTATTAGTCCTAAACGAAAACAAATTTTAAAAGTATTAGACCTTATTATCGAGGGGCGATTCAAAATTAACGAACAAAGCCCATTGATTGAAATTGACGGTATTAAAAACCCTAAATCTAAGGCCAGTAATTTACGTAAGGCTAAAGATATTAGCATTGATAAAACCTCATTATCGGTTACTCGCGGTAAGGTGAATATTACAGATAATCGAAGTTTGACCATTAAGGCAGGGGATACAGAGCAAGCGCTAAACCTTATCAGCTTACAAATTAATAAAAGCCATATGGAGGTTTTAGTTTCAGCCAATGAGCCTTTGTTTAATAACCACAACTTATTTATTGCGCAAGGTGATGAGCTCGAAGTTTTCCATAAAAATATCCAAGATCACTCAAATGAACAGGCAATATTTGGTATCTATAACCATCAAGATGGACTTGCCTATAGCTTAATTGGCAGAGGGGCACCTCAAGAACGTGGTTTTTATTTTGGTTTATGGGGCTTTATTGGCTTTCTTGCTATTTTCTTTGCCCTCATTGCTAGTGGGATGTCTTTTTCAGAAACAATAGAAAAAGGCGGTTATTGGGACTATTGGGATTGGGTCAATATATTGGACACTGGAGGGATGTATATTAGCTTTACAGTGACTATTTTATTGGGAATCAGCTTTTTAATTGGTTTGAGCGTCGCGATATATTATCAAATTTCCCGACGTGGGAACGCTTATTATCATGCTCAGTATGCCTTGAAGCACCTGCGTCGCCAACATGGCCAAACAGACTATGTAACGGAGGTGCGCTCATGAATCCATTCTTGAGTAAGCGCTTTCTCTTATTAACCGTGATTTTTGTGATAAGTCTATTATCCACTTTTTTTATTTTCGTGCGTGGTGGTGCAGTTGCTTGGAAAATAGAAAATCACCAAGAAAATGGTTCTGCAGTTGCCTATTATGATTGGGCAAGCACTTTCCAAACAGAGAGTGGTATTTTAATTGTTACGCAAAAAAGCCAGAGCTCAAATTATTATTCATCGTATAACTCATACGCGTATGCCTCTAGGGTGTATGACTACCAAGTATTGTTTGCAGATAATCAAGGTGTCCGTTTTATCACTCGTGGTGACAAGAGTTTCTATAATGCGGTCTGTGATAAAAAACAGTGTTTACTATTTCTCAGAGATGGCTACCAAACTATCGATTTAACAACACTATCAGCCAGTAACATTATGCCATGGGAAGATAAATCTGGCGTTCAATTTGCAGGGTTGATAACAGGTAAAATTTATCAATCTAAAAATTATCCTGCTTATGTTGTGGCAAATAATGAAAAAATTTTTGTTAGCCAAGATAAAGGTATGACATGGGAACATTTTATGGATGTTCGGGAGCTCGCTAAGTCACTGTACCCTGAGGAAATAGAGAGTCGCTCTGAATTTGCTTTTGCCACATACAGGGACAAAGTCGTTATGTGGTATAGCTATGGTCATCAAATGGGATCGTTGGAAGTAGTTATGGATATTCCGACTAAACAAGTGGTTAGTAGTAAATGGCTACCCGTGCGTATTAATGAAGCAGCACAAAACCTGAATGGTGATATCTTTGTTATAGCTCAAGAACCGTCTCGTAAATTATTTTCTTTAATGCAATATGAAACCAATGGCGGTTTTAACTTATTGGCAGAAACAGGCTATAACTATTTATCAAGTTTAAAAGTGGGTAAGCAAGGGCTGGCAGTGACAGAATCAGTTAGGGGATCAAGGCAGTTTTTAACGATGGACTTACAGACAAATGAAATTTCACATCGTTCTGATCTACCGATGTATAAAACTGTATTTAATGGTGTCGATAAGTCCTTTATTGAATTAGAGAGTATGTACTCAGAGGATATTGATATTACGGAAGGTTCCCCAGTTTCTTACCAATCTATGCATTAATCTATATTTAAAATAAAAGGATAGGGTTTATTCCCTATCCTTTTGGTCAATTACTCAGTACGTTTTTTCGGTAGTAAAATTACTGCGGTAGCAGCAATAACCGCAACGACAGCAAAAGCGATAAAGTTCCAGCTGGTGGCGATACCAAGACTTGCAATATAAGCACCAAACATTGGGCCAGTCATTGCGCCAATTCGTGAAAAACTCAGCGCCCAGCCTGTTGCAGATGCGCGTGCATTGGAGGGGTAATAATTGGCAATATAGCCTGTCAGTATTAGTGCGGCGGAAATACTACCGACTCCCGCAAAGGCAACAAGAACGTAATTCATATAAATATTTTGTTTAAAGATTAGGCAACCTACACCAATAGCACCAAGCAAAAAGAAAAAGGCCACAGAATTTCGAACGCCATATCTATCTGCAATTTTTCCTAAGAATAATCCACCCAACGCAGAAGCTAAGCTAAATACAATTAAAAATGTCAAACTAGAGCCTAGGTTATATCCTTCTTTGCGCATAATAGAAGGCAGCCAAGTATTTAAGCCATAGACTAATAGCATGCCACAAAATAAGGCTATCCAAAAACAGACGGTGGCACGTAGGTGACGCCAAGCAAATACAACGGCCACAATCTCCTTAATACGTTGTGGTTTATGTTGCACATGTTCTGATGTTGATTGGTAATCAATATCCAATTTTTTAGCTAATGCTTTGGCTTCAGAGTGTAGGCCTTTATGCGTTAAATATTCGAGTGATTCAGGAAGAATGCGTGCCATTGGCCAGATAAGCAATAACGGTAAGGCACCAAAAGCAATCACGCTTCGCCAGCCGAATTGTTCGAGTAACCACATTGCGACGAGAGCGGCACTTAAAATCCCTAATGAATAACCAGAATACATAATGCCATAATTAAAAGAACGTTTTTCACTGGGAGAGTATTCAATGGTTAAGGCCGCTGCAACAGGAATGACACCACCTAAACCAATTCCACCAATAAAACGCATAACACCAAAAACCCAAGGGGTTGGGGCAAATGCAGCGCCTAACATGGTGAGTGAAAATAGAGCTACACAGGCTAATAACATGCGGCGCCTGCCATATAGCTCGCTTAATGTCCCGATAATAAAGGCGCCAAAAAACATACCAACGAGTGCATAACTACTTAGTGCCCCTAGCTCAAGAGGAGATAAATTCCATTGCTTATATTCAGCAAGCGTCGGGAGCACAGCCCCCATTACACCGACATCGTATCCTTCAAATAAAATACTCATCCAGCAAATCAGCAAAACTTTTGATGTTGTTTTTGTGGAACCAAATGATTTCACAGCGATTGTTTGCATCGTCATAATTAACTCTCTTATCATGAGGGTTTAATAATTTTTAGTAGCAGGCTTATTTTTATGGTCACAGCGTGTCCTCCCTACACTCACTGTTTCTGAGAGAAAGCACAATCACTAATGTTAAGAAAAGGTTAAAATGATGCAGGATATGGATATAATATGCAGAAAATCTCATTTGAGAGTTTTATCCATATGTAGGATAGACATAAATTCTATAGGTTGTATCTCATGGGTTCTATTGGTTATCTATAGCTATAAACAATAAGTAATAGGTTATATATAAATCAAAAATAATATAAAATATAAGCAAATGGTTATTGTTTAGATAAAAATAAAATAGTTGATTTTATTTTAGATAATAATTTTATTACTTATTGTTATTATCCCATTTATTTTATTACAGCTATATAAATGTATATTTAATGTTAAAATTGAGTTTAATGATATCTCATTAATGATGACTGCAGAGGTTTAATTATCTTTTAATATCAGTTTGAAATTCAATTAATAGGTTGATTTAATTATATAAATAATGGTTACTTAATAATTAGCACAATAAATCTATGGTTTATAAATTTTAAATAACCATTCAATTGATATTGAATTATGAATAGCAATGACTAGGTAATAATAACTAGATCCTATTCCATAATTGATGCAAAATAGAGTTGCAAAAATTAATTCTAATTAAATTTAATTGAGACAGCTAAATGAATATATCTAAACTCAGCATTGCCTCCATTGTTATTGCTAGTGTAGTACTTAGTGGTTGTGCAAAAGAATCCTCACGCTCATTAGAAGTCGAAAAAGTTGCAACATATAATACAAATTATGCAGGCCCAAAAAGTCCAATATCAATAGGTAAATTTGATAACCGTTCGAGTTATATGAATGGTATTTTCTCTGATGGTGTTGATCGTTTAGGGAATCAATCAAAAACTATTTTAATGACCCACCTTCAGCAAACAGGGAGATTTAATGTATTAGACCGTGCAAATATGCAGGAATTAAAAGAAGAGGCGGGAATTAAAGGCCAAACTCAACAATTAAAAGGTGCGACTTACGTTATCACAGGTGATGTAACGGAATTTGGTAGAAAAGAAGTGGGCGATCGTCAATTATTCGGCATTTTAGGCCGTGGTAAAACACAAGTCGCTTACGCTAAAGTTAATTTAAATGTAGTCAATGTTCAAACTTCTGAAGTGGTATTCTCTTCGCAAGGTGCGGGTGAATACGAATTATCAAACCGCGAAGTGATTGGTTTTGGTGGCACAGCAAGTTATGACTCAACATTAAATGGAAAAGTATTAGATCTGGCTATTAGAGAGGCTGTAAATAATTTAGTTTCAGGGATTGAAAACGGCGCATGGCAGCCAGCGAAATAAGGGAATATGATGAAATTTAAATTATTGTTACTTCTTGCAGGTGCTGTTTTATTAACAGGCTGTGTAAATGAACCTAAGCCATTATATAACTGGGATGGTTATTAAACTACGGTTTATCAATATTATCAGCAAACAGAAACGAGTCCCCAAGATCAAATTGAAGCACTAAAAAAAAATCTAGAAATGAGTAAAGCAAAAAACCTTGCCACTCCTCCTGGCTTACATGCTCATTTAGGGTTGCTCTATTCAACAGTAGGTTCCATTGACATAGCAATGACGGAGTTCAACACTGAAAAGGCGTTGTATCCAGAGTCAGCAGCTTATATGGACTTTCTAATGAAGAATAAAGGGAAAATTAAATGAGACGCCTATTAATACTCAGTAGTTTCGTGGTTGCTTGGTTATTAACGGGATGTGCGCAGCCAGCCAAAGTTGATTACACTGCATTTCATCAAAGTAAGCCTAAAAGCATTTTAGTGCTGTTGCCACAAAATAGCTCACCAGAAGTTCAAGCAAGTCATGGCTTATTATCACAAACTGCGCTTCCATTAGCTGAAGCAGGTTATTATGTTTTCCCAGTTGCTGTTGTTGAAGAAACCTTTAAACAAAATGGCATGATAAACGCGGGAGATATTCAAGCTGTCCCACCAGCTAAGCTACATGAAATTTTTGGCGCTGACGCTGTTCTTTATTTAGATATTACGGAATATGGGACGAGCTACCAAGTGATTGCAAGTGATACACGTGTAACTGCAAGTGCGAAATTACTTGATGCAAGAACGGGAACTTTACTGTGGAGTGGTTCTGCAAGTGCATCAAGTATGGAAAACAACTCATCTTCAAATGGTATTTTAGGCGCACTAGTTTCTGCTGTTGTGAACCAAATAGCAGACACGATGACAGATAAAAGCTATGCAATAGCAGGTATAACAAGTGCTAGGTTATTATCTGCAGGTAGTCCTAATGGGATCTTATACGGTCCAAGATCACCAAAGTATGGTAAAGATGCTCAGTAACGATTAGCTAAGTGGTGGATAAAGCCTTATCGTTAGGCTTTATCCATTTAATTTTAATTAAGGTATTGTCGTATTAAGTTAAATTACTCTTTCTAATCCTTAAATTAACTTTTATTATTCGTGTCTACCGGAATAAGTTAATTAATTAAAATGTTTTTTAACACCTAAATTGCATAAAATAAACACTGTGACTGAGCTCAAAGGGTTTATGCTATTTAGCCTAAATAATGTGATATAAGTATAATAACATGACAATAGGGGTTAATTTAAGAATGTAACTGTTATATATATAATGCAGATGGTTGTACTAATTCCTTGTTGATAGGAGTCATAGTATGTTCTTGTTAAACGAGTCACTAATATCAAGGTATTTCTTCTATATGAAGAAATGGTTCAATATTGATATTTCCTTAGCCTTCTTTTTTCCAAATAATTAACCTTTCAATTTTTCCGCAGTTAAAAGTTTTGTTAGCTTATTTTTTATAAGTTCGAATTCTTATATTTATTATTTAATGAAAAATTAAAGGTATTATCATGGCTAAAAGAATCGTAGAACCGTTCCGTATTAAAATGGTAGAAAATATCCGTATTCCATCGAGAGAAGAGCGTGAAGCTGCATTAAAAGAAGCGGGATACAATCCATTTTTATTACCAAGCAGTGCTGTGTATATCGACTTATTAACTGACTCTGGTACTAATGCCATGAGTGACCACCAGTGGGCAGCAATGATCACGGGTGATGAAGCGTATGCAGGATCTCGTAACTATTATGACTTAAAAGATAAAGTTAAAGAGATGTTTGATTACGATTATATTATTCCCGCTCACCAAGGTCGTGGCGCTGAAAATATGTTGTTCCCAGTGCTCTTGAAAGTAAAACAGGAACAAGGCGGGGCTAAAAAACCTGTATTTATTTCAAACTTCCACTTTGATACAACAGCAGCACACGTTGAATTAAATGGCTGTAAAGCGATTAATATTGTTACTGAAAAAGCCTATGACTCAGATACCTATGATGATTGGAAAGGTAACTTTGATATTCAAAAATTAAAAAATAATATTGCAGAGTATGGCGCAGAAAACGTTGTAGCGATTGTATCAACCGTAACGTGTAATAGTGCGGGTGGTCAGCCTGTCTCAATGGCTAACTTGAAAGAAGTTTATGAAATTGCAAAACAACATAATATTTTTGTTGTTATGGACTCTGCACGTTTCTGTGAAAATGCGTATTTTATTAAAGAGCGCGATCCAAAATATAAAAACGCAACGATTAAAGAAATTATCCTTGATATGTACAAATATGCTGATGCGTTAACCATGTCAGCGAAAAAAGACCCATTATTAAATATTGGTGGGTTAGTCAGTATTAAAAATGACGAAAAAATCTTTACGTTAGCAAGACAGCGTTGTGTTCCAATGGAAGGCTTCGTGACTTACGGCGGTTTAGCTGGCCGTGATATGGCAGCGATGGTGCAAGGACTTGAAGAGGGTGCTGGCGAAGAATACCTGCATTACCGTATTGGGCAAGTAAAATATTTAGGTGACCGTTTACGTGAAGGGGGAATTTCAATTCAATACCCTACAGGTGGACATGCAGTATTTGTTGACTGTAAAAAACTGGTTCCACATATTCCAGGTGATCAGTTCCCAGCACAAGCGGTTATTAATGCGTTATATTTAGAGTCAGGTGTTCGTGCTGTTGAGATTGGGTCGTTCTTATTAGGGCGTGACCCAGAAACTGGAAAACAAAAGCATGCTGACATGGAGTTTATGCGATTAACTATCGCAAGACGTGTTTATACCAATGACCATATGGATTATATTGCAGATGCTCTGATTGGCTTAAAAGATAAATTCGCGACCTTAAAAGGGTTGGATTTTGAATATGAGCCACCAGTATTAAGACACTTCACAGCAAGATTAAAACCTATTAAATAAAAAATAGGTATATCTTATGGTTCCCGTGCAATGCGGGAACCTTATCCTTATTCTTAAGGTGAACACCATGAATAATTCGGCAGCCAAGAAAGAACCCTCCATAATGGTAGGGGGTTTTGTGCTAGGCGGAGCTATGATAGGGGCAGGAATGTTTAGTTTGCCAACTATTATGGCAGGCGCTTGGTTTATTAACTCTGTAGTTATCTTGTTAGTTGTTTGCTTTTTTATGTTTCACTCAGGAATTTATATTTTAGAATGCATTTCCAAATATGGATCAGGGACGAACTATTTCTTTATATCGAAAGAACTTTTACCTAAATGGGCTTGTTATATTGCTAACATGGCATTAATATTCGTGCTGTATATATTAATTTATGCCTATATATCTGCAGCGGGATCTGTTATTAAGGAAGCCGCAGCTATTTATGGTTACGATATTAACTTAAGGTTTATATTTATTACCTTTACATTAATATTAGGTGCGAGTATTTGGTGGAGTGGTGTCGGAGCGAGTCGTTTAACATCATTATTTTTGTTTATAAAAATAATTCTATTTATACTCGCATTCTCTGGGTTATTTTTAATTGTCAAAACGGATTTATTATTAACGTCACCTGTTGAAGGTGGGCAAACCGCATTATTGCCTTTCGTCTTTATTATTATTCCCTACGCGATTACCTCATTTGGTTACCATGGTAATGTGTGTAGCTTGTACAAGTTATATCATGAAAATGAAAGAAAAGTGGTTAAGAGTTGTGTGATTGGTTGTGTACTTGCACTCGTCCTTTATTTCCTTTGGATTATGGGAACAATGGGCAATTTACCAAGAGCTGAGTTCTTAACAATAATCAATAAAGGCGGTAACTTAGACGCATTTATTGAATCACTCTATGCCGTACTTAACAGCAAACACATTGCGACATTTTTACTCTGGTTTTCTATTAGTGCTGTATTCTGCTCATTCTTAGGTGTTGCTATTGGGTTATTTGATTACATACTCGCCTCTTTGAACTTTAAAGATAATCCTTCAGGGCGAATGAAATCAGCATTACTTTGTTTTTTACCTCCTTTAATTCTTTGCATGTTATTCCCAAATGGATTTTTAGTCGCAATTGCATACGCAGGTATGGCGGCATGTATTTGGGCGATAATCTGTCCAGCAATTATGGCACTGAAAGTGAGGGAACGTTTCCCAGATTCAAAATTTAAAGTATGGGGCGGAAAAGGGCTAATCTATGCCGTTATTGCCTTTGGCGTTTTTGGTATCATTTGCCAATTACTCGCTCAGTTTAATTTGTTACCGATATACCGTTAATTTTTCAACCTTGTTTTAAGCTAACTGTAAAGGTACAGCGGGGTTTGCTGTACCTTTTTTCTGTTAAATTACCCGGTTAATACTGAAAAACCACTGTCTTTTTAAAGTACATTTTAATGTTTTGCCCTTGGTAAATAATGGGTTTAAATGCCATTTTTTTAATTGCCTTCACGGCTTCTTCTTTAAAACCTAAATCAGGGATTTTACTATTTAATATTTCAACGGACTCAACTTGGCCATCTAACCCTACTAATAATCGAATTTGCACTTTAACCACTTTTGTATAACCCAAGGAGCGAGCTTCTTTGGGATATTTAGGGTTTGCATCCTGTAAAATTGTGTAGGAGATCCCGCTCGAACCCAGTGCGGTATAGCTGCCATCCCCATTTGCTGCAAATTGGCTATTACCGGATAAGGCATTTATCCCTTGGCCACTTGGGCTGTTTTCTGACGCCAATGGGGTTGCGGTGGAACCATTTTTTTCGGGAGCATTGGATGTTATCGCCTGCGCTTTGTCTTGTGAGCTTGATGGTGTTATTTGATGCGGATCTTTTGTAATCAGTTGGTTCTCCGTCTTTTTAGGTGGATTATCAGCAACTAATTGATGTGGTGTGTTCTGCTCTGACTTGTGTGCGGGCTGAACGGGTTTAGGTTTTTTCATCACTTTTGTTTTTTGAGTAAGTAATGGGGACTCAACGGTATCATCAATGGGTATATTCGCAGAAATAGGGTCGCGTTTTGGCGGGTTTTGAGCTTTATTTGCCGGCTTTTGTTGAGAAATAGGCTCTGATTTTGAGATTTGCTCTGAGGCTATTGTTTGTCTCAGAGGCTCTCCTTGGTGACTTGCTAGACTTGAGCTCCCTTGAGAGCTCATTGGTCCACCAAGGGATAACGTTATTGTTTCTACACCTTCCACTATGGGGAGCGCCCTACCAGTTTGTAGGGCGATAAACACAATAGCTGTGATATGAATGACGAGTGACACCGTTAAGGCGAGTTTATAACGAAAAGAGGGATGTATAGTCACCGAAACGTTTCCTGTTTAAATCAATAGGTCGCTTTTATACCCGCAAAGAATGAACGCTCATTTCCCGGAATTAATGAACCATAGCCTGAGGTGACGTAATCGTAGTAAGTTTTGTTCATCAAGTTAGTAACACCACCATATAATTCAATATGTTCAATAGGTGCATAACGAACACTGAGGTCGATAAGCTCACGAGATTTCACTACGCCATCTTCTTCTTTATTGGCATCAGAGAGAAAATTATTGTACGAACCGTAATAGGTGTATTGAATATCCCCTGATAAATCCTCGGTAAAGTCGTATTTAATTTTTAGTTTAACGGAATGCTCTGGCACTTTGGTTAAACCACTTTTGGTGTAGTCGATGGTGTTTTTACCATTTTCCTCCAAAAATTGGCGTCCATGATTATTGTAATCTGAGCGTCCTCTGAGCCATGAATAAGACTCTTGGAAGGTGAAATCGCCGAGAGTTTGTTGGAAGTCGACATCGGCTCCCCAGCGGCGAGTTTTTAGTAAGTTCATCGTTTTCGCGTCATTAACACTGGTAAGATAAATACGATTTAGTTGATTATTGGTATTTGATGTCCAGAGCGTTACATTGACTGTGCTGAACGCCAATTTATCTCTAAGGCCAAGCTCAAATAAGTCATATTTTTCATCTTCGGCCTTAGTTGGGGTATAGATTTTTTCACCATTAACAACGGATTGATCGCTGATTTGCAGGCCGTCAGGAAGGGTGTAACCTCGTTCGTATCGCCCATACACTCGGCCAGTATCACGATAAAGATAAGCAAGGGAGAGCTCCGCCGCGGTATTCCAACGGTCTGAGGTACCCGAGCCATTTACCGTACCACTTTTATCAAATGACCATTCAGACAATTCACGTCTTAAACCTTGCGTAAATACAAACTGCTCTGATTTCAAACTGTTAAGTGCATAAATGGCTTTTGTTGTTTTATCGTAATCGAAATTATGAGGAACTCCATAATAGCGGCCTTTCTTATCTTTTTTATAGCTACCAATATAATGAATTGAGGCTTTTTGTTGCGAATAATCAACACCAAGAAGTAAATTGCTATTATCAAGATAACCAATATCTAATTTTATTTTTGTGCCGTAGCTTTTTTGATCAACTTTTTGTTCCCAATTGGCATTATTGGTATAAAAACCATCGGTATAGAAAACATCAGTGGCAAAATTTAGCTTATCGGTAAATGCATTTTGATAGCTAAGGTTATAGCTATCGACCTCGCGGTCGCCAATTAAATAACCACTAATGGTTTTTTTAATCAACTGACCATTTTCATCAATACCTACAGTGACGGTTTTATCTGGTGGAACGTAGTCTTTACCGTATTTTTTGATATTACGTGAAGTCAGCGTTTTAACGTACTGTGAGCTTTCCGTGAGATGGCTTCCACGTAACATAAGACTTTGATCTGGCGTGAGATCCCATCTCCCACCTAACGAGTAATATTCTGAGTTACGGTAAGTATCTTTATAGTAGAGGTCACGGTTGAGTTTACTGGCTGTCCCCAACAAGGAGAATTTATCATTAACCCGAGCACCTAAGTTGGCATTTAAGCGGTATCCTTCTGAGTTCCATTCAGATAAAACGCTGGTTTTAGGATCGGCCATACTTCTTAAGTTAGAGGTAATGTTAATAACGCCACCCGCAGTGCCTGAACCATAAATAACGCTTCCACCTCCCGGAATAATTTCAATCCGCTCAAGCTGTTCAACAGGGATGATATCGTAGTTAGTAGTATAAGGATGATTCGCAAGGGTCGTAATCGGGGCGCCATCAAGTAACACTTGCAGATTACGCTGTGAGGTTTCTGCGCCTTGTCCACGCAGGTCAATATTTCCTTGCCCAGAGGTATCTACGCTAATACCAGGAACGGATTTAAGCACATCAGAAATGGTGCGGTTCCCTTTTCCCTGAATATCTTCTTTTGTAATAACAATAATTTGCTTGGTATCTCGCAAACGTTCAATTTCAACATAATCTGGCCGAGCGTAGCTATCTTGTAGCTCAATCGTATCATCATCACCTTGGGGTTGTGACGATTTGGGTTCTGTGTTGGCTGCATAAGTTGTAAAAGAAAGAATAGATAAAATAGTAAAACAAATAATATTTGGCTTAAGTTTAACCCTATTGTTTCCAACGGGGGAGATAGTTTTCATTGGAGTAGGCTTGCCTTTTGTAATGATAATGCAAATGATAATCAATATTATTATATTAAAAGTAATTTCAAGATCAATATATTTAAGTCAATTTATGAGATAGATAATTATTTGATTTAAGTGAGAATAAACTGTGAATTGATATCGACATGATTAATGATGAAATCGATTATGTAGCGGGAATTGAGTATAAGAACAGTATTGGGCAAAGATAAAAGCTGGTGCATAAGCTTAGGGTTAAGAAACTGTATTTAGCGATCTTTATCAAATTTATAAAATTAATTTATACCGTATGTAAAATTAATTATCTTAAAACTAAATAATAACCCTGTTGAATTATAAGTGTTTTTACTTGTTTAATTGCTTTTTGTCTATTAACTAAGCCGTTTCAGTGGCTAATTTTTTTCTCTTTATCGCCGATAAAGTTAAATATCGTCATTTTATCCCACCAAAAGAGAAATTGTATGCAGAAACTTCGAAACTACTCAATTCGTGCTGTCATGCTCGTATTGCTAGGTATTTTATGTGTGATCTTAGGGGGAACCAGTTTATACAGCGGTTGGTCACTATCCCGTATCGCAGATGGTAATGATATTGACCGGCAACTTGTCAAACAAATGACGGTACTGAGCCAAGGTAATGACCAATATTTTCGTTTTGTGACTCGGTTAACGCGAGTAATGGAAAGTAAAAATGAGGGAAAAGCCATTGATTATGCGCCTGTTAAGGATGCGTTGGAGAACATGGCAAGCTATCTCGAGCAGATGAAAGCGATTTCGCCGGGGCCAATGAACACTGAAATTTCTGAGCAAGTAATTGGTAGCTGGCAAGCACTACTGGATGAGGGCGTTAAGCCACAGTTAGTTTTTGGGATGGGAGATAACTCACAGGAATACCTTACTCATGCGCATAACGTGACTCCCGCATTGAGCAGAACATTTGGGGCATCAATCCAAAAGTTTAATCAAGAAGCAGAAGAGATGATCAGTGCAACACGCAGTCATGTCGACAACCAAATGGATATTACGCGTGTCGTGATGATTGTCGCGACAGTACTCGGTGTTCTAACGTTGATTTTCACCGATCGCTACCTTGCAGCGATGATGCAAAAGCCTTTAGATGTATTAAGGCAATCTTTTTCTCGAATAGCGAAAGGTGACCTGAGTCAAACGATCCCACCTTTTGGAAATAATTGTGTTGGTAAGCTATTTCCGTTGCTTGAAGAGATGCAAGCAAGCTTACGTGGGTCGGTTAGTATGATACGGCAGGGCAGTGAAAATATTTATCTCGGCGCGAGCGAAATTTCTAATGGTAACAGCGACCTTTCATCGAGAACGGAGGAGCAAGCGGCGGCATTAGAAGAAACGGCGGCAAGTATGGAACAAATTACCGCTGCGGTGCAGCTGAATATGGAAAATACCCTTCAAGCGAACCAATTAGCGAGTGAAGCGTTTGCCGTGGCAAATAAAGGAAATACTCTCGTTGATTCCGTTGTGGTGACAATGAATGAGATATCCCAAAGCTCACAAAAAATCGCAGATATTATCAATATGATTAACGATATTAGTTTTCAAACTAATATATTAGCGCTAAATGCCTCAATTGAGGCAGCAAGGGCGGGTGTGCATGGCCGTGGTTTTATGGTCGTAGCGGCTGAAGTTCGTAAGTTAGCGAGTCACAGTGCGGATGCCGCAATGGAAATCGAACGTTTGATTGCTGATTCAGGGGACTGTGTTAAAAAAGGGACAGGGTTAGTCAATGAAATGGGTAAAACCATGGAAAACATTCTGCAAGGCATCAATGAAGTGACTGCGATTATGAAGCAGATAACGGTGGCTTCTGAAGAACAAAGCAAAGGTATTGCACAGGTTGGTGTAGCGATTACACAGATGGACAGTGTCACACAGCAAAATGCTTCTTTAGTTGAACAAGTGGCAACCGCAGCCAGTTCATTAGCTGAGCAAACGCAGGAGCTACAGCAGGCGGTTCAGCAGTTTAATTTAAATCCACAAATGGCTTAATTTTACGAAATCTAAGACAATAAAAAGCCCTCACTGCTCACAGCGAGGGCTCACAAAAACACTGCATTAACCGACTAGGATTAGTTCATGCCGTATTTTCATATGTTCGGTATTTGTGCTATGTGGTGTTTTTTATTATTTAAATAAATATCAATCAGTTAGATTTGTTTTTTGCTGTATATTGTTCCAGTGTTTATTGACGCTTTCTAGTTTGTGTGCCAAAATGTGGGGTACACGGTGGGGTACTCAATCTAGCAATCCAAGAATGAACTGATATTTTTTATTAATTTCTAACCTTGAATTCTAGCTGGTGGAGCACTCAAAACAGATATGAACTAACTTTTGGTGAGTCATGGCAGCTCTGAATAAATTGACGGATAGAAAACTAAAGGCACTTTATGGACAAGAGCAAGATAGGCCAATTAAGCTAGCTGATGGTGCTGGCTTAATGATTCGAGTGACTAGTCCTGATATAGGTTGACAACTTTTCAGTCATAAAACGCCCGATGAACTTCATTGGGCGTTTTATAGTTTA
>NZ_JBSICC010000002.1:0-382722 GCF_058245955.1 Providencia sp. UF-224 | reverse complement strand
GGTGCATCCGGGAGGATTCGAACCTCCGACCGCTCGGTTCGTAGCCGAGTACTCTATCCAGCTGAGCTACGGATGCATAATCTAAAATGGCGGTGAGGGAGGGATTCGAACCCTCGATGCAGCTTTTGACCGCATACTCCCTTAGCAGGGGAGCGCCTTCAGCCTCTCGGCCACCTCACCATATTTTAGTTACACACGATTTGTTTTTTCAAACATCTCGTCTCTGTGTGGCGCACATATTACTTTCCTAGACTTAGAAGTCAAACAATTTTTCCAATCTTTTTGCATTCCACAGTCTGTTTGCACATTTCACAAGCAAGATGATTAGTTTAACACCGAAAAAGAACTTTTTCAGCCCTTAAATAACTTACTTTATGAATAAAAATGTGAAGAGAAAAATCACTTTTTTATCCAAAAATTATCATACTAGGACCATTGCGTGGCGAAATTATAAACAAAAACAAAAAAGAAGTTGATAGCAATGATTCATGACTTTCAGTCAAATGAGTTTAGCTAGAAAATAAATGTGTATTTAAGGGAGTGTATTATCGAAAAAGAAGGGTAAGACAAGCGTCCATTCTTGCTGTGTGGTCAATCATTGGACGCTTATTCATTATTATTGATTATCTGGTTGAGTCTTTTCGGCCTGGATCCGTTGATAAATTTCTTCACGGTGAACAGAAACTTCTTTTGGGGCATTAACACCAATACGAACTTGGTTGCCTTTAACACCCAATACAGTAACTGTTACCTCATCGCCTATCATGAGTGTTTCACCAACTCGACGAGTCAGAATAAGCATTCTTTGCTCCTTGAAATATTAAAAGAGTCGGGTCTCTAGGTATCCCCGCTATTGTCCATCACACACCGTGAAAACGTAAAGCAATGACATTCACCTAAAGCATTGATGCCATCAAGGCAAGCATTCTAATTATTTACAAGCAAAATATAGCACTACAAGCAATACATTAACAATGCCGCAACAGATTTAAAGTTGCCTTATATTTCTACAAGGCAACTTTAGTAAGTATTTACAGTCGCGATTCAACCCACTCTTCAACGCTGGCCATCGCTGCAGGTAATGCATTTACATCAGTACCACCTGCTTGAGCCATATCAGGGCGTCCACCACCTTTACCACCTACTTGCTGTGCAACATAAGAGATTAAGTCACCTGCTTTAATTTTAGCAGTCAAATCATTAGTTACACCAACGATCATACTGACTTTATCACCACTTGTTGTCGAAAGCACGATAATCGCAGATTTCAACTGGTTTTTCAGATCATCAACCATGGTTCTCAATAGCTTAGGATCAGTATCCCCTAATTGGTTCACTAACAATTTGACGCCTTTCACATCTTTTGCTTTGCTGCTTAGTGAAGCACTTTCTTGAGAAGCTTGTTGATCTTTTAGTTGCAAAATCTCTTTTTCTAACTGACGAGATTTGTCCAATGCAGATTTCACTTTCTCAACAAGGCTATTAGTATCACCTTTTAGTAGGTGAGCAATTGCCGAAAGTTGCTCTGATTGATGATGAACACTTTCAATCGCCATTGCACCTGTCGTCGCTTCAATACGACGAACGCCTGCTGCTGTTCCAGATTCACTCAGAATACGGAACAGGCCGATATCACCAGTACGGCTTGCGTGTGTACCACCACATAATTCAATAGAAAAATCGCCCATGCTCAGCACGCGAACACGCTCTTCATATTTTTCACCGAATAATGCCATAGCCCCTTTCGCTTTCGCACCCTCTAAATCCATCAACTCAGTTTCAATTTCTGAGTTTTGACGAATTTGAGCATTGACGATGTCTTCTACTTGGCGAAGTTGCGCTTGTGTCATGGCTTCAAAATGAGAGAAGTCAAAACGCAGGTACTTGTCATTAACAAGAGAGCCTTTCTGAGATACGTGCTCACCCAGAACTTGACGTAATGCAGCGTGTAATAAGTGTGTTGCAGAGTGGTTCAAGCGAATAGCATTACGCCTTGCGCTATCAACCACAGCGGTAATGCGATGGTTAACCACTAATGAACCTGATTCGACTTTACCGATATGGCCAATGGCTTGGCCATACTTTTGTGTATCTGTCACATTAAAACGCGCATTGTCATTATTTAAGAAGCCAATATCACCAACTTGGCCACCTGATTCTGCGTAAAATGCGGTTTTATCAAGGATGACTAAGCCTTCCTCACCTGCATTCAAGCTATCAACAGGTTGACCATCTTTATACAGCGCAGTTATAGTCGCTTGTTGTTCATCATATTGATAACCAGAGAACTCACTACGCTTATCAACTTTAATTAATGAATTATAGTCAGCACCGAAACCGCTAGATTCTCTCGCACGACGGCGTTGGTCTTCCATTGCGCGCTCAAAGCCTTCTTCATCAACTTTGATATTGCGCTCACGGCACACATCTGCGGTTAAGTCGATTGGGAAACCGTAAGTATCGTAAAGACGGAATGCGGCCTCACCATCAAGGGTATCCCCTTTTAAGGATGCCAGTTCTTCATCAAGTAATTGCAAACCACGTTCTAAAGTACGGGCGAATTGCTCTTCTTCAGTTTTAAGAACTTTTTCAACCATCGCTTGTTGACGCTGCAACTCTTCGGCTGCAGAGCCCATGACATTAATCAGTGGAGCCACTAATTTGTAGAAAAATGTTTCTTTTGCACCAAGCATGTAACCATGACGAACTGCACGACGAATAATACGACGCAGAACGTAACCACGGCCTTCGTTTGATGGAATAACGCCATCACTAACAAGGAAAGCACAAGAGCGAATATGGTCGGCAATAACACGTAGTGATTTATTTTCCAGATCGGTTGCCCCAGTTGCTTTCGCTGCCGCTGCAATTAATTCACGGAAAATATCGATGTCATAGTTTGAATTGACGTGTTGCAATACCGCAGAGATACGCTCTAAGCCCATTCCTGTATCAACAGAAGGCTTCGGTAGAGGCTCCATGGTACCGTCTGATTGACGGTTAAACTGCATGAAGACGAGGTTCCAGATTTCAATATAACGGTCGCCATCTTCTTCTGGGCTACCTGGAGGCCCACCCCAAATATGATCGCCATGATCATAAAAAATCTCAGTACAAGGACCGCAAGGACCTGTATCGCCCATCTGCCAGAAGTTATCTGATGCATAAGGCGCGCCTTTGTTATCACCGATACGAATGATGCGCTCCGCTGGAACTCCAATTTCTTTGTTCCAGATATCATAAGCTTCATCATCTGTAGCATAAACAGTGACCCACAACCTTTCTTTTGGCAGACTAAACCATTCTTCGCTTGTCAGTAATTCCCACGCAAAGCGAATTGCATCATGCTTAAAGTAGTCACCAAAGCTGAAGTTACCTAACATTTCAAAGAATGTGTGGTGACGAGCCGTATAACCTACGTTTTCTAAGTCGTTATGTTTACCACCTGCACGCACACAGCGCTGTGCAGTTGTCGCTCGGGAATATGCTCTCTTATCCAGACCAAGAAATACATCTTTGAACTGGTTCATCCCTGCGTTTGTGAACAATAGTGTCGGGTCATTGTTAGGCACTAGCGAACTGCTGGTGACCACCTGGTGACCTTTTGTATGAAAAAAGTCGAGAAACGCTTGGCGGATCTCAGCGGTGCTTTTACTCATATTTATCCCGATATCAAGCTGGAAACAGAATTATGAATTGTTGAGATGGCATGTAACATCACCTCTAATCAACTCTCCGATTAAAAAGTGACTGATAAGATAAAGTCTCTTTGTCTAGAAGTAAAATTATAGCTACATCCATTCGTGGCTTTCATTGTAAAGCGTCTAGATATTTTCTGAAAGTATGTTTATACCTCTGGTCAGCGTATTTTTCCACAGAAAAACTGTTGAATAAACTATTATTGTGATTGAAAAAAACAAAAAAGGCGCTACTCAATAAGAGCAGCGCCTATAATCTAATGACTAATCAATTCACTAGCTAATAATTAAAATTCTTCTGGTGTTTCTTCTTCATCAGAATCACTGATAAAGTCTGTTGCAGCGCTGCTAAATTCACCGGTGTGATTGAGTAACATTTCACGCAGTTTTGTATCAATTTCTTTCGCGACTTCAGGATGCTCTTTTAAGTAAGTTGTTGAGTTAGCTTTACCTTGGCCAATCTTATCGCCGTTATAGCTATACCAAGCACCCGCTTTTTCAATTAGCTTGTGTTTAACACCCAAGTCAATTAACTCACCAAAGGTATTAATCCCTTCACCATAAAGAATTTGGAATTCTGCTTGTTTGAATGGTGCCGCAACTTTGTTTTTTACCACTTTAACGCGTGTTTCACTACCAACGATTTCTTCACCGTTTTTCACAGCGCCAATACGACGGATATCTAAGCGAACAGATGCGTAGAATTTCAGTGCATTACCACCCGTTGTGGTTTCTGGGTTACCGAACATCACACCAATTTTCATACGAATTTGGTTGATGAAGATCAGAAGCGTATTTGAGGTTTTTAAGTTACCCGCTAATTTACGCATTGCCTGACTCATCATACGCGCAGCAAGACCCATGTGAGAATCACCAATCTCACCTTCAATTTCTGCTTTAGGGGTTAATGCAGCAACGGAGTCAACGATGATCACGTCAACAGCACCTGAGCGGGTCAGCGCGTCACAAATTTCAAGCGCTTGCTCACCCGTGTCTGGTTGAGAACACAGTAAATTATCGATATCAACGCCGAGTTTTTTCGCATAGATAGGATCAAGTGCGTGCTCAGCATCAATAAACGCACAGGTTTTGCCACTGCGTTGTGCCGCAGCAATAACTTGTAATGTTAGGGTCGTTTTACCTGAAGATTCTGGACCGTAGATTTCAACAATACGACCTAATGGCAGGCCACCAGCACCTAATGCAACGTCTAGCGATAAAGAACCTGTTGAAATGGTTTCAACATCCATTGAGCGGTCTTCACCAAGACGCATAATGGAACCTTTACCAAATTGCTTTTCAATTTGACCCAGTGCAGCAGCCAGTGCTTTTTGTTTGTTTTCATCAATAGCCATGTTTACTCCCTAAGTGCAATGGCTTTGCCACTGCGAATAAAACGATTGAATTCGATTTGTTGGAACTAAGTATACTGTATAATCATACAGTATCAAGGAAATTTTTACTTTAATATACTCAAAAGTGTTTCCAGTGCATAACCTGTTGATTGTAAACGCACTTGATTTCTATCTCCTTGAAAAACACGATGCACAGTGATAATTGACACTGTGCCATCTGCTTGTTTTTGGGCAAAACCAAACCATACTGTACCAACAGGTTTGTCGATACTACCGCCACCAGGACCTGCAATACCACTGACTGAGATCGCAAAATCGGCAGCGGCTTCTTTCAATGCCCCTGAGGCCATTTCCTCAACCACTTGCTGGCTAACCGCACCAAATTGCAGTAAAGACGCATCTGCCACACCAATCATTTGGTGTTTGGCTTCGTTGCTATAAGTGACGAAGCCACGCTGGAAGTAATCTGAGCTCCCAGAAATATCCGTCAGCACCTTTGCAATCCACCCGCCTGTGCAGGACTCCGCAGTGGTAACGGTTTTACCTTGTGCTTGAAGCTGTTGCCCAACCTGAATACTTAATGTTTCGAGTTGCTTCTCATCTACCATTACGTAATCCACCCTTTACATCATTTTTTACGAGCACGATCCCAAATCCATAAGCCAGCAATCGCAATCGTGAATACTGCACCAAAGCCAATGCCTGCATTCACTACAGATAAACCACCTTTAATTGCCAGTGAATACAAGCCTAGCATGATCAGCATCGCGCTATTTTCGCCTAAATTTTGCACTGCAATAGCGTTCCCTGCACCAACCGTTTCTTTACCCTTCTCTTGCAATAAAGCATTTAGAGGAACAACAAATAGCCCGCCAAATACCCCTAAAATAATCAAGATAAAGTAGGATGGAATAATATTAGTTTGCAAGGAAAGTAACACCACCATCACGCCAATAATAACCCCCGCAGGAATACAACGGTAAACGGTTTTCAAAGTAATAAACTTAGCCGCAAGCCCAGCCCCTGCAACAATCCCCACTGCAACCATGGCATTTAATATGGTTGGGGTTGTGTTATCTTGTAAACCTAAAGCCACAGGTACCCAAGCAACTAATAAAAAACGTAATGTAACCCCTGCTCCCCAGAACAAACTGGTTCCGACAAGGGAAAAACGGCTTTCCTGATTTGCCCATAAAATACGGCACGCTTGAAAGAAATCAGTGACCAGTAATTTGAGATTCCAGCCTTTTCCGGGTCTCGCCGCCACAAGGTGTGGAATAAAGAAGTTAGCGATTACAGCCAGCGCATATAAAATAGCACATGTCCCTAGCGCTAATAAGAGATTGATATCAGAGAGCATTCCACCAACAACAGAGCCCACTAAGATTGCCGCAATCGTTGAAGCTTCCATCACACCATTGGCTTTAACTAGGTTATCTCCCCCAGTTAATTCACCTAAAATACCGTATTTAGCAGGTGAATAAGAGGCCGCCCCAATCCCTACTAACCCATAACAAAGAAATGGGTTTAACCCAAAGCAAATCCCAAGTGCCCCAATAAATTTAAAAATATTGGAGAACAACATCACGCGGCCTTTGGAGAATCTATCAGCAATTTGCCCAACAAAAGGGGCTAAAACGATATAAGTAAACACAAATACCATTTGCAGAATAGGATGGCTCCACTCTGGATAAAATTCAGCTTTGAGTTGCGCTAATATGGCAAATAACAGTGCATTATCCGCAAATGCAGAGAGGAATTGAGACGCCAAAACAGCTTTCATCCCTCGACTCATTAGCGGTAAATTAGGGGTACTTTCTTGCATATTAGGCATCCTTTAAGGCCATTTGTTTCAGTGTGACAAAATCCGTTTTCCCGCTACCTAACACAGGTAATTCTTTTACCAAGCGAATATCGCGAGGAACTGCAAGCTCTGTTAATCCTCGGCTTTTCGCTGCTGCCGATAAGGCGCTTCTATCTAACTCTTTATCGGTAGTAAACAAGACCAAGGCTTCACCTTTACTGCTATCGGGTTTTGTCACGACGCCATGATTCGCATTTGGTGATAACATGGCGACCATCTGTTCGATACTTTCAAGGGAAACCATTTCCCCTGCCAGTTTCGCAAAGCGTTTAACACGGCCTTTGATAGTGCAGAAATTTTTATTATCTAACTCAACAATATCACCCGTGTCGTACCAGCCATCTTCTACCTCACCCTGCGCATTTTCAGCACTTGGTGTTTCGAGTACACCAGGCGCTTCAACACGTAAATATCCTTTCATGATATTAGGGCCTTTAAGTTGCAGTTTGCCGCCATTTTCGATGCCAGAAATAGGGATAATACGCGCTTCCATTTCGGGTAAAATTTGCCCTACCGTCCCTTCTTTTGCCGCCATTGGGACGTTGATAGAGACAATTGGCGCGCATTCGGTCACACCATAACCTTCAAGGATGCGAATACCGAATTTTTCAAACCAAATTTTCTTCGTTTTATCCGAAAGCTTTTCTGCCCCTGCGACCACATAGCGTAAACGGGCAAAATCATATTGATGAGCAAAACGCGCATAATTCCCCAAGAATGTTGACGTTCCGAATAACACGGTGCAGTTCTTGTCATACACGAGCTCAGGAATAATGCGGTAATGAAGTGGGCTTGGGTATAGAAAAACGCGACTCCCCGAAAATAGAGGAATAAATAACCCGACTGTTAA
Organism: Providencia sp. UF-224; assembly: GCF_058245955.1. NCBI lineage: Bacteria > Pseudomonadati > Pseudomonadota > Gammaproteobacteria > Enterobacterales > Morganellaceae > Providencia > Providencia sp. UF-224. Next base: position 374,955 of record NZ_JBSICC010000002.1, on the reverse strand, counting down.
ACCAAATGCGTGAAACAATGGCAACGAAGACATAAAACGGTCACGAGGCGTAAAGTCAGCAATTGTTTTAATTTGCTCAACGTTTGCCATCAAACTGGCATGGCTATGCACGACGCCTTTTGGTGTCCCTTCAGAACCAGAGGTAAACAAGACAATGGCTTCATCCGATGCTTTTCGTGGAACAATGGCTTTGCGCGGGTTAAATAAATGCTTAACAATCCATAGCTTATCTTGCAAAGTTACTGTGTCTTTTAAATCTTCAAGGTAAATCCAGTTCGCTTCCGGAACCTGTTCTGGAATATGCGTGAGGTTACCTTTTTCGAGAAATTGCCGTGAAGTGAATACCACTTTCGCCGCTGAAGCTTTGAGGGCATTACTAATCCCATGACTACCAGCTGTGTAATTCAACATCGCCGGGACACGCCCTCTCATCAATGCCCCAAAAATCGCTGCCGCCGTCACCGTTGCATTTGGCAGCAAAAGGCCAACACGTTCGTTTTCATGGGTATAGCGCTCAATGATACGCCCCACTCCTAACGTTTTTTTCAGTAATGTTTGGTATGAATCTTCTTTGAATGCGATGTCTTCAATACAAGGCGTACGGCGACCAAAGCGCTGCACACTGTCGATAAACTCTTCAACCAGCGTCACTTGTGGCCGACAAGCCATGCGTGCAGATTTCATAATTTGATAAAGATGTTCGCCTGCTAGCGCACGGCGCTCAACCGATTTTGGTGCTTCTGGCATCGGAATAATTTGTGCAGGTAATATATGTAACGTAATTTTTGGAAACCATTTTAGCGGGATAATCCCTTTTAAACGCCCAAAATGACTACGTTCAGCCCCTTCAATACGAATAGGGACAACCTTTGCTTCTGATTTGGCGGCGACAAATGCTGCACCTTCATAGATTTTCATCAAAGAACCATGCACCGAAATTCGCCCCTCAGGGAAAATAACGATCGGTCGCCCTTTTTCTACCTCTTTAACAAGGTGTCGAATACCTAATGGGTTAGCAGGGTCAAGCGGGACAATATCCGCATAGGGCTTAAGGCGCTTCACCATTTTAGGCGTAGCAAAGGTTGAGTAAACGGCAAATACAGGTTTTACGGGGAGAAAAAGTGCGATCAAAACACCATCGAGAAAAGAGACGTGATTAGGGGTGATCAAACATTTATCTTGATCAAACTCTTTCGCATCACCAACAACTTCAACACGAAATAAAAACGTAAGGATGGCTTTGATTATTTTCACCAACATAATGAATCCCTATATTATGATTATATTTTTGTATGCTACCAAAATATTGTTATGCCGTAATAACACTTATCTTACTGAGTAGAACGATCTCCACTAGGGGCATAATCCGAAAACACCTAATATGAAAAGTGCGCACCAATAATGAGTTTAAGATAACTTATTGAGTTGCGCGATAATTTCATCAATTGGCTGAGTCGCATCAATAATATGGTGAGCTGTTGCTCGGTAAATAGGTTCCCGTTGCTGCATAACCTCTTCAATTTCTTCGACTAAAGATTTACCTGTTAAGCTTGGGCGTTGTTCAGCCTGCGGTTCAGCGGCAAGTCGTTTAGCAAGAACATCAGGTTTAGCATTTAAATAGATAACAGTACCATTATCTCGCATTACCTGTTGATTTTCCTCAGCAAGAATAATTCCGCCCCCTGTAGAAACAATCACATCATCTTGTACAATTGATTTTAATATTTCACTTTCTAACTGGCGAAAATAATTCCAACCATGTTGCTCTACGATTTCTGCAATACTTTTTCCTGATTTTTCAAGTATTAACTTATCTGTATCAACAAATTGGTATCCCTTAGATTCGGCAAATAATTTCCCAATTGTTGTTTTACCTGAACCTCTTGGACCGATAATGTAAAACATTAATTTCCATCCCATCATCATGAATACTAATAAAATTTAGCTATTCATTTGCTTATAAATGCTGCCAAACACAGCAAACCATAAAAAAGAAAGCCACACTTCACTTGTGTGGCTTTATAACTTTCTTTCACTTCTATGGGCGATTTAAAAAATCGCCATAACCAATCCATTTGTAGGTTGTTAACGCATCCAGCCCCATAGGACCTCGCGAGTGCAATTTTTGCGTGCTCACTGCAACTTCCGCACCTAGGCCAAACTGCCCACCGTCTGTAAAGCGCGTACTCGCATTCACATAAACAGCAGCTGAATCAACACACTGCACAAAGTAATCGGCTTGGCTAATCGACTCTGTCAAAATAGCATCCGAGTGTGCAGTGCCATAATGGCGAATATGGTCGATAGCCGCGTCCACATCAGCAACAATTTCCACATTTAAATCCAAAGATAGCCACTCATCGACTAAGTTTTCGGGTTTAACATCAACCACTTTTGCAGGGCCTTGTTGTAAAAATGGCATCGCTTGCTCGCTCGCGTGCAGAGTCACTTGTTGCTCGGCCATTTTTTTGCTGAGTAATGGCAGGAATTCAGCGGCGATATTCTTGTGGACGAGCAATGTTTCAAGTGAATTGCAAGCGCTTGGACGCTGCACTTTTGCATTAATAATCACGTTGATCGCTTTGTCAAAATTGACAGACTCATCGACAAAAGTATGGCACACACCAATTCCGCCAGTGATCACGGGAATGGTTGATTGTTCACGGCATAGCTTGTGTAACCCTGCACCACCTCGCGGAATTAACATATCTACGTAACGATCTAATTTCAGTAATTGAGCCACTAACTCGCGATCAGGGTTATTAATTGCTTGTACTGCTTCTGCTGGTAACCCACTATTTTTCAAGGCTTTTTGAATAACACTAACAACTGCCAGATTCGTATTGTGGGTTTCTTTGCCCCCACGCATAATCGCCGCGTTGCCAGTTTTTAGGCATAAAGAAGCCACATCGACAGTGACATTAGGGCGTGCTTCGTAGATAACACCAACCACACCCAATGGCACGCGTCGGCGCTGGAGATCCAAGCCACTATCAAGTTTGCTACCATCAATGACTTGGCCTACAGGGTCTGCAAGTTGGCACACTTTACGCACATCATCAGCGATATTTTTTAAGCGTTCAGGCGTTAACAACAAGCGGTCTTGCAGCGCTTCAGTCATGCCACTCGCCCTTGCTTGCTCCATATCCTTTTCGTTTGCAGCCAAAATAATGGCACTTTCTTGCTCTAATAAATCCGCAATTTGCTGTAGTGCAGCATTTTTTTGTTTGGTGCTTAGCTGAGCTAATTGCCATGATGCAGCCCTTGCTGCTTTACCCATTGTTTCTAACATAATTAACTCACTATCATATCATCGCGATGAACAGCCACAGAGCCGTGTTCATAGCCAAGTATCTTGTTTATGTCTTGAGAATGTTGACCTGCAATCATTCGAAGTGCATCACTGTTATAATGAGTGACACCATGTGCAAGGTCTTTACCTGCCATGTTGCGGATTCGGATCACTGCGCCACGAGAGAAATCCCCCTCGATTTTCTTAATGCCTTTTGGCAATAATGAGCTACCTTTTTCCATAATCGCCAGTTGAGCACCATCATCAATGTACACATCACCCGCAGCTGGCGCACCGAAAATCCAGCGCTTACGGTTTTCCATTGGGTTTTTCTGCCCGTAAAAACGGGTTCCCACTGGGATATTTTCGATGACCGCGTTAATGACATCGGGTTTATTGCCTGCGGCAATCACCACATCAATACCCGCACGACCTGCAACATCCGCAGCTTGTAGCTTAGTGGCCATTCCGCCCGTTCCTAAGCCACTGACACTACCACCCGCCATTTCCCTGAGTTCATCATTGATACCATACACTTCGGGGATTAATTTTGCATCTGGGTTGCTGCGGGGATCTGCATCATACAAACCCTCAATATCTGTCAACAAGAGCAGTTTGTCTGCATCCCCGAGAATGGCGGCAAGTGCCGATAGGTTGTCATTATCACCCACTTTTATTTCCGCAGTTGCAACCGCATCATTTTCATTAATGACAGGAATAATGCCGTTATCAAGCAATGCTTGTAAGGTATCTCGCGCATTTAAAAAGCGTTCTCTGTCTTCCAAATCCGCACGGGTCAGTAACATTTGCCCAATGTGAATGCCATAAATGGAGAATAATCTTTCCCACAATTGAATCAAACGACTTTGACCGACCGCCGCGAGCAACTGTTTAGATGCAATGGTAGCCGGCAGTTCGGGGTAATTTAAGTGCTCGCAACCTGCGGCAATTGCCCCAGATGTCACGATAATAATACGGTGCCCTTTTTCATATTGCTGCGCACATTGTCTAACCAACTCAACAATATGAGCTTGGTTTAAACGGCGCGAGCCCCCTGTAAGTACACTGGTGCCTAACTTAACGACCAGCGTCTGGCTATTTTTCATCATTTTTCTGCCATTAGGATTAATAAAACAAAAGTAGGTATCATTTTTATCAGGAGAAGCGCGTTATGCCAACAGGCATAACGCAAAATTCAACAAAAGTTGGTTTAAAACAAATTTATGCGCTTAATTCCAGTTTTAATTCTGACATTAGCGGTGAAGGGAAGAGGCTTAACTCAAGGTCAGATAATTGCTTAGCGAGGTTTTGATGAAAAGAGATCAAATTCTTTTCAACAGCCTCGGTGGTTGCACCGTCTTTTAATGCTTTAACCTGCCAACTACCATGCCCATTGTATAGCCCTAAATGATAGGTAAACTCAAAGCCTGTATCAGTAGCAACTAGCTTTAACCACCACCCCCAAAATTCACGTTTCTCAGGCACTATGTTGGCATTCACACACACAACCAAGCTATCAAATATGTAGCAACCCTTTAAGCATTGTTTTTCTCTTAAATACGGACCTATCGCTGCAAATTTCTTTAAATATTTTCCATTTGTGTAATCAGTCGGTAAAGCCATGTTAAGGATCTCCTTCTTGGGAAGATCCCTTTTTAACAAATGGGAAAAAATAAGCAAGTTATTAAATTATTTTAAAGTATTTTTGCTTTTAACCAATTCGTTGTTTCACTTAACGCTTTCTCAAAATTAGCGAACACTGGATGGCTTGGTAACATAATGGCATCCGCATCCATAGAAGAACGTTTAATCAGATCCGCTTCCGCTTTTGGGCTATAAATATCGTCTTTCAAGCTGACAGCTAACATAGGAACCTTACTTCTTCTGCCTAAAAGCCCCTGATTTTTCAAAGAATAACAACTAAGTTCGTGGCGTAATGCAGATCCATCAACTTGGTAAATCCCCAGACGACTGGCGAACACATCCAAAACCATCCGAGGAATATCTCGTTGATATTTCTCTTCGTGCAATAAACTGTGCACAATTGGACCTATCACAGCGACCCCTTTGATTTTCTCAGGGCACATATAAGCTAATCTTAACGCTATGTTTGCGCCAAAACGCATTCCAACTATGCCAAAGCGTGTATGGTCAATCCATGCAATATCATCAATTTGGCGAACAATTTGCTCATGTAACGTGGTGGTTTCTTGGGTGAGCTTGTATTTGTTCGAATAACCAATAGATGGCATATCCAGCGTGAGCATAGCAATCCCCAATGGCTCAAGGTAATCACGGAAATAGCGACAAAAATCAATTTGTAAGCTATCTAACATACCGCAAATCATTACCGTTGGATAAGGGCCTTGCCCCTGAGAGGGAATATGCAAAAAGCCGCAAACCTCTTTACCGCCATCCACTTTGAAAGGAATTTTCTTTAAACGGTATTGAGAAAATTTAGCGGCGCTATCATAGGCTTTATTCGCAAGAAGAATAGCTTGATCTGCAAGTTCATCACCTTTGATAAACGGGTAAGCGGCTATGCTATATAAATTTGCTGCGCGCAGCCACGCATTACCCGCATCAACCCCCTTCTCGAACTCTAAGGCTTTTTGTTGCCAATGCATCGCTTGTTGAGACCATTCAAAACACCAATTGCCTGAACGATTACCGATGACAGTATCGAGTTGGTTCTCATTACTCCGTGGCGCATTCGAAATCGCAATACGGCTAAGCACATCTTCTATTTCTAATGCGTCAATTCCACGCCAAATCCACATCAAGCGGTTAATCATGCGATACCAGCCCGCATGGTGAGAACCACTCAGCACACTGTGCTCTTTGAGCTGAGGCAGTGTTTGGGCGGAATATGAGACCAGTGTCGATGTTTCAACCTGTCTGATTTTAGGCTTAAAGAGTTTTTCGGATAAATTTTGCTGAGTCATCCCAATTACCTGTATACCGTCGCTGAATGGAACCAAAAAATAAGGGGAATGCACATAATGCACTCCCCAAATTATATCGTGTTTGACTCAAAAATTTTAGGTATTAATGTGTTCTAGCAATCAATAAAATCCATAAGGCTTTATAATTACAGTGTTTTTACCTAACTTTAAGTGACAAACAGATTTATTTATCTTGTTCACACAGAGGCTTAACAAAGACAACGCCCATATCCCAAGGCTGTTCAATCCAAGTATCTTGAGGGATATCAACCACATAGTCATCAACTAATGGACGACCAGCTGGTTTTGCGAAGATAGTCACAAAGTGTGCTTTTGGATACATATCACGAATAGCTTGTGCAGTACCGCCAGTATCAACTAAATCATCAATGACGATAAAGCCTTCACCATCGCCTTCAGCGCGCTTGATAACAGTTAATTCGCGTTGGTTATCATGGTCATAGCTAGAGATACAAACGGTGTCAACGTGACGAATTCCCAGTTCACGTGCAAGAAGTGCACCAGGGACAAGTCCACCACGGCTAACCGCGATAATACCGGTCCATTGTTCTACTGGTAATAAACGTTGTGCGAGTTTACGGGCATGTATTTGCAACATATCCCACGTTACGACATATTTTTCGCTCATATAATTCGGGTCCCGACTGCTGAGTAAATCTGAAATGTGTCTTGCGGAAAAAAGGTTGCGCGAGATTATAGTGATTCGGCGCGCTAAAAACCAGTAAAAAGCATCATTCGCCATCAATTATTATCATTTACACTGTCCATTATTCAAAAGAAAGTGTTATCCTGAGTTTATAAAAGAGGCGGCCTTTAATTCGAAACTTCAGGCTGTTAGGTCATAATTACAGCAATGTTCCTTTTAAAAATCGAAGCTGAAACTCGCGTTGACTGTCAATCGGCTGCTGTCTAGATGATTCAGGGATTTTCCCTAAATAGTTCAAGTTATAGCTAGGCGGCAAATGAACAAATCCAAGGAGCATACATCAGTATGTGACGTAGGTTTGTGAGTGCAGACAACAACGCTATAGCTTGAAATATAACGGGAAAATCATAGGAGATACACGTGTCTGACTTAGCCAAATTATCCCCCCAACCACTGTGGGACATCTTCGCTACCATCTGCTCCATTCCACATCCTTCATATCATGAAGAAGCTTTAGCGGCACATATCGTTGATTGGTCAAAACAAAAAGGCTTCCACGTTGAGCGTGATGAAGTTGGCAACATTTTGATCCGTAAACCTGCAACTGCGGGCTACGAAAACCGTAAAGCCGTGGTGTTACAAGCCCACTTAGACATGGTGCCGCAAAAAAATAACGATACGGTGCATGACTTTAAAGTTGACCCAATCCGCCCGTATGTAAATGGCGAATGGGTGACTGCTGAAGGAACCACATTAGGCGCAGATAACGGTATTGGTTTAGCATCTGCACTGGCTGTTTTAGCTGATGACAGCGTTGAGCACGGCCCAATGGAAGTGCTGTTAACCATGACCGAAGAAGCGGGTATGGAAGGTGCGTTTGGCTTAAAAGCAGGCTGGTTACAAGCGGATATCTTAATCAACACCGACTCCGAGGAAGAAGGCGAAATCTACATGGGTTGCGCTGGTGGTGTTGATTTCACAACCACTTTTGACCTAACTCGCGAAGCATTACCAGAAGGTTATCAAACCTTTACCTTGACCTTAAAAGGTTTAAAAGGTGGCCACTCAGGTGGTGATGTTCATTTAGGTTTAGGTAATGCAAACAAGCTGTTAGCACGTTTTCTTGCAGGCCACGCAGAAGATCTCAGCCTAAAACTATTAGAGTTTAAAGGCGGTACAGTACGTAATGCTATCCCACGTGAAGCACACGCCATTATTTCTGTTCCAGCTGGTAAAGTCGCTGATCTGACGGCACTAAGAACACGCTACGAAAGCATTCTGAAAAATGAGTTAGCCGCTGTTGAACCTAACTTAGTGCTGTTGTTAGATGAAACACAAAGCGACTTAAAAGCGCTGTCTGATGACTGCCAACAACACTTTGTTTTCTTCTTAAATGCGGCACCAAATGGCGTTATCCGTATGAGTGATGTCGCAAAAGGTGTCGTGGAAACCTCACTAAATGAAGGTGTCGTACGTATGACGGAAGATAAAGCAGAGGTCATCTTCCTCGTTCGTTCACTCATCGATAGCGGTAAAAATTATGTCGTTAACATGCTGACTTCTGTTAGTAAATTAGCGAAAGCCCAATATCGTGCAGAAGGTAGCTACCCAGGTTGGCAGCCAGATGCAGACTCTGCTGTGATGCATTTGGTGAGTGAAACCTACAATAAGTTATTTGGTAAGATCCCAAATGTTATGGTGATCCACGCAGGCCTTGAGTGCGGTTTATTCAAAAAGCCATATCCAGATATGGACATGGTCTCCATTGGGCCAACCATTCGTGGCGCACACTCACCAGATGAACGCGTTCATATCGCCAGTGTTGGTGAGTATTGGAAACTGTTAACTGCGGTGCTAAAAGCGATCCCAGTTAAAGGCTAATCCACTGATATTGAATAGAATGCTCATCCTTTTGATGAGCATTTTTTTAAAGTTCAAGTAATAACTGCCGCTCTAATTGCGGGCTTTGTAACATGACATGTAACCCCACCAACCTCACCCCTCGCTTTAACCGGCGATTTTCCCAAACCTGCTGTGCGAGTTGTACTAAATCTTGTTTATTTAAAATGGGATACACATGCTCCTGTGTTGTTTGCTGAAAGTCATCAAACTTGAATTTCACCCCTTGACGGGCGATGCGCAAATCGGGTTTTACTTTTGCTAAACGTAACTGCAATTCTTCATACAACTTATCTAACAACAAAAGACAATCATCCCATTGATGAATATCTTCAGCTAATGTCCGTTCAACCCCCACGGACTTTCTCAGCCTATCGGGGTTTACAGGGCGCTCATCAATGGCATGGCAACGTTCCCAAAGTGCTTGACCAAATTTCCCCATGCTTTTGATTAACGTAACCATATCAAATTGCTGCACATCCGCACAGGTATTCAGCCCCATATCCGCCAATTTTTGAGCCGTCACTTTGCCGACTCCGGGGATCTTTTTTAATGGTAATGTGAGGACGAATTGATCCATATTTTGTGGCGTGATAACAAACTGACCATTAGGTTTATTCATATCCGAAGCGATTTTCGCTAAAAACTTGATAGGTGCGATCCCCGCTGATGCAGTTAACTGCAATTCATCAAAAATTTGCTGACGAATAGCTTCTGCAATCAAAGTTGCAGAGCCATGCAACTGCGTACAATCCGTCACATCTAAATACGCTTCATCAAGGGAAAGAGGTTCGATTAAATCGGTATAGCGCGCAAAAATCTTGCGAATATGAATAGAGGTTTCTTTATACAGTGCCATATGCCCCGGGACGACTTTTAGGTGCGGGCAAAGCCTCAAGGCAATAGCCGTCGACATCGCGCTGTGTACGCCATAGCGGCGCGCTTCATAGTTGGCTGTACTGATAACTCCCCGACGATCCGCACTTCCACCAACCGCAATAGGGACATTGCGTAGGCTTGGGTCATCGCGCATTTCTATCGCCGCATAAAAGCAGTCCATATCAATATGAATAATTTTACGCACGGGTTCACTCATAAAAAAACCAATCAACTGATTAAATATACAGTATTTTTATTAGCCATGCAATTACGAGGAAGTACGATATCAAGCTCATTTTAATCTCTTCTAACTCTCTGTTAATAAAAACCAATTCATTTTATTGTCATATTTAACTGCCACACTTTATGGGTAAAAATAAATAAAGTTAGTCTTAAAAAGAGTCCTAATGGATTACAGATTAATAAAAAAGTAATACAACAGACTGGCTTATTTCCCTCACAACTCGTTAAAAATTATTTTATGGACAATACTCATGGCAATGATATCCGCATTAAAATTTAACCCGTTAGCGATCATTGGGTTGCTACTTCTGATCACTCAAAACTCATTTGCATTCACCACTCAAATGGCTTCACCTCAAATTGTTGCGCACCGCGCTGGTACGGCAGATGCACCTGAAAATACGATTTATGCTATTGATCTTGCAAAGAAAAACAAAGCGGATGCCATTTGGTTAACCGTCCAGCTCAGCCAAGATAATCAATTAGTGTTATATCGCCCAAGTGATCTTGATTCTCTAACAGATAAAAAAGGCCCTGTTTCGGCCTATTCCGCAGAGCAACTTAGCCATATCAATGCTGCATACCAATTTAATCAAAAAAACAACCAACAATTACCCGCTGCAACCACCACAATTAGCACACTAGAAGCCATATTAAAAAAGTATCCAGACACCACCTTTTATATTGACTTAAAATCCCCTGACGCCAACCCAGCCACTCAAGCCAAAGCTACTCTAGCCTTATTGGAAAAAACAAAAGCATTCAATCAAGTACGCTTTTACTCTACCAATACCGATTTCTTAACCGCGCTAAATCAGCTATCCCCTAAAATTCAGACCTTTGAAAGCCGTGATGAAACTCGTACCATTTTGGCAAATAGCATTATGAACCATCAATGTTCAGTTCCAGACACAAAACCAATCAATAAAACGGATAAGCCAGCTTCTCGTTGGTATGGTTTTGAGCTACATCGTAAAGTTGAAGTTGTTGAAAAATATACGCTAGGTGAGGCTCGCTCCCCGGCAACACTTTCATGGGATAAATCAGCGATAGAGTGCTTTAAACGTGATGGTGACGCTTATATCATTGTTTTTGGTGTAAATAACCAAAGCGATTACCAGTTGGCGAAAGAGATAGGTGCTGATGCAGTAATGGTGGATTCACCGAAGGCTTTTAATAAATAGATATCTAAAAATAAACCTTAACTGTTAAAACAACAGTTAAGGTTATGCAAAATAAAAATTCGCTTTAGATTATACGGTTCTTTTCTAACAGTTTTTTCCGAGCTTCATCACGTGCCATACGTTTTTTACGTGCATCACAAGGTTCAGGGCACTCACACACCTTTTCAACGCCAATGCTGCTTAAGCCGCCACAGCTACCTTGGATACTCTTACGTTTAATAATATAGCCCAACGACATTCCCAAAAAAGCCAGTAAAAACAGTGCAAAAGTTGCAATAAATATGTTTAGCATACCTTTAGCCTCCCAAAGTTACTGTTTCTTCGTTAAAAAGGGTTCGAATGCCTTAGTATAACGCTCTTCAAAACCTTTATCTGTCTTAACTATCATAAAAACAGGCACATTCATTTTTTCAGCAAGTGCTAAACCGGCTTCTGGCCCTAAGACATTTAGCCCTGTAGATAAGCCATCGGCACTCATGCAATTTTCAGCAAGCACAGTGATAGAGACTAAGTTATGAGTAATTGGGCGGCCTGTTTTTGGGTCAATCGTGTGAGAAAAACGAACACCATCTTGCTCAAAATAATTACGATAATCACCTGATGTTGCTATTGAGCGATCACCTGGCTCAATAATTTCCTGTGCGGTTTGGCTCACTCCATCCGTTGATGGTTTCTCAATGGCAATGCGCCATGGTGCCTCTTTACCATTTTTACCTTTCGTACGCACTTCGCCACCAATATCGACCATATAGTCATTGATGCCTTGTGACTCGAGATACTCGGCTACAACATCTACACCATAACCTTTAGCAATAGAAGACAGGTCAACATATAGCTCTGGTATGGTTTTAATCAGGTTATTATCTTGTACTGAAAGCTTTTCGATTCCTACCCATGCACGGCGTTTAGCAAGTTCTTCATCTGAAGGTGCTTTCGTCACGCGGCCTTCTGGGCCAAACCCCCATAAATTAACTAATGGCCCAACCGTCACATCTAAAGAACCATCTGTTTGTTTATTAATTTCAATCGCTTTTTTCACTACTTTCGCGGTTGCAGCCGACACTGGGAAAGGCGTATTCACTTCCTTGAATTGATTAAAACGACTTAATTCTGAGTCTGGACGATAAGTTGACATTTGGTCATTCACTTCTTCCAAACGCTTATCAATTTCGGCTTGAATCGCTTCAGGTTTTGGTTCTGAAGAGTCAGTGACATATTTAACCGAGTAATACGTCCCCATCGTCTGCCCTTGCAGATTTTGTTGCTCTGGCCCACCACAAGCCGTCAGAAACAGCGCAGCAACAAACAGTAAGATTGGGGTATAAATTCTTTTGTTCAGCATTATTTTCTCCGCGTCAATCATGAGCGCGTATTGTTAGTTTCGCTCAGACTATTAACACACTTTACATCGTCACCCATGCAGAGAATGTTCAAGTCAAAATATCTCTTAAGCTATTAATAACCAATTAAATAATTAGCAATTAACAGTATCAACATAAATGATAAAGAGGGAAGTATTTTCCCTCTTTATTTAATTAATGCTCGTACTTTACTTGGTAAGTACGATAAATCCAATAAAATTACTTAACCACCGAAATCATCAAGTAAGATATTTTCATCTTCAACACCCAAATCTTTCAGCATTTTGATCACCGCGGCATTCATCATTGGCGGTCCACACATATAGAACTCACAATCTTCAGGTGCAGGATGGTCTTTCAAATAATTTTCATACAGAACATTATGAATAAAGCCTGTGTAACCGTTCCAGTTATCTTCTGGTAATGGGTCTGAAAGCGCCACATTCCAAGTAAAGTTTTCATGTTCTGCTGCGAGCTCGTCAAAATCTTCTGTGTAGAACATTTCGCGAACAGAGCGCGCACCATACCAGAAACTGATTTTACGTTTTGAGTCTAAACGGCGTAATTGGTCGAAAATGTGTGAACGCATCGGCGCCATACCTGCACCACCACCAATAAAGACCATTTCAGCTTCTGTTTCTTTCGCAAAAAACTCACCGAATGGACCTGAGATTGTCACCTTATCACCTGGCTTTAATGACCAAATATAAGAAGACATAATTCCCGGTGGAACGTCAGGGTTGCGCGGCGGAGGCGTCGCAATACGTACGTTCAACATAATAATACCGTGCTCTTCAGTGTAGTTAGCCATTGAATATGCACGCACCGTTGGCTCTTTAACTTCAGAAACATAACGGAACAAATTAAACTTATCCCAGTCTTCACGATATTCTTCAGGAACATCGAAATCTTCATATTTTACAACATGTTCTGGGCATTCAATTTGAATATAACCACCCGCACGGAAAGGAACGACCTCTCCTGCTGGAATTTTCAGTTTTAATTCTTTAATGAAAGTGGCTTTATTATCGTTAGAGATAACTTCACACTCCCATTTTTTCACGCCAAAAATTTCTTCTGGAAGCTCAATTTTAAGGTCTTGCTTCACATTCACTTGGCAGGCTAAACGGCAGCCTTCTTTGGCTTCACGTTTATTAATGTGCGACAGCTCGGTCGGTAAAATATCCCCACCACCGTCTTTGATTTTCACACGGCACTGACCACATGAACCACCACCACCGCAAGCTGATGAGACAAAAATACCTTGGCTAGATAACATACTTAATAATTTGTCGCCCGCAGGGGCTTCAAAGCTTTTATCTGGGTCGCCATTAACTTCAACTTTGATGTTCCCCGTATTGACTAACTTGGATTTGGCAAACAGAATTAAACCTGTCAGCACCAAGACAATCAGGGTAAACATCACTACACCTAGAATAATAATTTCCATGAATTCTTCTCGCCTTTATAGCTGCACACCGGAGAAGGACATAAAGCCCAATGCCATCAAGCCGGTCGTCACAAAGGTGATACCTAACCCTTTTAGACCCGCGGGGATATCTGAGTATTTCATCTTCTCACGGATAGCAGCCATCAATACGATAGCAAGCATCCAGCCGATCCCTGAACCGAAGCCATAAATAACGGATTCGCTAAAGTTATAATCGCGCTGAGCCATGAAAGATACGCCACCAAAAATTGCACAGTTAACGGTAATCAATGGCAAGAAGATACCTAACGCGTTATACAACGATGGAAAATAACGATCCAAAATCATTTCGAGGATCTGAACCAACGCCGCTATCACACCAATAAAGGTAATAAAATTCAGGAAGGATAAATCCACCCCTTCGGCTATCGCCCCATCACGCAGCACTAGGTTGTACACCAAGTTATTCGCAGGAACAGAAATTCCGAGGACAACAGTGACCGCAATCCCTAAACCAAACGCCGTTTTAACGTTCTTCGATACGGCAAGGAATGTACACATTCCCAAGAAGAAGGCTAATGCCATATTTTCAATAAAAATGGATTTAACAAATAGGCTTATATAATGTTCCATTTGATTAATCCTTCTCTATTTGAGCCGGTTTCAGGGTACGTAAGCCCCAAATCAGCATACCGATAATAAAGAATGCGCTTGGTGCCAGTAAGAACAGGCCATTTGGCATATACCAGCCACCGTTTTGCAGTGACTCAAATACTGTGATGCCAAACAGTTTACCGGAGCCGAAAAGCTCACGCAGGAAACCGACTAAAACAAGGATCACTCCGTAACCAAGGCCATTACCAATACCATCCATAAAACTTTCAATTGGTGGCGCTTTCATGGCATAAGCCTCTGCGCGCCCCATCACGATACAGTTAGTAATGATTAAGCCAACAAAGACAGAAAGCTGCTTTGATATCTCATAGGCATAAGCCCGCAGAATTTGGTCCACCACGATAACCAATGAGGCAATGATGGCCATTTGTACGATAATACGCACACTGCTTGGAATATAGTTTCGAATCAATGAGATAAAAAAGTTAGAGAATGCAGTAACCAGTGTCACTGCAATGGTCATCACCAACGCGGTTTCTAACTTAGTCGTGACCGCCAATGCAGAACACACACCCAAAACCTGTAAAGCAATCGGGTTATTATCAAATAGCGGCCCAAGAAGGACGCGTTTTACTTCTTTTGAATCAGCCATTATTCAGCGCTCCTTCACGTACTTTTTTCAGGAACGGACCAAAGCCGTTGTCACCTAACCAGAAATCAAACATATGTTGAATACCGTTTGATGTCAGGGTCGCACCCGAAAGACCATCAATACCGTAAGGGCTATCGGTTGCACCAGTACGCATGATTTTAATTGCTGGAATACCTTGTTCATTAAACAGTTTTTTACCCGGCCATTGTGCTTTCCACTGCGGGTTATCTACTTCACCACCCAGACCGGGTGTTTCCCCGTGTGCGTAGTAAGTGATACCACGAGATGTCACACCGTCAACATCAACAGCGATAAAGGCGTACATCACTGACCACAACCCTGAGCCATAAACGGGTAAAATGATTTGTGAAACTTTACCTGCATCATCTTTTACCAAGTAGATTTCAGCACTATTCGCACGGCGGCGAATTTTCGCGATGTCTTCCTGTGGCGAAAGCGCAATACTACTTTCATCACTACGTAGTTCATCATTAAGAACAAAACGCCCTGTGCTATCTGATAACTCGTTAGTTTTGAAGTTTAAAAGTTTTGGCTCAATACGTTCTGCATAGACTTTTTGAACTTCATCTGCGCTCATTTTAGGCGTAGAAAGCCCTGCAACACTTAAAATGTTACGTTGGGTATCTAACTGAATTTGTTCCTGTTGCTGTGGTTTTAAACCAACCGCAGCCCCAGCGACAATGATTGAACACACGAGGCACAGAATAAACACAACAAGGAATGTTCTGCCGACGCCATCGTTATTGATTGGTTTTTCATTAGCCACGAGCTTTTCTCCGCTTAATATTTGCTTGAACGACCAGATAGTCAAACAGAGGAGCAAACAGGTTGGCGAACAGGATAGCTAGCATCATCCCTTCTGGGTAAGCTGGGTTAACCACCCTGATAAGAACACACATTACGCCGATCAGAATACCGTAAGCCCATTTACCTTTATCCGTAAACGAAGCTGAAACAGGGTCTGTCGCCATAAAAATCATACCGAATGCAAAGCCACCTAATACCATATGCCACCACCATGGCATTGCAAACAGCGGGTTAGTGTCTGAACCGATAAGATTAAACACATAAGACATTGCGATCATGCCCAGCATCACACCGGCCACAATACGCCATGATGCAATGCGGAAGAACATAATCAACGCACCACCGATAAACAGCATCAATGTCGATACTTCACCGATAGAGCCAGGCATGTTTCCTAAAAATGCTTGCATCCATGTAATAGGCTCGCCGCTAACGGTATTCATTAGTGCGTGCTCGCCACCCGTTGCCCACTGAGACAAAGGCGTTGCACCAGAGAAACCATCCGCCGCAGTCCAGACTAAGTCACCCGAGATTTGTGCTGGGTAAGCAAAGAATAAAAATGCACGACCTGCTAATGCTGGGTTTAAGAAGTTACGCCCTGTTCCCCCAAAGATTTCCTTCGCAACAACCACACCAAAGGTAATCCCAAGTGCTGCCTGCCATAATGGAATCGTTGGCGGAACAATCAATGCAAACAAAATGGAGGTAATAAAGAAGCCTTCATTGATTTCATGGCCGCGGATCATGGCAAATAACACTTCCCAGAACCCACCAACTAAGAAAACAACAGCATAAATAGGAAGGAAATACACTGCACCAAGCAGCATTTTACTTCCCCATCCTGCATCCATTGACAGTGATGCGCCTAAAAACTGCGCTAAGCTATAATGCCAATCACTTGCAATAATTTGCTGTAATTCAACGCCGCTATAGAGCTGATGCAATGCAGGGATCGCTTGGTTTCCTACATTATACATCCCCCAGAACATCGCAGGGAAAACAGCGAGCCACACCAAGATCATCATACGTTTAAGATCGATAGTATCTCGAACGTGAGAGCGGCCTTTAGTGACTGTACCCGGCGTGTAGAAAACAGTCGAAACGGCTTCATACAGCGCATAATATTTCGCTAACTTTCCACCGGGCTCAAAATGGTGCTCATATTTTTCAAATAAATGTTTCAGACCCATGGAATTACCCTTCTAGCTCTATCTTGGACAGCACATCACGCAGCACAGGACCGTATTCATACTTCGCTGGACAAACGTAGGTACATAAACCTAAATCTTCTTCATCCAGCTCTAAACAGCCTAGCTCTTGTGATGTATCAGTATCCCCCGCAAGGAGATCGCGCAATAAATGCGTGATCATGATGTCCAGCGGCATAACACGTTCATAGTTACCAATCGGTACCATTGAACGCTCACCACCGTTCATCGTCGTCGTAAAGTTAAAGCGTTTATTTTTCAGGAAATGCCCAATCGTTGTGCGGGTAATGGTGAATTTATTTACCCCAGGCATAATCCATCCAAATAACTCTTTTTCACGACCTTCTGCGAGAACAGAAACTTGGTTATGAAAACGACCAAGATAGTGATGGGCTTCATCACAGGTAACCCCCCAAAGTACAGACCCTGAAATAATGCGGTTTTCACCTGATTTGAGTTGCCCTTTGGTCAATTCATATAAGTCAGCCCCAAGGCGGGTACGCAGTAAACGTGGTTTTTCAACTTGTGGACCCGCTAAGGAAATCACACGGTCAGTGTATAAGTGACCCGTAACAAATAGCTTTCCAATAGCGATAACATCTTGGTAATTCAGGCTCCACACTTTTTTCTTGATACTCACAGGTTCTAAGAAATGAATGTGAGTACTAGCTAACCCCGCTGGGTGTGGCCCGCTAAATTGGGTATAGGTGATTTGGGCTTGGCTGTTAACCTTCGGTAAATCTCCCTCTCCATGGCATACATGGATTTTACCTTCCGTTAAGCGGCTAAGAACCAATAAACCATCATTAAATGCTTGCGCATTTTCGCAAATGATTCCAATAGGATCAGCAGCTAATGGGCTGGTATCCATTGCAGTCACAAAAATAGCAATCGGCGAAGAACCCGGTTGTGGAGAACGGCTAAATGGACGCGTTCTTAAAGAGGTCCACATACCTGATTTAATTAGGTTATCTTCGACTTGTTCACGCGTTAATACGGGGAGCTCATCACGCGAATATGCAGCAAAAGTGACTTGCTCATCACCTTCGATTTCAATAACAACAGACTGCAATACACGACGCTCACCACGATGAATAGCAACAATTTTTCCGCAGGCAGGGCTCGTAAATACGACCCCAGGGTTCTTTTTGTCTTCAAAGAGAACCTGTCCTTTTATTACACTCTCACCTTCTTTAACCAGCATCGAAGGACGCATTCCGACATATTCCTCACCTAGCAGTGCTACGTGTTGAATTTTCGGGCCGTCTTCTATCACTTGGGCTGGCTCACCTGCGATGGGAAGGTTGAGGCCTTTTTTAATTTTAATCATAAGATCTGCACAAGTTTATCAGTTAAACCCTAAGCTAACGATTCAGCAATGAATGATAGCGACTCAGTCATAAAAACTACTCAAGTCACTTTCGTGACTTGAGCGAGTATTCTCACAAAATTGTTACTAAATTCTTGTCTTCTGCCAGTCGTAATTTTATCAGTTTCAGCTCACGCTGTCCGTCTAGAGAAGTGACATAGTTCAAGCAAATTGCATTATTATTTAATTTTTTCCATTAACAATTCGGTATTAACGAACATTAGACTCATGTTTATCGATGACTGTTTATTATTTAAACAATAAAGATTCATTTAAAAACTATTAACAACCTATATTAATTTTTAAACAGCTCGTCTAAAATGTGTAAAACATGTGTTATTTTTAATCAATATCACCTTCAATATTTGGCTTAAGCATGAAAACAAGTAAATTAATTTGTGTCGTATCCCCATTTGTACTCATGTATACATCGGTTACTCAGGCAGATAACGCTTCATTTTTGTTAAAGAATGAATCACGAGCGAATCTTGACTCATCGATATTTATACAAATATTTAAACAAGAAGGTGTACTTGAACTCTACCAAAAAACACCATCAGGCAAATATACCTTGTCGAAAACCTATCCAATTTGTAAGTTTTCTGGTGGGTTAGGGCCAAAGAAAATAGAGGGTGATCTTAAAAGTCCTGAGGGTTTCTATCAAATTACGACGGAGCAGCTCAACCCTAATAGTCGGTATTACCGATCTATCAATATTGGTTTCCCTAATGAGTTTGATAAAGCCCAAGGGTACAGCGGAAGTTACCTGATGATCCACGGCAGTTGTGTGTCAGTGGGTTGTTATGCGATGACGGATAAATACATGGGCGAAATCTACCAAACAGTAGAAACCGCATTGCTAAATGGCCAATCAACAATTAGCGTGAATATCTATCCGTTTAAAATGACGAAAGAAAATATGCTGCGCTATCAAAATTCAAGCCATTATACGTTTTGGAAGCAGCTACAGCCCGCTTATGAATATTTCAACCAAACAGGAAGGCTTGCACACGTTTCGGTAAACTCAGGAAAATATGCTGTCATGGGCTTACCGGATACCCCAACAAAACTGTTGGGGATGAAATCACAGTATGCGCTGACCAAGGTGGAATAACACAAAGTTGCCTGGCTCAATCTTTTGCCAGTCTTCATTGCCAGTCAAAGGTTGAGTTGCAATCACAGAGACAATATCTGTTGGTGTAGTGCACTGTGCAAAATCAATTTCAATATCCTGATCGAGCAACTTTGCCATACCAAATGGTGCTTTACGCGTGATCCAATGTAATTTCGTTGAGCTAAACGCCATCAAGTATTGCCCATCAGATAGCAACATATTGAAGACACCTTTGCGACGCAGTTGCTCTGCTAAACTAGCAATAAAACGAAAAACACTTTTCCAGTTCGATGGTTTTCGTGGGTATTTTTCACTTAATTGCTGCAAAATCCAACAAAATGCCCATTCACTATCGGTTTCCCCAATCGGCCAATAACGCCCTGTATCAAGGGAACGGTATCCTTTAAGCTGCCCATTGTGTGCATAAGTCCAATTACGCCCCCAAAGCTCTCTGGTAAAGGGGTGAGTATTCACTAACGACACATCCCCGCGATTGGCTTGGCGAATATGTGCCACAATGCTTTCAGACTTGATAGGGTATTCCTGCACGAAACGCGCAACAGGAGAGGTAAAGCTCGGTTGTGGATCTTTAAATGTGCGACACCCGAGACCTTCGTAGAACGTAATTCCCCAGCCATCTTTGTGTGGGCCTGTTTGCCCTCCACGAGAAATTAACCCACTCAAACTAAAGGTAATATCAGTTGGAACATTGGCACTCATGCCAAGTAACTCGCACATTTTAAAGCTCCTACAACGACTAAATCGTTACTTCACCATCTCTTTTTCAATTAATTGAATAAGGATATGGATAACTTTGATATGGATCTCTTGAATACGGTCTGCATAACCAAAATGAGGGACACGAATTTCAATATCCGCAGTACCTGCCATTTTCCCGCCATCTTTTCCTGTTAATGTGATGACTTTCATACCTTTTTCACGAGCAGCAGCAATGGCTTTGATAATATTTCCTGAGTTACCTGACGTTGAAATTCCCAGTAACACATCACCTTTCATACCAACTGCTTCAATAAAACGAGAAAAAACAAACTCATAACCGAAGTCATTGCTCACGCAGGATAAATGGCTAACATCTGAAATCGCAATTGCAGGATAGCCGGGGCGATTTTCACGATAACGGCCTGTGAGTTCCTCCGCAAAATGCATTGCATCACAGTGTGAACCACCGTTACCACAAGATAATACCTTACCGCCTGCTTTAAAAGAGTCCGCTAATAACACCGCCGCTTGTTGAATAGCTTCAATATTCGCTTCGTCACTTAAGAAATTCGATAACGTCTCAGCCGCTTCAGTCAATTCACCACGGATTAGATCTTGGTACATGAGGTTTCCCCTTAATTAAGAATACGTTATTGAGAATATAGCCAACTTACATCCAAAATAATTCACATAAAACAGACCACTTCGTGGCACAAATT
Organism: Providencia sp. UF-224; assembly: GCF_058245955.1. Taxonomy (NCBI): domain Bacteria; kingdom Pseudomonadati; phylum Pseudomonadota; class Gammaproteobacteria; order Enterobacterales; family Morganellaceae; genus Providencia; species Providencia sp. UF-224. The sequence continues at coordinate 353,831 of NZ_JBSICC010000002.1, read as the reverse complement.
TAGATGGATATCAGTCATTAAGCTTTAATACTCAGATTGTTACACAGGGGACGCTTTGTTTCTACTTTTGATTGTGCGGTCTTGAACCCGTCGACAAAAATAACGTTTAGTTATACTTAATAACCTTATTTTCTTTAATGGCGATTATTTTAATTTCAACTTTCCCAGCCATTATTTGGTGTTTTTGTGAACTGAGTTGTAATTAAGATGTAAATATATTGCTAATCCTTTATTACTAGGTATAGATTGAGATAACAAACAGGTCAGACCTCTTACAAGTCGACAGGAGCTTCACTATGATCCTTCTTAGCATTGTGTTATTTCTCGCCTTAATCGGCGTACTCTGTTATCACAGAACTTCCCTTGTACTTAGTACAGCGCTGCTATTAGCCTATACTGCCGTCATGGGTGTGTTAAATATTTGGAGTTACTGGATATTGCTGCCAGTGGCTCTAGTCTTATTTCCTTTTGTTTTCTCTCCTGTACGCCAATCCTTTTTCTCTGCGCGTGCCATGAAAATGTTCCAAAAAGTCATGCCACCGATGTCGAGAACTGAAAAAGAGGCTATCGACGCAGGAACCACATGGTGGGAAGGTGACCTTTTCCGTGGTGCACCAGACTGGAACAAACTGCATAACTACCCAAAACCACAGTTAACCGCAGAAGAACAAGCATTTATTGATGGCCCAGTAGAAACCGTGTGCGGCATGGTGAATGACTTTGAAGTTAGTCATGAACTTGCCGATTTAACACCTGAAGTCTGGCAATACCTGCGTGATCACCGCTTCTTCGCTATGATCATCAAAAAAGAATATGGCGGACTCGAATTTTCAGCTTATGCTCAATCCCAAGTATTACAAAAACTTGCAGGTGTATCAGGCATTTTAGCTATCACAGTCGGGGTTCCTAATTCATTAGGTCCAGGTGAATTACTGCAACATTATGGTACTGATGAGCAAAAACAACGTTATTTACCGGGTCTAGCAACAGGTGAAGAAATTCCATGCTTTGCTTTAACCAGCCCTGAAGCAGGTTCCGATGCAGGTGCGATTCCCGATTCAGGCGTTGTCTGTATGGGTGAATGGCAAGGTGAGCAAGTATTAGGTATGCGCTTATCATGGAATAAACGCTACATTACCTTAGCACCGATTGCGACTGTACTCGGCCTTGCGTTTAAATTGTCAGATCCAGACAAATTATTAGGTGGTGAGAAAAACCTCGGCATCACCTGCGCATTAATCCCAACCAACACGCCGGGCGTCGAAATTGGTCACCGTCATTTCCCACTGAATATTCCATTTATGAATGGCCCGACTCGCGGAAAAGACATTTTTGTTCCTATCGATTACATCATTGGTGGGCCAAAAATGGCCGGGCAAGGCTGGAGAATGTTAGTGGAATGTCTATCTGTTGGACGTGGTATCACCTTACCATCTAACTCAACGGGTAGCTTAAAAAGCATCGCTATCGCGACGGGCGCTTACTCTTATATTCGCCGCCAATTCAAATTACCGATTGGTAAAATGGAAGGTATCGAAGAACCCTTAGCACGCATTGCAGGTAATACTTACTTGATGGATGCCGCTGCAACCTTAATCACCTCGGGTATTATGTTAGGCGAAAAGCCCGCAGTCCTTTCGGCTATCGTTAAGTACCACTGCACCCACCGTGGCCAACGCGCCATTATTGATGCAATGGATATCACGGGTGGTAAAGGCATTTGCTTAGGGGACTCAAACTTTGTTGCGCGGGCTTACCAAGGTGCCCCGATCGCAATCACCGTTGAAGGCGCAAATATCCTCACACGCAGCATGATTATCTTTGGTCAAGGTGCAATCCGTTGCCATCCTTTCGTCTTAGAAGAGATGGCGGCAGCACAAGATAACAACCTGCACAAATTTGATAAAGCCGTATTTGGTCACATTGGTCACGTCATTAGCAACCAATTCCGTAGCTTCTGGTTAGGTTTAACTAACGGTCGTGGTAGTCATGCACCAACGAAAGATGAAACACGCCGTTATTATCAAATGTTAAATCGTCAAAGCGCCAACTTAGCTTTATTATCGGATGTCGCAATGGGTGTGCTAGGCGGTAGCTTAAAACGTCGCGAACGTATTTCAGCTCGCTTAGGGGATATTCTTAGCAACCTGTATCTTGCGTCTGCATCCTTGAAACGCTATGAAGATGAAGGTCGCCAAAAAGCGGATTTACCACTGGTAAAATGGGCTGTTGAAGATTGTTTATATCAGTCTGAAAAAGCGATTGATGATCTGCTGAAAAACTTCCCGAACAAAATGGTGGCAGCGATTATGCGAGTAACCTTGTTCCCTACAGGCCGTGCGATGTCCATGCCATCAGACAAACTTGACCATAAATTGGCACAGCTGTTGATGGAACCATCAGAAACCCGTGACAGATTAGGCCGTGGCCAATACTTAACGCCAACGGAAAACAACCCTCATGGGTTAGTGAACCAAGCGTTATATGACATCATTGCTGCTGAGCCTATTTTCGAACGCATCTGCCGTTTGAAAGAACGTAAACTGAGCTTCACCCGTTTAGACAAACTGGCAGATCAAATGCTGCCTGAAAATGTCATCACGCAAGAAGAAGCCGATATTCTACGTAAAGCAGAAGCAAGCCGGTTACGTACAATTAATGTCGATGAGTTTGAATTTGATGACTTAGGAGTGCTTCCGTCAAAAAAGTCCCCTGATGAACCGTCAAACGAAGACGCGAGTAAGAAAAAGAAAGCCGCTTAGTTTATAGATAAGTAATAAAGCTCAAGGAGCAACCTACTCCTTGAGCTTTTTGTTATTACTATTAATAGAACAAACTACACCGAAAACTTAACTTGAAAATATAAACAAAGAAAAAAAGAGTATTAACCTCATATTTAAATTATTCCAAAAATATCAATTAATCAGTAGTGGCTCCCTTATATTCACATGCGAAAAAATATTGTAAATCACCCAAAAGAGTAGTTTTTGCTTTCTTCAAAATAAAAAAAAACAGCGACCTAAGCGCTGGTTTTTTTCATCACATTCTCAGTTTTTAAAGTGATAGCTCTAACACTAATAATTCTTCTATTGTTTGGCGACGGCGAATTAATTGCGGTTTACCCTCAACAAACATCACCTCTGGTAATAATGGGCGGCTATTATAGTTTGAAGACATCGATGCGCCGTAGGCGCCTGTGTCGTGGAAAACCAAATAATCCCCTACTTTGACCTCAGGTAACGCGCGAGTCACTACAAGCCCGCCTTCAAGCTGAGTAAATACATCACCAGATTCACATAAAGGGCCTGCGATGATGGTGTCTTTTAGTTGTGACTCATCCGCTGCGCTTCCATCCGCCGGTAAAACTGAAATATGATGATAACTGCCGTACATCGCTGGGCGCATTAAATCATTAAAACCACTGTCGACTAGGACATAATGACGGCTGCCCATATCTTTAACAGCACGCACTTCCGCCAGCAAAACGCCCGATTCTGCAACTAAATAGCGACCCGGTTCGATTTCAAGTTCTATTGTGTGTCCTAGATGCTGTGCTATGCGCTGGCGCGCGTTATCCCATAAACTATAATAATGTTGCACATCAATTAATTCATCGCCTTCACGGTAAGGTGTCGATAACCCACCACCCGCTGAAATAGCATGAAGATCCACACCAGCAGTTGTGACCAGTGCCACCATTGAATCACATACATCTGCAAGGTGTTGATAATCAACGCCTGAACCAATGTGCATATGAATACCGATCAACGATAAATTGTAATGACGAATTTTCTCAAGTGCAGCTGGCAAATCTTCATGCCAAATGCCGTGTTTGCTGTTTTCACCGCCAGTATTGGTTTTTTGGCTATGACCATGACCAAAGCCTGGGTTAATACGCAGCCAAACTGGGTGCCCCGCTTTTTGCTGACCAATTTGGTCGAGCATATCAATTGAGCCTGCATTGACAGGTATATCCAGCTCCGTCACTTTAGCCAGTGTGGCTCTATCAAGCACGTCCGCAGTAAACACAATTTCTGAATTTTCACGACCCGGCTTGAACCCCGCCACCAGCGCACGTTCGATTTCCCCTAAAGAAACTGAATCGACTTTCACGCCCTGCTCTCTCATTAAGCGCAAAATGTGGATATTTGAACTGGCTTTTTGTGCAAAGCGCACCGTATCAAAGACTTGTAATTGCTTAATACGCTCAATGATGACTGCACTGTCATATACCCAAACAGGAGTACCATATTGTGCTGGTAACGCGCGTAAATATTCAGGGGTTAAATACTGGCTTGAAGTGGTTGCGAATGAAGTCATTATGTTTCTCGTTTGCAAGTTTTTATTATATTAAAGTCTATTATTCAGAGAAAAGATGGGAAAAAAAATATCCATTTTGCTAAAGTCTATTCATATTTGATATAGCTTTAATTTTGAGGTGAGAAATGCAAGCCATTTCGTGGCGACATATTGAGATATTTCGTGCTGTGATGACCGCTCCTAACTTGACGGAAGCCGCGGCATTGCTGAATACTTCACAGCCGACCATTAGCCGTGAACTGGCTCGCCTTGAGCATTTACTGCAATTTAAGCTATTTGATCGCGTCAAAGGACGCTTGCAACCCACCGCGCAAGGGCTGCGATTTTTAGAAGAAGTCGAACGTTCTTATTATGGATTAGAGCGCATCAAAAACTCGGCAGAAACAATACGCCGTTTTGAACATGCCCAAATTTCAGTGACTTGCTTACCCGCTTTTGCTCAATCCCTTTTGCCGTCAGTCTGCCAATCTTTTATGGAAAACTACCCCGATGTCAGTATCACCGTGATCCCTCAGGAATCTCCTGTCCTTGAAGAGTGGCTTTCAGCCCAGCGCTATGACTTTGGTTTAACAGAACATTTGCAAATGCCACCTGGTACTGAGCAACAAACCCTTGGAAGTTTAAATGAAGTGTGTGTGTTACCTGCGGGACACCCTCTCACACAAAAAAAGGTCTTAACCCCCAGCGATTTTCAGCATCAGCGGTTTATTAGTTTGTCTTTAACTGACAGCTACCGCCAATTAATTGACTCAACATTTGCGGAGCAGCAAATTGACCGAAAAATGGTGATGGAGACGCATTCTGCCTCGTCTATTTGTGCGATGGCTCTAAAAGGCATTGGAATTTCCATTGTTAACCCACTAACAGCGTTGGATTTCCACCAGCAATCTTCAGGTAAGCTGGCTCTGCGCCCTTTAAGCTTTTCAATCCCATTTACAGTCAGTTTAATTAGGCCTATTCACCGGCCATCATCGCAACTCACTGATATTTTCACACAACACTTAAAAAAACAATTTAACCAGATTGAACAGCATTTAGCGTTGGCCTTGCTGCATCAGTGATAACCAATGGGGCGAAGTACTAAACCAGTTAGCAAGGTAATCAATCACTGCACGTAGTGAAGTTGGCATTTTTTGTCGACTGGTATACACAGCGTAAATACCTAATGGCATTGGTGTGTAATCAGGTAATAATTGAATTAATTCACCTGAATCCAAATACTTTGCTACTGAATAATAAGGCTGCATAGAAATACCAGCCCCATTTAAGGTCGCTTCGGCGATAAAAACAGACTCATTGGCACTCAATCTTCCATCCACTAACACTGTGTGTTGTTCCCCCTCTTTTTCAAACGCCCATAAACTACGACCAAAGAAGTTATAGGTTAGGCAATCCATTAAAGCTAAATCTGCCGGTTTTGCTGGTCGCGTTTTTCCTTCCAAAAAACGGGGGGATGCACAGATCACGGAATAACAAGTTGAAAGTGGTTTGGCAATCAGGCTTGGTTCTAGCTGGTTAGTAATACGGATCGCTAAATCAATTCTTTCCTCAATAAGGTTCACCGATTTATTCGAGATTTGCATATCAATCGCCATATTGGGGTACTGTTGCATAAACTCGGTTATTGCAATAGAAAGTGCGCTTTGGGCAATAGATTGTGAACAACTAATGCGTACTAGCCCTGATAGTGCTTGGTTATCATGCTCTTGTTGCACAGGCACGGTTTGTGAAATCGCATTTAGCTGTAATGATTGTTGGTAAACTCCCTCCCCCGCCGAGGTTAAACTAAGCCGCCTTGTTGTACGGTTTAATAACCGAACCCCCGCCCATTGTTCCATCTCAGATAAATAGCGCGTCACCATCGCGCGAGACATATCTAGCTTATCTGCCGCACGACTTAGGCTGCCACTTTCCACAATAGTGATAAACACTTCTACTGCTTTTAATCTATCCATAACCCACCAATTCGATCGATTTATGCAACAAATAAAGCCTAATTATGCTGTTTTTCCCACCATTATTACAATCTAATATACACACCAAGCCAAACAACGCTTACCTACATCACTTAATTTTAGGATATAAAAATGAAACTCACCTTATTAGCAGCAACGACATTATTCGCAACTACTATGCACATGGCACAGGCTGAAAAGCTCACACTAGATGTGTATAACCCAGGCCATAACAGTGTTTTCCCTGTTTCTTCTGAAATTATTAGCGGCCCAACTGAAGTGGTTTTAATTGACGCTCAGTTTCAAAACAACGACGCACAAAAATTAGTCGATAAAATCCAAAAGCTGAATAAAAAATTAACAACCATTTATATTAGCCATTCAGACCCTGATTATTATTTTGGGTTAGAAACACTGACAAAAGCCTTCCCTGAAGCAAAAGTGGTTGCAACTGCCGAAACAGTTCAAGCCATTAATGCAACTAAAGATGGCAAACTGGCCTATTGGGGTGGAGAGTTAAAAAATGAAGCGCCAAAACATGTTATTGTTCCTGAAGTCATTAAAGGGAATAGCTTTACCGTTGATGGTGAAAAATTAGAGATTAAAGGCCTCGATGGTGCATCACCAGACAGAACGTATGTGTGGGTGCCCTCTTTAAAAGCGGTCGTGGGTGGCGTATTAGTTTACGATAACCTCCATGTATGGGTGGCAGATACCCAAACTGAAGTTTCACGCCATAACTGGCAACAAGCTTTAGAAAGTATTAAAGCACTTAAACCCGAAACTGTTGTACCAGGGCATTTTACTGGCAATTCTAAGTTTGATATTGGCACCGTTACATTTACTCAGCAATATTTAAGCGACTTTGAAACTGCGACAAAAGCAAGCAAAAAGGCAGATGAGCTGATTAAAAAAGTAGAAACGCAATACCCTAATTTAGATGAAAAATCGAGCTTAGAGCTAAGTGCCAAAGTGATTAAAGGCGAAATGCAGTGGCCTCAATAAGCCAATAAATTATCCCCTATTTCGTTTGTTTTCGTTCTTATTGTAACTTATCAATACACATTAAGAACGAAACTCTCTAGGGGGGTACATTACGATACAACCTTAAGTCTATTAAGAATATAATTCAGCGAGACATTATCATGAGCAATATTACCCTACATTATATTTATGACCCTTATTGCGGCTGGTGTTATGCAGCCGCACCATTAATTGAAGTTGCAGCAAAACACCCAAACATTGATATCGAAATGCATGGCGGTGGCATGTTAGCAGGCAGCTCCCGACTGCATTTAGATGATAATTTTCGCCAACACATTATCCAATCAGATAAACGCATAGCATCAATGACAGGGCAAGTTTTTGGTGACGATTACCTCAAAATGCTGCATGAACCTAACTTCATTATGGACTCAGCAATACCGCAAACCGCGATATTAGCAGCAACAAAGCAAGGGAAAGGCTTAGAGATGCTAAAGGTAATCCAAAAAGCTCACTATATTTCAGGTCGCCACATTAATGACACCGCTGTCCTATTAGATTTAGCGCAGAGTATTGGGTTGGATATTACCCAATACACCACCGATTATGCACAATGTGAGCAAGGTGAAACGATGTCTCACATTCAAGGGAGTAAAACACTATTAGCGCAATCGGGTGCATCTGGCTTCCCTACATTGCTGATTCAGCAACAAGAACAGTGGCTACGGGTTCCATTGCAAAATTACCTCGGCGCCCCTGAAAAATGGCAGCAATTCTTAGATACCATGGTGAATGCTGCTAAATAACCAAATGAGCAAATAACTTGGCTGTGTAATGCACCTATAACTGAATAAGTGATAAATACAGCCAAATACTCGCACTCGTCAAAATAGCAGGGCCAAAAGGAACCGTTGAACTTCCCACACTGACACTACCCCCACTAATCAAATACGATTTTCCATCAGTAACATTGAATTTAGGTAAAACCCAATACCTTACGCTGTAATGCAATAACCCTAATGTAGCAGCTAGACCTAAAAAATGCGGTAAGTTGATCATGCCAAGCCATGCAGCGCACGCAGCAATCAGTTTAAAGTCACCCCGCCCCATTTGTGGTTGTTTTTTGATTTTTTCCATCACCGTGGTCAATGCAAGGATAGCAATATAAGCCACCACAACAGCATAAATGGCCGAAACAACATTCCCCGCAGGCGAACTTATTTGATATAACAACCCGATGAACAAGGATGGAAACGTGAGTGCATCTGGTAAATACCCTGTTTTATAATCAATAATAAATAGTAAAACGGTGAAATTTAAAAACACAAAAGAAAATAGAATAATAAGTAAATGACTAAAAGAGTAAAAAACCACAAACCCTAATATTGAATAAATGAATAGCAATGAAAAATAACCAGCTTCAATTGGTGGTAATTTGAAATATTTTTCAGGAATATAAAGCAATAACTTACGACTCAATATTACCGATAATGCCACCAAGATTAAAACCAGATAAATTTTCTTATTTACCATAACATTAGATAAATTAACATAAAAGCAGCCCCACTCTGCCTTCAGTTTAAATAAAATAATCATTATTTCATTAAATATGAAAACGATTTTTTCTAAAATAGAACACCATAAGTCGAGCATATTAACCCCTTATTCCATTATGGAGAGAAAAATAAATATACTGAGAAAAATTCACAACCTAAACACTTTAATTCCGTTCAATATAATCAGTTTATTCGATCCTAAATTTTTTCTTTTGATTTATCAGCCATGTCTAATTTAGTAACGATGGCACAGACGTACTATAAAAGCCTTTTTTTTCGTTATAAACTAGGCTACAGAGCTTGAGTTTTTTGATTCAATCCCCATATTCACCAGAGTTATCATTTTAATTAATTAAGTCTGTACTAAGGAAACGTCATGCGCATTCCACGCATTTATCACCCTGAGCTAATACAAACCAATACAACCATTCCGCTTGGTGATGATGCAGCAAACCATGTGGGCAGAGTTCTTCGCATGACAGCAGGCCAAAAGCTTGAGCTTTTTGATGGTAGCAACCAAACGTTTAATGCCGAGATTACGGAAGCTTCAAAGAAACACGTTCTGGTCTATATTGAAAGTGGCAACCTTGATGACAGAGAATCCCCCCTCGACTTGCATTTAGGTCAAGTCATGTCCCGTGGGGAAAAAATGGAATTCACTATTCAAAAATCCGTTGAATTGGGCGTAAATACTATTACCCCTTTAATTTCTGAACGTTGCGGTGTGCGTTTAGACGGTGAGCGACTTGAAAAAAAATTACTGCAATGGCAAAAAATTGCGATTGCAGCTTGTGAGCAATGTGGTCGAAACCGTATCCCCGAAATTCGCCCTGTACAAAGCCTTGAAGCTTGGTGTGCAGAGGATGACGGTGCATTTAAAGTCAATCTTCACCCAAGAGCGACAGAAAGCATCAACACCTTACCGACTGAATTAAAAAAAGTAAGACTGCTGATTGGCCCAGAAGGTGGGCTTTCAGCGGATGAAATTGCCATGACAGCGAATTATCAATTTACCGATATCCTGTTAGGCCCTAGAGTACTTAGAACAGAAACGACTGCGCTAACCGCTATCACTGCACTGCAAGTGCGCTTAGGTGATCTGGGTTAAGGAGAAAAAATGATCAAGCTCGGTATAGTGATGGATCCTATTTCATCCATCAAAATTAAGAAAGACACCAGTTTTGCAATGATGTTGGAAGCTCAGCGTCGTGGTTACGAAATCCATTATATGGAAATGAATGACCTCTATTTGCACCAAGGTGAAGCTCGCGCACAAACTAAAATTGTTACGGTCGAAGAAAACCCAGCCAAATGGTACGAATTCCATGGGGAGCAAGATATTGCTCTCGGTTCCCTTGACGCCATTTTAATGCGCAAAGACCCACCGTTCGATACCGAATTTATTTACGCAACGTATATTTTAGAACGCGCTGAACAAGCGGGCTCATTGATTGTGAATAAACCGCAAAGCCTGCGTGACTGTAATGAAAAATTATTCACCGCTTGGTTCCCTGAATTAACGCCAGACACGTTAGTGACTCGTAGCCCACAAAAATTAAGAGAATTCCATCAAAAACATGGGGATGTGATTTTTAAACCCCTTGATGGGATGGGCGGCGCATCAATTTTCCGTTTGAAACAAGATGACCCTAACGTAGGCGTGATCATTGAAACACTGACAGAACACAGCTCCCGTTATTGTATGGCGCAAAACTTTTTGCCTGCCATTAAAGAGGGTGACAAACGCGTGCTCGTCGTTGATGGTGAACCTGTGCCATATTGCTTAGCTCGCATCCCTGCGCAAGGCGAAACACGGGGTAACTTAGCGGCGGGTGGCCGTGGTGAAGCACGTCCTTTAACAGAAAGTGATTGGGCGATTGCACGTGCCGTTGCGCCAACATTGAAAGAAAAAGGTTTAGTTTTCGTTGGGTTAGATATTATTGGTGATCGCCTGACTGAAATTAACGTCACCAGCCCGACCTGTGCTCGTGAAATCGAAGCTGCTTTTGATATTTCTATCACGGGTATGTTGATGGATGCCATTGAGCGTCGTTTGAAAAAATAAATCATACAATGGCTAAAAGGGCAGTTTTCGCCTTTTTAGCCACTGAATTAAGTAAAAATGAATGGAGTTTAAGTTTGAATCTACAAAACCATTTTCTTATCGCTATGCCATCCCTTACAGATCCTTATTTTGAGCAATCTGTGGTGTATGTGTGTGAGCACAACGAAAAAGGCGCAATGGGTTTAGTCATTAATAAACCCATTGATGATTTCTCAGTCGATACTATGTTGAAAAAGCTCGAAATTACGATATCGGATAAAGTGAATAAACGTAATTTGCAACGCCCTGTCATTGCAGGTGGCCCTGTCGCAGAAGAGCATGGTTTTATCTTACATACGCCAATTGGTGGCTTTTTATCGAGCCTGCATCTTAATGATGAGGTGATGGTGACCACTTCAAAAGATATCTTAGAAACCCTTGGTAGTGATCAATCGCCGGAAAACTCTTTAGTAACCTTAGGTTACTCCAGTTGGGAGCCAGGGCAATTAGAACGGGAAATCATGGAAAATAGCTGGTTGACGGTTGAGGCCACCCCGAAGCTCATTTTTGATACGCCTATTAACGAACGCTGGGCTGCCGCCGCAAATTTACTTGGCGTAAATATTCATACGATTTCCATGCAAGCGGGGCATGCATAATGTCAGGAAGAACACTATTAGCCTTTGATTTCGGGACAAAAAGTATTGGTGTTGCGATTGGACAAGAAATCACTGGCACAGCACGCCCATTAACGTCTCTCAAAGCGAGCGATGGCCGCCCTGATTGGCAACAAATTGAAAAGTTACTTAAAGAATGGCTTCCACAATTGGTTATTGTCGGCCTTCCCCTTAATATGGATGGCACGGAGCAACTGGTCACCAGCCAAGCACGTAACTTTGCTAATCGCATTCATGGCCGTTTTGGTGTCAAAGTCGAGTTGCATGATGAACGACTTTCCACTGTTGAAGCAAAAGCAGGTTTATTTGAACAAGGTGGCTACCGCGCGTTAAGCAAAGGAAAAGTGGATTCTGCCTCCGCGGTGGTGATCCTTGAAAGCTGGTTTGAGCAACATAGTTAATTTTGCCCAATTTTGCAGTTATTTTTCACGGAAACCTCATGCAGAGGTGCCGTTCTAACACGATTTGCTTTACACTATGGTCAACAGTCGCTATTCATGCATGCCATGAATAAAATAGTTTTGAATTAAACCATAATGAATAAACACATGACCATTCAAAATAATATCTCTGATGTTACCGCACGTATTCAAACTGCTGCCGAAGAATGTCATCGTTCCCCCCAAGACATTACGCTGCTGGCTGTCAGTAAAACCAAGCCTTGTGAGGCTATTTTAGAGGCCATTGAAGCAGGCCAACGCCAATTTGGTGAAAATTACGTCCAAGAAGGCGTTGAAAAAATTCAATATTTCGCAGATAGAACTGACCTTGTTTGGCATTTTATCGGCCCATTACAATCGAATAAAAGCCGTTTAGTGGCTGAACATTTTGATTGGTTCCACACGCTCGACAGAGCCAAAATTGCTCAGCGCCTGAATGACCAACGCCCTAGCGATAAAGCGCCATTAAATGTCCTCATCCAAATTAATATTAGCGATGAAAACAGCAAATCTGGCATAACGTTAAACAACGTTGCAGAGCTTGCAGCCCAAGTTGCAGTGATGCCAAACCTTGTATTGCGGGGTTTAATGACGATCCCTGCTCCTGAAACAGACTATGACCGTCAATGCGAAGCATTTCGTCAAATGGACAACGCATTTAAACAATTACAAGCGATTTACCCAACTGTCGATACGCTGTCGATGGGAATGACTGACGATATGCGTGCGGCCATTCACTGCGGTTCAACCCTTGTGCGCATAGGAACCGCGATTTTTGGCGCACGCCAATATCATCAATAATAAAGGAGAACAGAATGCAACACCGTAAAATTGCTTTCATCGGTGCCGGAAATATGGCTCATGCAATCATTGCAGGGCTGGTTGGCCACGGTTACCCCGCCTCGATGATCACCGTTTGTTCTCCAACACCAGTGCGTCGCGACAAAATAGCTGCACAATATGGCATTATTAGCAGTGATGATAACCTTGCCGCTGTTAAGCACGCCGATGTCATTGTATTAGCAGTCAAACCACAAATGATGAAAGACGTTTGTGAGCCACTGCAAAACGCCACTGATTTTGATAACAAACTGGTGTTAACCATTGCAGCCGGTATCCCTGCTGAGCGCTATAACGATTATTTTGCGCATCAATTGAATTTAGTGCGCATCATGCCAAATACCCCATCTTTGGTTGGTAAAGGTGTGAGTGGGTTATTTGCACAGGCCAAGGTGACTGAGCAAGACAAACAATTTGCACAGGAATTAATGCAAAGTGTCGGTTCAACAATTTGGTGTCAAAAAGAGCAAGAGATCAATAACATCATTGCAATTACTGGCAGCTCCCCTGCTTATTTCTTCCTGTTTATGGAAGCGATGCAACAAAAAGCGGAACAACTTGGCTATGATGCAGAACAAGCGCGTGAATTAGTGTTGAATGCCATTGAAGGTTCCGTTGAACTGGCAAAATCCCAGCACGACACCGCTTTTTCAACCTTACGTGAACAAGTCACCTCTAAAGGCGGTACCACCGCGATGGCTTTAGAGCAATTTTACAATGATAACCTTCCGCAAACTGTTGCTAACGCGATGCAAAGCGCCATCAACAGAGCAGAAGAAATGGAAAAACTTTTTTAATTAATCGCGGAATTCACCATGCAGACTTTAGTATTTGTCGTTACCACCTTGATCCAGCTCTATATTTTTGTGTTATTACTCCGCGTTTGGATGCAGTGCGTTCGTGCGGATTTCTATAACCCATTTTCCAAGTTCGTAGTCAAAGCCACACAGCCTATCGTCGCACCGCTACGCCGTGTGATCCCTGCGATTCGCTCAATCGATACCGCATCGGTTGTTGTTGCCTTTGTTTTAGCCATTGCAGCGATTATTTTTGGTATGTGGGCAACTAACTTACTGCCTATCTTAGGCGTGACTGTTCTTCCGATGGGGATCATTTTACTTCTGACATACGCAGGTAAATTGATTTTCTGGATGATATTGATCCGCGCAATTTTGAGCTGGGTAAGCCAAGGCCGTAATCCTGTTGATTATTTATTATATCAATTAACTGAACCGTTAATGGCGCCAATTCGCCGTATTATCCCAGCAATGGGTGGGTTAGATTTCTCCGCAATGATTGTGATGTTTATCTTAATCGCTCTGAATTATTTGCGTGTGGACATTTCCCTGATGATTGACCCATCATTGACCGCGATGATGTATTCTATTGGTATTATGTAAAACGAGTTTTAAACGATGCAAAAAGTTGTTTTAGCCACCGGTAACCCGGGTAAAGTGAATGAATTAGCCGACTTACTTCGCGATTTCGGTATGGATATCGTTGCACAAACGTCATTAGGCGTTGAATCTGCGGAAGAAACAGGCTTAACCTTTATTGAAAATGCCATTCTGAAAGCTCGGCACGCAGCGGCACAAACGGGTTTACCCGCCATTGCCGATGACTCAGGGATTTCGGTTGATGCCCTTGGTGGCGCACCGGGGATTTACTCAGCCCGCTACGCTGGTGAAGAAGCAACAGATGAGCAAAACCTCGTAAAACTACTGGAAGCCATGAAAAATGTGCCTGATGACCAACGTCAGGCGCAATTTAACTGCGTGTTAGTTTATTTGCGCCACGCCGAAGACCCGACACCATTAGTCTTCCATGGCCGCTGGCACGGTATCATCACCCGTGAGCGCAAAGGCCAAGGCGGCTTTGGTTACGATCCTATCTTTTACGTACCCGAGCTTGGCTGTACCTCCGCTGAATTAAGCAAAGCAGAAAAGCAAGCCGTATCCCATCGTGGTAAAGCCTTAGCAATGATGTTGGATGCCCTGAAGAATGCATAAGTTGCCACCACTGAGCTTGTATATCCATATTCCGTGGTGTGTGCAAAAGTGCCCATATTGCGATTTCAATTCGCATACTCTAAAAGGGGAGATCCCACAAAAAGAGTATGTTGAGCACTTATTAGCTGACTTAGACGTTGATGCAAAACTAATTGGCGAGCGCCTCGTTAAAACCATTTTTATTGGAGGGGGAACACCGAGTTTGCTGACGGCAGAAGCCATGCAAGCATTAATGGATGGGGTTCGCGCTCGGGTTCGATTAGACCCGAACGCAGAAGTCACGATGGAAGCCAACCCCGGAACCGTAGAAGCAGACCGATTCTCAGGCTACCAAGCAGCTGGTATCAACCGTATTTCAATCGGTGTACAAAGCTTTGGCAACGATAAACTGATCACGTTAGGGCGCATTCATGGCCCTGATGAAGCAAAACGTGCAGCAAAACTGGCCACTAACCTCAAGTTACGTAGCTTCAACCTTGATTTAATGCATGGCTTACCCGCACAAACACGAGATGAAGGTTTGTCAGATTTAAAACAAGCGATTGAACTTGCACCACCCCATTTGTCTTGGTATCAGCTGACTATTGAACCCAACACGCAATTTGGTTCAAGGCCACCGACGCTGCCTGATGACGACACCTTGTGGGATATTTACACTGAAGGTCACAAGTTATTAAGTGCAGCAGGTTATGTACAGTATGAAACCTCAGCCTATGCAAAGCCGGGGTATCAGTGTGAACACAACCTCAATTACTGGCGCTTTGGGGATTACCTCGGTATTGGTTGTGGTGCTCACGGCAAAATTACCTTTGAAGATGGGCGAATTTTACGTACGGTAAAAACCAAACACCCTCGGGGCTATATGGAAGGTCGATACATCCACCAGTCTTATGATGTTGAAGCCGAAGATAAACCATTTGAATATTTCATGAACCGCTTTCGGTTACTTGAAGCCATGCCCCGTCAAGAGTTTACCCAATACACAAGTTTGCCTGAATCAACCGTAAGGTCTGCCCTTGATGAAGCCTTAGCCAAGGGTTATATCACTGAAACCGATGATGAATGGCAAATTACAGAACATGGAAAATTATTCTTAAACTCGCTGTTGGAACTCTTTTTAGGCGAAGAATAACAGAACCAATCAGTGAAATGATGAAAGCCCGCGAGATAACTCAGCGGGCTTTTTATTAGAGATAAAAATCAAATCGACAAAAATAACAATAAGGGTATTTCATATTGCCGCCATCACAAAAATAGCGGCAGATATTCATTAAAGCGCGTTAACAACAGCATTAACTTGTTCTGTTAAGCTGACAAAACCACCACCTGATAAATACCACAGGTCAGATTGCAAGTAAGTGATTTTACCGTCTTTGTATGCTTTGGTTTCTTGGATATTGCTGTCTTCAAAGACCGTTTTTTCTAATTTACCTGCGCCGATAGCTTCACTACGGTCAACAATTAAGATGACATCTGGGTTTGCTTGCGCAATGGCCTTGGTATCGACAACACGGCGTTTTGATTTATCCGCATTTTCATCAATTTGCAACTCTGCACGCTGCGCTTTTACTACGTCATAAACCACGGCTTGGTTACTTGGAATTAATTTGCCATCGTTGTGCATTAACACTAAGACTTTCTTCTTAGAATCTGCCGCTTTTTTCTGAGCGTCAGCGATGGTTTTATCTAATTGAACGATTTGTTCATCAACAGCTTTTTGGTTACCGTATAAATCGCCAATCACCGCAAAATTCGCTTTGACTGATTCAATATAATGTTTGCTGTCAGACCCTAAATTAATCGTTGGGGCGATTTTGGATAATGCTTCGTATGACTTCCCTTGACGACCTGTGATGATGATTAAATCGGGTTTTAACTGTTCTATTTTAGCTAGGTCAGGTTGTTTCATGCCACCCGCATTTTCCATTGATGCAGGAATGCTGCCTTTCACATAAGCAGGTGCATTTGCCGTTGGTAAAGCCACCACGTTATCGCCTAAACCAAGTTTCTGCATTGAGTCGTATACACCAAAATCAAATAAAACCACTTTTTTGGGTTTTTTAACGACTTCTGTTTCACCCGAAATATGCTTAATCATCACTTTTTCAGCGCCTTGCGCAGTGACAGCATTTGGTGTGAAAGCAGCAGATTCAGCGCCAAGCGCGAAAGGAGCAGAGAATGACAATACAGAAACAAGTAAAGCAGGAATGAACTTTTTCATTTAAACGATCCCAATTAAGTCATTAAGCCAAACCCGCATTGTAAAGACCGAGACTTATATGTCAATCAAATAAGAATCAATTTCATTTTCATTCCCATTAATGGAATTGGAATCACAATTATCAATCCACATAATAACGCCCATAAATAAAAAAACAGCCATGCAGTCAATACAGGGCTGTTTTTAAGGGGTTAAATAAACGAATTAATTGGCTTTTATAGAATTCAATAAAGAAACGCGTTGTTGCTCGATACCAGTGACTTTTGAACACACTTGAACACCGAACAATTGGAAGCTTTTTTCTTGTTTTTTCCATTCAGTTTCAAGCTCTTGCTGTAAACCGCCTAGATTACCCAGCATGCCTTGCAGGGCTTTATTCGCATCACCACCCGATAATAGTTGCTTGCGACCCATTTCGTTGATGCTGTCTTGTAAAATACCGCCTAAGCTTTCATTCACCAGCTGTTTGCCTTTTGCTTCCGCATTTTTCATTGCTTCATGATGAAAGGCATAGCCATTCGGGCGGGTTTCAATAATTTGGTTGATTTGGCTATTCAGGTCTTTTTCTAACTTAGTCAAACGCTTACGCACATTACTGTCGCTGCCAATGACTTTAACAACCACTTTATCTACCGTTTCACGTGACGTTGCCAGTTTTTTCTCAGACTCTTGTTTTATCCAAGGTAAATCATTACGAATAGTCGATTGGTAGCGGATCGCCTGCTGTTTTTGCGCCTCAGTCGCCGCAATATTTTTGCCATTTAAAGTGATATCACCATTAGGTGTAATCACTAAATCACCACTGCGGCCAATCACTTGCACGCTTTCTGGCGTCATGAAAATATCATCATTCGGTGTCACTGAGCAGTTATAATCCGCAGCTTGGCTTGCTGCACTCGCTAACAGTGAAAATGCAATTAATGTACGGCGTAACATAACTTCTCCTAGAAGGCGTTGAATTAATCAGAAAACAGAACGCCCAATTCGTTTTGATAATAGCTCTAAAGCGGCACACCCGACCAAAGAGTTCCCTGCTGCATCAAGTTCAGGTGACCATACCGCCACAGTAAATTGGTTAGGGACAACGCAAACAATGCCACCACCGACGCCTGATTTTCCGGGCATTCCAATACGAAATGCAAATTCACCAGAGCCATCGTACATCCCACATGTCATCATCAACGCATTGATTTGCCTTGATTGTAGTGGAGTGATAATGGGGTCTATGGAGCAAGATGACATTCCTTGCGATGTTAAATAGGAAAAACATCTCGCTAATTCAACACAGTTCATACTTAGAGAGCAATAATGAAAATAAGTTTCGAGCACCGTCAAAACATCGTTTTCAAAGTTGCCAAATGATTTCATTAAATAAGCGATTGCTGCATTACGGCTTGCGTGCTCCATTTCAGAACGTGCAACGACAGTGTCGTAGCTAATGTCCGGCTCGCAAGCTAACTTTCGGACAAACTCTAACATACGCTGTTTTGGCGCGCTTAAACGTGACTGCAACATATCGGCAATCACAATCGCGCCAGCATTAATAAACGGGTTCCGTGGAATGCCTTTTTCCATTTCAATTTGAATTAATGAGTTAAATGGCAGCCCCGACGGCTCTTTGCCAACACGGCTCCAGATTTCATTTTCTTCATAGCGTGTCATCGCCAATGTTAGGCTCAACACTTTTGAAATGGATTGAATGGAAAAACGCTGATGGGCATCCCCTGCGGTAAAAACCTCGCCATCAAGCGTGGAAACGGCAATGCCGAGATGATGGGAAGGCACACAGCCTAAAGCAGGAATATAGTTGGCAACACAACCTTGGCCTATGAGTGGCCGAACTTGGTCTAGAATGTCGTTAAGTAGCTGGTTAGAAAACAGTGCGCTCAAAACTTTTACTCCAGAAAATAAAGGCACCCAAAACTTGGATGCCTCTTCAAACACTGAGAAACTCAGCCTATTTATTTAGCGTGATTTAATCAACCAAAAAGTGATTATTCCCACCAAACATCAAACAGTTCAGAAACAACAACGTCGTTCATCCCTTTTGATTTTAACCAATTTTCAACGATTTGGCGGTGTTCTTCGGTACATTTACCAATTTGCTGTAGGCAAACAATCCCTTCCCAGCTCAGGTAGCCGCTTGCTTCAAACGCTAAACCGTTTGGTTCGATAGCTTCAGCAATCAGTTGGTCAACGGTAGTGTCAACTTCTTCGATCGGTGTACCTTCTTTAAAACTCCATTTAACCGTAAAACCTAACTCTTGGAATTCATCCAAACGCATTTTTTTACGTAAACGACGACTACGTGGTTGTTTAGCCATTATTTGGTCCTCTCAAACATTAAATCCCATACACCGTGCCCTAACCGCTGGCCGCGCTTTTCAAATTTTGTTTCTGGTCTTGATTCTGGACGAGGAACATAATCACCCGTTGGTGATAAGTTTTTATACCCTTCGACACTCTTCATGACTTCAAGCATATGCTCTGCATACGGCTCCCAGTCGGTCGCCATATGGAAAACGCCACCGACCGCTAATTTGCTGCGAATTTTTTCAGCAAATGGCGCTTGAACAATACGGCGTTTATTGTGTTTTGCTTTATGCCATGGGTCAGGGAAAAACAATTGAACCATTGCAAGGCTCTCATTTGGCACCATGCAATCCAGCACTTCGATAGCATCATGGCACATCACACGGACATTGCTGACGTTTTCTTCTTTTGCCGATGCTAAACATGCCCCCACACCCGGAGCATGAACTTCAATGCCCAAAAAGTTTTGCTGTGGATTTTGCGATGCCATGGTCACTAATGAAGCGCCCATACCAAACCCAATTTCCAATGTTACTGGATTTGAGTTATTGAATACTTTGGTGAAATTAAAGGGTTCATTGATAAAATCAATCCCCATTTCAGCCCATTCTTTTTCTAATGCGTCTTCCTGACGTTTTGTCAGACGCCCTTGACGGCGGACAAAACTACGGACACGGCGCATAACCCGCCCTTCTTCATTATATTCGGGGGAGATAACATTATTGATCATAATAAAGGTTCTAAAAAATAGTTGCCCAATTAAGTTAATGTGCCAACGATCAAGTTGTATAAGGCTAGTAAATAGCAATTATGTTTAAATTACCCTTGATGATTCAAGCTATTAGGTTAACAACCTAATCACAAGTGATAGGGTAAGAGTAGGAGTTTAGCAAAACTTCCACAAGGATGCAGTTGATAATTGGCTAACTTTACACTAAACCACACAATAAGCGGTTTACAGCCCACCGTGTCTATGTTGCAATCCTTAGCATTATTAAAAATATCGATAAAAATAAAGTGTTCAATGGAAGCTCAACAATTTTCACGTGCAGTGCTCAACTGGTATCACAAATATGGACGCAAAACGTTGCCATGGCAGCAGGAAAAATCCTCTTACCATGTATGGCTATCCGAGGTGATGCTGCAACAAACCCAAGTCAGTACCGTTATACCGTATTTTGAGAAATTTATTTCTCGTTTTGAAGATATTACCGCCCTCGCCAATGCGCCTCTGGATGAAGTTCTACATTTATGGACAGGCCTTGGTTACTATGCCCGTGCGCGCAATTTGCACAAAGCGGCAAAAGTCGTTGCCGATCAGTACAGTGGAAAATTCCCAACCACTTTTGATGAAGTATTAGCTTTGCCGGGAGTTGGTCGCTCCACTGCGGGGGCTATTTTATCGCTGTCCCAACAGCAGCATTACCCTATTTTAGATGGCAACGTAAAACGCGTGCTGGCTCGTGCTTATGCCGTTGATGGCTGGCCGGGAAAAAAAGAGGTAGAAAACCGCCTGTGGGAAATTAGCACCGATGTTACCCCCAATGATGGCGTGGAATTTTTTAACCAAGCGATGATGGATTTAGGTGCGATGGTTTGCACCCGCAGTAAACCGAAGTGCGAGCTTTGTCCGCTCAACTTTGGCTGCGTGGCTTATGCCAACCATTCATGGCAAAACTATCCGGGGAAAAAACCGAAGCAAAAAATCCCTGAAAAAACCGCTTGGTTTTTAATTATGCAGCATGAAGACAATATATGGTTAGAGCAACGTCCTCCTTCTGGTATTTGGGGCGGGTTATTTGCTTTTCCACAGTTTGAATCTTCAGAACAATTAACAGCGTGGCTGGCGGAATCAGGCCTCTCCCATGAGACTCCTGAGCAATTAATTGCTTTTCGCCACACGTTTAGCCATTTCCATTTAGATATTATCCCTGTAAAAGTTAAGATTCAGGCATTTAATTCTGCCATGGATGAAGGCAAAGGACTCTGGTATAACTTACACCTAGGCGCAACTATCGGCCTTGCCGCCCCAGTTGAAAGTTTATTAAAACAGCTCGCCTTACTACCTGATATTTGAGGAAATTTTAATGAGTAGAACGATTTTTTGTACATTCTTACAACGTGACGCAGATGGGCAAGATTTTCAACTTTACCCAGGTGAATTAGGGAAACGTATTTTTAATGAGATTTCTAAAGAAGCATGGAGCCAGTGGATGACTAAGCAAACCATGCTAATTAATGAAAAGAAACTCAATACGATGAATCCTGACGATCGTAAAATGTTAGAACAAGAAATGGTCAACTTCCTATTTGAAGGCCATGATATTCACATTGACGGCTATACACCTGAAAAATAATCTGTCTGCCTACCTATTCTGTAGGTAGGCTTTTGCACCAATACTGTGAATCGTATGAAAAAACTATTTGCGCTGAGTTTATTGATCCCTCTAATTGTTTCGTGTTCCAGCAACCAAAAAACGGACTTTAACCCTGATTATGTCAAAGACACCAATGGGTTTGATATTTTAATGGGGCAGTTTGCCCACAATATCGAAAACATTTGGGGGATTAAAGAAGTCCTTATTGCAGGGCCAAAAGATTACGTTAAATATACGGACGAATACCGTACACGTAGTCATATTAATTTCGATGCAGGGACCATTACGGTTGAAACCATTTCAGCTGTAGAGCCATCGCAACACCTCAAAAAAGCTATTGTCACCACCTTATTGATGGGTGATGACCCCAATTCTATCGACCTCTATTCTGATATTAACGATATCCCCTACAGTAAAGAGCCATTTTTATTTGGTCAGGTGTTAGATAACACCGGGGAAGCCATTCGTTGGGAATGGCGAGCAACAAAATTTGCAGATTATCTGATTGAAAACAAAATACAGCGTCGCCAATCTGGCATGAATATCGTTTGGTCAGTCACAATGCAATTAGTGCCTAACCATCTAGACAAACGTGCCCATAAATATTTGCCGTATATTAAAAAATCGTCAGCAAAATATGGCGTTGATGAATCGTTAATTTTAGCGATCATGCAAATCGAATCCAGTTTTAACCCTTATGCGGTCAGCCGCTCAGATGCCTTGGGACTAATGCAAATTATGCCGAACACCGCTGGGAAGGATGTTTTCCGTTCCCAAGGGAAATCAGGCGTACCAAGCCGTAGCTACTTGTTTGACCCGGAAAAGAACATTGATACGGGTACGGCTTATTTAGCTATCTTGCAAAACAGCTATTTAGGCGATATTCGCAACCAAACCTCTCGTCGTTATGCTGTTATTACCGCATACAATGGCGGTGCAGGCAGTGTTCTGCGGGTGTTCCATAGCGATAAAAAACAAGCCGCTCAGCGCATAAACAATTTAGAACCGGGTGAAGTGTATGAAACCTTATCGACAAAACACCCTGCGGCTGAGTCACGCAACTATTTAATCAAAGTGAACAAAGCCCAGAAAAAATATCTGCGCTAACATGTCTGCGCAAATGAAAACACCCGTTAAATAACGGGTGTCCTTCATTATCCTGATTATTTTTAGGGGTTTTCGTTTAAAAAGTAGCTAAGGTGTTGAAAAAAAGCGCATACAGTCGAAAGTTTTTATAAAGCGCCTTGACTCAACTGATGGAATCAGGTTTAATACGTTCCGTTGCCCGGATAGCTCAGTCGGTAGAGCAGGGGATTGAAAATCCCCGTGTCCTTGGTTCGATTCCGAGTCCGGGCACCACTTTTACTCTTAAAGTGGTCCTAAAATTAG
Source organism: Providencia sp. UF-224 (assembly GCF_058245955.1). Taxonomy (NCBI): domain Bacteria; kingdom Pseudomonadati; phylum Pseudomonadota; class Gammaproteobacteria; order Enterobacterales; family Morganellaceae; genus Providencia; species Providencia sp. UF-224. Next base: position 330,705 of record NZ_JBSICC010000002.1, on the reverse strand, counting down.
TTTTTCTTTATTCATTCAATAGCCTAGTATTTACACCTTACCGAGCAATACCAAGCCAAGATTAAGTTAAAAACTCTATAGTATTTTTACTGTGCTTGTCACCTAGTGCTCAAATATTTCTTGTACTCTTTCCAAAGAACCTATACTCATCCCCAACATTTAGAGACAAAAAAAGAAATAACATAATGTTATGTTGTTTACAGCGATGAATTAAAAAATTCAAGTTAATTGATAAAACACAGCTATCTCTATAATAATAAAAAAACAATTGCTATCGTGTTGTTTTTTATTATAAGTATAATCCCAAAATGGTAAATTAACCACCAACGTTATAATAACACTATTTGGAATGAGTCGAAAAAATAGGAATATTGTTCGGCTTTAATCATAAATCACCCAAAATAGCCCTACTCTTCCTACAAACCATTCAATTATTCAGCACTTCACCATTACTCTGTAATAGGTCTCTACTATTGCTGCTCAGCCAAAACGATGATCGAACTTTCATAGCTACCCACTTTAATTGCCTCACTTGCGCCTTCTAAGCTTCCATTAACATTCAATATCTTGATGTTTTCACCTATATTAATAGTAGGAGACTCTTCATTATTAATTTTCACCTTTACTTTAAATGGACCTAATTTTATGCTTTCCCCTTGAATAATAGAAAATTTAACATTCGCATCTCGCGAGCATGATGCATTTAATTGATAGGTGGCATTTTTACCTATATAATCCTCACTATTAACAGTTCCAAAATCCAACCCATCATTATTACCACTTAGATAACAATTTGTAGGTACAATGACTTCTCCATCTCCATTATCCGAACCTCCAGTTCCTGATTTGTTGGTTCTCACACAACTACTATTAATAACATTAGTTGGACAAATAAAAATATTATATTGAGGAGCAAAATTATAATTTGAAGTTAAATTTAAAACAGTCATATAACCATATTCCATTATAGACCAATTATTATATCTATCACCAGAGGTCCAGGAAATAGGCGTTCCCCAAGCAATATAATACTCGGGCACATCAACTGGAATTGTTAATTGACTAAGCGTAGGATCATCGCCTTTAATTTCATTACAATTTTTATTAACCATCACACTTTGCTCTGGAGCATAATAAACGCCAACTATATTAGCTGCTTTATTGGATGAATGGCTGTATAATGATGTGCTATTTTCTGTATAATAGCTTGCGTAAAATGAAGGTATAAAATAACACTTCCCAGTTGAGGATATTGAAGTTGTTAAAGCTCCAGAACCTCTCAATCTGATAATTGCTGTGGTATTATTATACCTATATAAGCTAAACCTCACTCGAGTACCAAATGGAGAGTTACCCGTATATGCAGCTCCTTTATCGATAAGGTTAGGAGTTCCGCCCCCTAACACTTCAGCAGAAAATGGTACAGTTATCGCTCCCTGCATGAACTGTGCATAATTTGAAGAAGGCCAACCTTGAGAGGAACTAGCATAGTCTATCCAATAACCTGCATACACTGATGAGGAAAAGCCGTAAGCAAAAACAGTTATTAGCGCGACTAATTTGATATGTTGGATATAGTATGTAGCAATACCGCCAACATAAGAAAGCAAACACTTTAGCATATTAAAAATAGTCCTAATCAGCTAGTAAAATAAAAATTTATTACTCATAATCAACATACAAAACTCCAGATGCATAAAATTCACCATATAAGGGTTCAGCATTTGAATTCACTACTGGCTTAACAATAATCACGGGCTTATTAGAATAGTTAAAAGAAAACGATTTATATGGCGACAATAATTCACCATTAACTTGCATCATTAACCCCAATGTATTATTAGATGTCGCTATAAGATTATCAGAAAATTTAGCTGACTCAGATTCAAAGGTTAACTTTAACTTAGGATTGTTTATATTTTCAGAACCACAATCCAGATTATAGATCACCTCTTTTTCATACCGGGGATTAGTAACATCATTATAGTTTATTGTTTTAAAATCAACTGTTATTGGAAAACCTTTTCCATCCACACCATATACATCACAGCCTTTCTCTATAACATTAACTTTCATTTTTATAGAAAACGACTCTCCAAATGCGGCAAAACTAAATAAAAAAACAAAGACTAAAACCACATTACTTAAAAAAAATTTCATCCTCATAATAAGCCCTATAATATATATATTTTCTCACGCAGAGGTAAAGTAAAATAAATCAATAATCATACATTTTCATACAATTACATATCAAAAAACAAACCACAAAACAAAATAAAATAAAATAAAATGATGTGTAGCTCAGGATATTATCGACTTTCATTCTACACATTTACACTTGTGAATTTCCCTTATCCCTCTATATTAAAGTAAATTCAATATTAGAGAATTAATCCACAATAATATAGTCGAATAAAAAACTAGCTAATATGAACATAATACTCATTTATTATTACGTACACGTTATCTCTTTTACTCATAAAACATTTCAAACGCAATAAGTGCCGAATAGGCAGCTGGTACGAACGGCCCCATTTTCACTGGTGTCACGTAATACGTTAATTGGCTTTGCCCCGATGGTAGCAATTGAGGTTCACTTTCCTCCCCCATCGGTAATAACTTCCCGCTAGGTGTGCTAACAGCCAATCCCACCCCTTTGGCCCCCATCACCTGAACAATGTTTCTATTAAACGATACTGTCGGTGCCACAAAACGAACTTTCACGGCTGGCTGCGTTGAACTCCACGCTATCATTCCAGTTTGAACATTTTCAAGTCGGGTCGCCGTTTCTAAACAATCCTCCAATTCAATTTGAAACGGAACAGAAAGACCTTTGCCATTACGCTGTAAGGTAGCTGTATCCAAGTTCCCCATATCCACAGTCTGGTAGCTCGATATCATTGCCAAACGACATGGACTTTCCGTCAATGTCCCTTTGACATAGACCACCCCGTGCTGTCCATCAACATTCCAGTTATCAGCTGAGCGATAGATATTACCATTACTATTTGCCATGCTAGGTACATTGATAATACCCCCCAGTACTACCGCTAGTAGGCCACGACAAAGTCTAAATTTTCTTTGTTGACTAGCCATCTGACACTCCTTGCTCTCTATTACGTTAAGCACCGCCAGTTAGGCGCTAAAAAACATTATTAACTTTTATTACTCTGCACAACATCACACGTCTGCGACTGGCAACGGAACGTCAAAGTTGGGCGGCCACCAAAATCATTAATGTAGGTCAGCACAGGGCTACTGCCCAATAAGCTTACGTTAACCCCCAAATTATCTTGACTAAATGGGGGAACCATCACGGGTGTAAACTCTTTGCCGTTCGTTGATTTCGTATTGGCAGTCGCGTTAATAATTGTCACGTAATACGGTGTCGGATTTTTCAAAATGTACTGTTCGCCTTGTTTTTCTAAAGTTAATTTTTCTTGCCACGGTGTGTTATTTTTTTCTGGAACTATCGCCTTAGGGCGGTAAAACAACTTCACTCGTGTCTGTAAGGCAATTTGCAAAGTATTCGGTTTATCACTTTTCGGCGGTATTTCCCTCAAATTAAAATAAAACAATGATTCACGGTCTTGTGGTAATGCATTAATTGCTGGTAGCGCCTCTATTTTTACTTGGCTTGATTTTCCTGGCTCTAAACGCTGTACAGGCGGCAACAGCACTAACGGCGACTGAATTTTTTGCCCTTCCGTATTTTCAATCCAACCTTGCGCTAAATACGGTAACTGCTTATTGTTATTGGAAATATTTAATGAAACCGATTTTTGATTCCCGTCGAAAATAACACGAGTGCGGTCCATGGATACCGCACCATTAGCGGTATTGAATAACATAGTGCAGCCGATGAGACTCAAAACAATACTCGAAGCGATTTTTAATTGCATAGTGATTTACCTTTATCAAATAGGGAAAAAACTCACATTCCCTAAAGTACAACCTGATTGAGACCCACGTCGTTCTCTGGGGGTCATTTCTTATGTGAATGGCTTACCCTTTAGGTTCAGCCAGTGCTATTGGGATACACGGTAGCAACAAGGTATTTTGTAGCGTTCCGAACTCATGAGGGAAACGTACTTCGCACGCTTTGTTCTCCCCCCACATCACAGTCATCACATCAGCAGGGTTAATACCGCTAATGTAGGCACTACCCATATCCCCAACAATACCCGTATTTTGACCTTTGCTATTTTGTACTTGCGCTCCAAAAGGTGGATGACTACCGTCAGACAAACGCAACACAGTCATCGCTTTTTGGCCTGAAACGACCGCAAAGTGCCGATAACCCACAGCGCCTTCCGTTAAGGTTGCTTGCACAACGGATTGCTGCGCATCCACGTTATCTGGCAATGTATTTAAATCAATCTGCGCCTTGCTACGGTAGTAACTGCTCACGTCACCAACCACTGCTTTACCAAACATATTTGAGGTAATTGGTGCGCCAATCCCTTTAATCGGCACGTCGGCTACGCCATCAGTATCAACCAACAGCCGCGTACCGCCTGGAGTATTGATACGATGTAAGTCCCCGCCTTCAGCCGTTAATGTCATACCACCGCTGGCCGAAACGCCAAACGCACTATATTGGTTATGCATATAACTAGCGTTTGCGGCGAAACGTGCCACATCTGACTGATGGGTTATAAATGCACTTCCCATCCCGCCTTTTTTACTGCTGCCTGCACTAAGTTGATAGGTTGTCCGGTCATCAATGCGATCGTAATAGGTAGCTCGGCTAGTAGTGTCGTAACGGCTACTATTCAGGGAGTACCCGACGTTTGCCCCGTTACTTAATGGGAACGACGCGGATAAGAAAATACTGTCATCCTTAACTCCGTTATACTCACTGCGATTAGCTGACAAATTAACACTGACATTTTTAATCGACCCGATATCCATATACTTCGATAACATAACACTGTAATAATCGTTATCCGGTTGATCCCAATAGGTTTGATGGTTGTAGTTCAGGTACAATGACATCCCAAGATCAGCAAAATTTTTATTAAGCGATACGGTGTACATCTCTTTATTGCCCCCGAAACGCTCCCCCGCTTTTAAAGCAGCCAAGAAATCCGACATGGACATAAAATCGCGTTCGGAGAAACGATAACCAGCAAACTGAATAGTACTGTCTATGGTCTCAAAGCGTTTCGAGTAGTTAATACGATAAGAACCCCCACTGACACGGCTTTCACCCGGTAAACGCGCTAACGACTGGGTCACATCAAATGATATGGCTCCAAATGCTAATAAATCACGCCCTATACCCAACGACATCGCATTATAGTTTTGGCTGTTAAGGCTCCCTCCAAACAGAGACCAACCGTTATTGACTCCCCAAGAAAACTCTCCGGTAACAAAACTGTCACCTTCACTGTGACGTTGGTAATTCGTTGGTTGCCCTAAAGCTAATTTGTATTGAATTTGGCCTGGGCGTGTCAAATACGGTAAGTTTGCCGTATCTACCTGAAACTCTTGTGTTGAGCCATCTTGTTCCTTGACAGTCACATCCAATTTACCGCTTACGGCATCACTCAAATCCTGAATGCGGAACGGCCCTGGAGCGACTTGTGTTTCATATAAGACTCGGCCTTGTTGACTCACTGTCACCGTGGCATTAGTTTTAGCAATCCCTGTCACTTCTGGGGCATAGCCACGTAAATTTGGTGGCAACATATTCAAATCGGAGCGCACACTCGCACCAATAAAACGAAACGAGTCAAATATGCTGGATACAAGGTAATCTTCACCTAGCACCAGTTTTGCTGCTAAGTTAGGTAACGCTCGATAGGCATAAAAACGGTTCCAATCAAAATCTTTACTGACGGTACTGCCAGATCCAGTTGAACGGTTTAAGCGTCCTTGCCAATCTGCACGAAAACGCCACGCACCGATATTCACACCAGCAACCCCGTTACCGTTTAAGGCATAACTGTCTCGTCCGCCGTTATAGGCATTATTTGTGTTACCATTCACGTTGTAATCAAACATTAATGCTGCAATGCCTTCGTCCCAACGAGATGGTGGATCCCAGTTCGGTGCCGTATACTCCAAATAGGCCTGTGGGATACTCACGTACAAGGAAGACGTTGCTAAATCACCACGCACTTGCATGCCGGGTACGCTATCCACTAATAAACACTGTCCCTCATGCCAAAATGTGGCCTCTTTTTGAATATTTGACTGAAGCCCTAATTGACTCGTAACTTCAGGTGAAAGACACGGAATACTCCCCTCAGAGTCATTCTCAGGGACATAAAATGGAATAGAGACTTCAGGTAGCTGTTCTTCATTCACTTTGAGTGTAAAGGAATAAGTACCTGGCATAATATAACCAGCACGGGAAAATTGGTTCAGGTCAATGTTATTTTTGTCTTCTAAATCAAGTACATCAGTATTAAACTCAAACGCCTGCGTAGCAAATACTGGTACCGAGAGTCCATACAGCGATAAAGCAATCGCGAGGCTCAGCCCCTTTTTGGGGAGAACTGAAGATTGTGTTGAAGACATAAATAACATCCCTAAAAATCAAGTAAAAAAACAAAAAAAAGCAGGACATTTTTTTAGTAATATTCAAGCTTAAATCGCAATGCACCTTGGTATTCCCCTGGCCGTAATATATGGGTGTCAGAAACGAGTCGTAACCCGTAATGCAACACAGAATTACCTGGTATGATGGATTGTTTTTGTGTGGACTGGCCGGGATAAATTGGCTTTCCGTGCACGTCTTGCAGTGATAATGCGATACCTCTTGCATCCCCCGAAACAGAAAACCATTCACCGTTCACTGGCCCATCAAAAGTAACGGAAAACATTTGCCATCTATCCCCTGCATGCGGAGTTAATGTGCAACCAATAAGCGCAATTGAAAAAGGGTGCACAGGTCCTTGTCCCTCTTGACGTATTGCGCCTATTGGCAACACCCCCATATCCACTGTTTGTTCATGCGAGCCTGTATCAATAGCACAGGCAGAATTGACGATACTGCCATTCATGCTAAAGCGACCAAAAATAGGCGAAGATTCTGCCTGCACATAAGGCAGAACCACAAGTTGACTCAAAAGTAATACAGTATTAATTGAGATAGCGTTCATTATCCCTTCCCTGTTCACTAAAAATTGCCCTTCAACAATAGTCTCAGGGCAAGACACTTTCGCTTACTGGTAAGCTAAGGTGAAATTTGTGACTGCAGAGAAATTACCTGGAACAACTGTTGCACCTTTCAAACCTTGCAGTGCAGCAGTAAATTTCAGCTCGTTATCACCCTTTATATATTTTTGACTATGCTCACTGTTTACTTTGATTTGTTCACCAGTGGTATTCATAATTTTGACTGCTGCGCCTGAAGCTTCGCCAGTAATTTGCAGCATGCCTGTATTTGTCTCTCCATCAACTAATTCAGAACCGTTAAACGTAACTTTAACGATATTATCGCCTTTCAAGTTACAGCCTTCTAATTGAATAGAAAATGGCTGAGCACTTGATGATCCCCCTGCGGTTAGAGTTACATCAGACACTTGACCTAATTCCACTTCTTGGTTTTCTTCACCTGGTGCGATAGAACACGGTGCAGAAATAATAGAACCAGTGAACGTTACATTACCGCTACCTAAATTTGCAGCTAAAGCAGAAGTACTCATTACGCCAGAAATTAAAGTTGCTAAAATAATTTTTTTCATATTACCCTCAGATATTGACATATATAACACCATACTTTTTAGTATGGTATTTTCCAAAATAGATACTATTAAATTAACTAAGTATCACACTAATAAAAATAAACAGGCTCAGACATAGATATAACTGTCTTTAAAACAGAAGCATCACTAGAATAATTACTTTTAACTTCAGATATAATACTATTAATTAAACTTTCAAAAGGAATAGCTAGTACAATTGAAACATTAAGCAGCAAATCAAGAGTCATTTTATTAACACCTCTTTCATAACGCGATATTTGCTGTTGAGAAATATTTAATCGCTTAGCTAATTCTCGTCCGCTAATTCCAAGCTCTTTTCTTTTCTTTTTAATAACAAGGCCACTATAAGCTGAAAAAAAATTATCTGGAATATTGGACCAATTAAAATCCTGGTCAAATTTATTCATAAAAAATTTCTCGAATCATACTAATAACTAACTTTTTAGTTTCAGTAATTCATATGAATTTAATTTATTAAAATACACATTCATTAAAATATACAATTATTAAAATAAATAAATTAACAAATGATTAACGATGCTCAACAACTCATACGTTACCATTAATAATTTAATTTATTTTTTAATTTAAAATCGGTTACTCAAGCTTGGATACAATTATAAGGAGTGATTATTTCAAAATCAAATTGACAAATCAGAGTTTTTTAAAAAAATCATTGTGTTTACATATTTTACAATTCATTCCTTTTATGAAAAAACAATGAATTATACTTATTTCATAATACGAATAATATCTCTTCCCATTGGTACACATAAAGCGAGTAGACAAACAAGCTACATCCCACACAAAATAAAGTATTTAAATCTAACATTCACATTTTTTCATAATTGATTATATTTTGTATTCATTTTCATAAGGTAAAGTAATGAAAACACATATAAAGAGTAATTTTTTTTAAAGAAAAAATACCAAAAACAACATAAAAAACCGTAATGCACTGAATTTATTGAATAAATAAAAAACACGCAATAAGAGTTGAAATTGAAGGTAAAATTGAATAAATAATAAGTTTTGATACAAAAGATTCCTTGTTAGTGAGAAACCTATGACGTACTCCTATGTTACCGCCCCCCTTTTTTTGCTTTGTATCTCTCCTCATAATCTCTACACTTGATACTTAGATATCACAGTGACACAGGCAAACTCGGATTTTTTGATGGAATTTAGCATCTATGATTAGACGAAAGCTAGACTCCATTACTAAGCATATCAATGAATCTCATAGATATCGTTATTTTAGAGATCACAGGGCTATATAGTTTTTTGGCGATACCGCAAGTCTAGAGGAAAAAGAAGAAAGTGTTGATTACACTATGATTTCATTCGAAAAAACTTAACTTTATGGAGGAATGTGCGGCTTTATTTAAACTCATATTCATAATACGATGGCGCACCGAAATTTTAATGATATTGAATTGACTTGATGAACAAAATCTTACCTTCATCAAATCTAACAATGCGACTTTTGCCGCATTGCTCTTACCAATCAAACAACGCCTACCCTATCGTTCCCCTTGGGTATCCACTAATAAACGCTGATTAATGTATTCAATAGTTTCCTCTATTGTCATGATCTTATTCACCACATTGGTAATACCCTGACCAATAATCACTTCAGCTTGGCGCAAATTAAACAACTTGCCGTTTGGAATGGAAGATTCACGGATCCCACCGTTAATTTCTTGATAAGCCAATGGCATCCACGGATAGCGATGGCAAATTTCTTGGTTATGGCTGAAATCTTGGTGATTGCTGTTCCCACCCAATAAAATCAGATGATCCATCACGATAGGCGAATAGAGCCAGCGATAAAACTGCTCTGCGTAATGTGATTTTTGGCTGTAACGAGAGACGCCAAGCGCCCCACCCCCGAGCTGAGGAAGCCCGCCAGGCACTGGCGCATAGCCAATTTTAGGGAAAATATCACTGTGAGCCACATCATTGAACAGATTCATATAGGCAATCAACATGGCAAGCTCACCTTGCTCAAATTGCCTAACTGACTCACTCCACCACTTTTCATGAATGTTTTCAGTGACAGAAACTTGGTGTAAGTAATCACTTAACACCTTGCCTGCCAAGGGCATTTCTAATCGAGGGATATCCCCCTCCCCAATTAACCGCCCACCTTCAGCGTAGTAGCGTAACAAATATTCACTGGCGATAAGACCTGCACTTCCCAGTGTTGTTGATGCACCAATTGGTCGGGAAAATTGCCCTTTCTCATGTAGCTCTGTAAAAAACTGCGTAACTTGGTCGTATTCATGAAAATTAGCCGGCACAGTCAATTCATTGCCTGTTTTCTCGTAATACATGCGTTTTAGAATCGGGTCTTCAAACAAGTCTTTTCGATAAAACAGCAACTGTGCACTCGCATCAAACGGCATAGCATACGCAGTATCCCCCACTAAACTAAATTTTTGTTGAGTTGGAGTCGAAAAATTACTTAATAAATCCGTCACTCCGTCCCCAATTTTATCGAGTGGCTGTAATATGCGCTCTGCAAACCAAGGAAAGCAGGCCATATCAATACGCAATAAATCATAATAAGGGTGTAGATGGAGCTGGCCTAATATTTGGTAAACTTCATCATATGGGTGTATGGCTAAATTCACCTTAATACCTGTTTGGCGATAAAAATGGGGCAATAGCTTTTTAAGCGCATTGGTTGAAGGGCTTGGCAAAATAAGGAGATTCAAGCTCGGCTCAACGGTATTAACGGTGCTCAGTGCTGGCGTTGCAGTATACAAATTACCACTTTGGTTCCGCACATAAACCGTATTTTCACCCGCGACGCCACTTTCCTGCACATCTTCTTTCATTAATTCATCGACAACTTCCAGCCCCAATTGCGCATAGTTCATTGGAAAGCAATGCAACCCTTTTAATATTGGTGGGATATTACCACTTAAGGCGAAAATGGCAGGGCAATCACTGTGGCTACCAAAAAAGCTGGCTTGAGTTAAAAAGCTCGCTTTTTCAATATCTTCAGCTACAAATAAGTCCGGTATTTGGTCTAAGGTAAAAAAATCAAAAGCCGCTTTGTACGATTCATCATTCGACGCACGGATCACAACATATTTTTTATTCGGTGCTTGTTGTTTCAGGCTTTTTTGTAACTCACTCACAAATGTTGAGTGCTCTAACTCACCGTGTTCATCACTAAAAATTCCCACTAGTTGGCTGCGGCTTGTCGCAATTTGATGGCAAATGGCATCAGCGGCTTGAGAAAAATCTAACGTGAAAAAGTGGTGGGCATTAGCTGGTTGGCGATAAATAAATACGATTTGAGAAGCGGGCAGTTTTAACGTGTCAAAATAGGTATTTGCGTCTTGCAAGCAACTCACTGCAACCACCTGTTTATACCCACCCGCCGCAATTTTTTGTAATGCATCTAGCTCTGTAGTTTCAAGATCATCCGTCAAAAATAGATCATAGGTTATCTCTGGATATAAAGAGATTGACTGCCTAAATGAATTAAAAAAGATTGCATATTTATCGGACACTAACTGCGGTAGCAGTATCGCGACTTTATGGCTCTTATTAGTTCTCAACAATTGTGCTTGTGTATTGAGCTGATACCCCATTTGTTTTGCCGCTTTATACACCGCTTCAATTTTTTCCACACTTACATTTCCACGCTTATTCAAAACGTTAGAAACCGTTCCATGAGAAACACCCGCCAATTTTGCAATGTCTTTAATTGTTGCCATTTGTCTTTTTCACCTTAGTTGCTTCTCGCAATAGCATACCTGAATTATTTATCACGACTACCGATAATTAATTTGAACGTTCCAAAATCAATCCGCTGATATAACAAGCAAATAAGCCAAAAAACATCATTTTTATATAAATTCGAATGAAAAACAAAAATAAACAAATTAATCAAATAGATAGATATTTTAATTTGAATGAGATCACTGATCTAAACATCTATTATTGGCAAAATAAGTCACTCAGATTAATATTGGAACGTTCAAATGATAAAATTGTAGATTTAACACCAGCACCAGGGATTTAATAAAATCAAATAAAACAATAATATAAAGGTAATTATCATGAAAATTCACTTTTTAGGTACTGCGGCATCAGAGGGCATCCCAAACCCTTTTTGTCGTTGTGAGCATTGCCAAAAAGCAAGGCAACTTGGCGGTAAAGATATCAGAACCCATTCATCAGCGATTGTTGACGACCTGATGTTGATCGATGTATCCCCAACATTTAGCTACCAGCTTATGCGCGATGGAATGGATGCAACTCATTTTGAAAGCCTGTTATTCACGCACACTCACCCCGACCATTTTAATGTGGGCGATCTGTTCAGTAGAATGGAAGGCTATGGCTTTGAAATTCATCATCCACTTCATATACTTGGCAATGATCGTGCGATCAACGGTTGCCTTGAAGTGTTACCGGGGTACAGTAAAGAGCGTTTCGCTTTTCATTGCTTAATCCCTTTTGTCACCGTTGAAAGAAACGGATATAAAATTACGCCATTACTGGCAAACCATGCGAAATGGGAACTTTGCTATGTTTATCATATTGAAAAAGATGGCAAAGCAATTTTCTATGGCCACGATTCAGGCTGGTTCCCAGAACTGACTTGGCAATGGCTTGAAAACAAACCTCTGGATATTGTTGTATTCGAATGCACCTATGGCCTAAATGGCAATAATCGCACCGATAACCATATGAGCTTAGAAACCGTTTTTGCAGCACAAGAAAGACTGCAACAACAAGGTTGTTTGCATTCTGATACCCAAATTGCCGTTTCTCATATTTCACACAGTGGTAAATTACTGCATGAAGAATTAGTGGCGGTTTGTGCTCCTTATAATATCCGTGTCGCATATGACGGATTAACGTTAGAAACACATTAAGAGGGAAATAAAAATGGATATGAAAATTACTTCCCGCTTACTGATTATGATGTTTGTCCAATATTTCATGCAAGGTGCATGGAATATGACTATGGGGCTGGTATTAAGCACCTATGGAATGGCACATATTATTGGTAATGCTTATGCGTTATTAGGTGTCGCGACCATTATTTCCCCGTTATTTATTGGTATGGTTGCTGACCGTTTCTTTGCATCACAAAAAGTGATGGGGATCCTTCACTTAATTAATGCCGCCGTTATTTTATGTGTGCCTCAATTTATTGAAGCACAAAACAGTGGCATGACCCTATTTTTGATCTTCATTATTGGTCTGCTGTTTTACCCAACAACCGCGCTTTCTAATAGCATTAGTTTCTCCCATATTAATGGCGTGAAATATTTCCCTATCATTCGAGTATTCGGTACGTTTGGTTTTATGGCTATCGGGTTTATTTTAGGGGAAATGGGTTTCTCTGGCAGCACAATGACATGGTATATCGCTTCTGCCGTTGCGGTCGTATTAGGTTTTTACTGCTTTACACTGCCAAATACACCACCAAAAGCCAAAGGCAAACCGTTCTCTGCACGCGATATTTTATGCCTAGATGCACTTTCATTATTTAAAGACCGCTATTTCGCCATTTTAATGTTTAGCATCTTTGTATTAATGATCCCAAAAACAGCTTATTCCGCCTACATCCCTGTGTTTATTAAAACACTCGGGTTCGACAATGCCGCATCGATTATGCAAATCGGTATTGCTTGTGAAGTCCTGTTTATGTTCTTCCTATCGTTCTTCTTAATGAAATTTGGTTTTAAAATCACCTTATTATTAGGGGCAATTAGCTGGATTATTCGCTCTACCTTATTTGCCTATGCTGCGGTTGATACCAGTTTGTACTTTATCGTGTTTGGTTTGATGCTTCAGGGATTATGTTGGGACTTCTTCTTTACTGCTGGCGATATTTATGTCGACCGTAAAGCAAAACCAGAAATCCGCGCACAAGCCCAAGGGTTACGCTTTATTGTTTCAAACGGCTTCGGTTTATTATTTGCCTCCACGATTTGCGGGCAACTATTTAACTCAACGGTTACAGAAAAAGGTAGCGAGTCCTTACCACAATGGGAAACCTTCTGGCATTACCCTGCTATCGTCGCCGCTGTCGTTAGTGTGTTCTTTATCTTCTTCTTTAAAGATGATGTATCTAAAAAGAAAAATAATGACGATAAAAAAGCACCTGAGGGCGCTGTAGCACCGTAATTTGAAATATACAGAGGTAAGCCATGGATGCTCTTATACAGTTTGTCGACACCATTGGCCCTTTGTCACTATCCAGTATCGCTAAATTACTCGCCGCCTTTATTTTAGGCGGCTTTATTGGCTTAGAGCGTGAATCAAAGGGAAAACCTGTCGGCTTTAAAACTTGTGTCATTATTGCCGTTGCCAGTTGTTTATTAACCATTGTTTCCATTCAATCTGCCGAATATTACGCCAATATTTCAGATAATATTCGCAGTGATCCAATGAGATTAGCTGCACAAATAATCAGTGGCGTGGGTTTTCTAGGCGCGGGGGTTATTTTACATCGTCGTGATGATGCGATTTCTGGATTAACAACTGCGGCTATTGTTTGGGCTTCAGCAGGGGTTGGAATTGCTTGTGGGTCAGGCTTTTATTGGCACGCATTAATTGTCACCGTTCTTTTTTTCTTAGCGATTCAACTTAGCCCGCAAGTGGCATTGTTTCAGATGAAAAATCAAAAATTAGGTAAGATTAAAGTTCGAATGTTGTTTACCCACGAGGATGGCGTTCCCTTACTCATTGAGTATTTAAAACAGCATAAAGACATTATTGAAAACCTAACAATACGCGATATTAAAAAAGAGCGAGTTGAAGTGAATTTAAAGCTGGTGGTTCGCCAAAAAACCACATTGCCTGAATTTTATTGCTCGTTAAAACAGTTATCCTATGTGCATTCTGTTTCTTTAGATCACTAATATTCAACCATTGTATGGCACAAAACCCGCGACTAAAGCGGGTTTTGTCGTTATAGGATTTCTATTAGGTTTTACAAATGCTTTAAATCCTCGGGAATATTTCTCTTCAAAATACGCCAAAAATCCTCTGCGGTTTTATTTAAGCGAGTGTCCATGCGGTAGATGTATGCTTGGATTGGAATGGTTAACTCTGGGGTATCAAGACAAACCAGCTTTTTTTCTTTCAACTCATTGACCACTGAATAAATCGGCAACCATGCGATGCCATGACCGTCCAACGCCATATTTTTCAATAATTCACTCATGGATGACATAAACAACGTTTTCGAACTGATTGTACCGAACTCACTTAACCGACGGTTAACTAATCGGCCCATATAAGAGGCATTGGTATAATTCAACAAGGGAACTTGTGGTTGGTAAATATCAAATAACGGCTTGCCAAATTCATCTGCGGCACAGATAGGGTAAAGCTCAGACTCAAAAACATTTAAACATGAAAATGGCGACTGCATTAAATCCTCATCGTAAAATGAGATAATAAAATCACTTTTTCCTTCCCTTAACGCATTCACCACCTGCACCACATCAATGGCTTCAACATGATAGACAAATTCTTCGCCATAACCAGACAACGCATGAACAAGTTTGGGTAACAATGTTAATGATAAAGAATGTGCTGCCGCAATTTTAATATTAGGCAAACTCAAAATATTATGGCCCGATAACTCATTCAAATTACACTCTAATTGCTGTAACAAGCTACGCGCTTGAGAGTGGAACACTTTGCCCTCTTCAGACAACTGCAAGGGTGAAGTGGTTCTATCGAATAGTTCCACGCCGATAGCTTCTTCTAACGCCTTAATACGCCGACTAAAAGCAGGTTGAGAAATATTTCTCTGCTCAGCAGCATGGGAAAAATGTCGGCAAGATTCCAAGGTTAAAAAATCGTATAGCCACTTTGTTTCTATATTTTTCATGTTATTAAGCCTTAAGCAGACTCGCTGTTAAAATATAAAATAATAATGAGATTCTTATTGGTATATTTAGTTAACCATCAGTTAAATTATCATGCATAGATTGTATGTCTGTTATTTGTATTATGCATAAGGCTATCGTTTTAAACATTAATAAAAATCAAAATTTATTTTTTATTCACTAGAACATTATCGTCAAACCCAATTATATTCAGGTTTTACCTTTCATTTCATTGCGCTCCTTCGAGTTAACATTAAAATCTTAATGCATATCTTGCATCATCCCATACTTACTTGCATTTCTCTTACCTAAAAAACATTGCTAAAAATTAGTCACTGATTAATTAGAACTAATCGTTAATAATTAATTAAATAATGTATTTCATGTTAAATAAGTTAAGTAACATCGCGTTTAATTTATCTTAAATCAAAAAAAGATAAAAATCGCAGGAGCGTAATAATGAAAGGTTTAATTGGTGTATTAGGTGGAATGGGTCCAGCAGCAACCGTCGATTTATTTAATAAGTTTGTAACATATACAGTTGCAAATAAAGACCAAGAACATATTCCATTAATTATTTCATCCATTCCTGATATTCCAGATCGTACAGAAGCATTGCTAAACCACGGGGTATCACCACTCCCTTTAATGACTGATTACTTAAAAAAACTTGAAGATGCAGGGGCGGAATGCATTGTAATCCCTTGTAATACAGCACATTTTTGGTTCGATGAGCTAAGAAATGCATGCCATGTCGATATGCTCAGTATTGTTGAAACCACCATGCAAGAAGTTCTATTAACTAAGAAAAAAAATATCGGTTTATTAGCTACGAATGCAACCATGTATATGGGGCTTTATCAAAAAAGTATTGAACAAAAAAAATTAAACTGCATAACACCTGATGATGAAAGTCAGAAGTTAGTGATGAAAAGTATTTACTTATTAAAATCTGGAAATAAAGATGCAGCAGAAAAAATCATGAAGTCACAAGCTGAATTATTATTTTCACGCGGAGCTGACGTCATTGTTTTAGGCTGCACTGAAGTTCCCGTTATTTTAGCTAATGAAGTCAATAAGCATCCCGATAAATATATAGATTCAACCGGTTCTTTGGTTAGAGCAGGCATTCATTGGTATGAAGGCCGAGTGGGAAAGTCACATTTAATAACAAACCAAAATTCACAATAAATATTTAACCATTATTAAAAATAATCACTTTTATAAATTCTATTACTACTGACAGTATATTGTCTATTGGAGACGATTATGGTTTGGCTAGAGATCATTGTTGTACTAGGTGCAATTTTCTTCGGTATACGCATGGGCGGAATTGGTATTGGCCTATGCGGGGGATTGGGATTAGCGGTATTAACTATTGGATTTGGTTTGCCAATAGGCTCTCCCCCTGTCGATGTTATTTTAATTATTATGACCGTTGTTGTTGCAGCATCCGCATTGCAGGCAGCTGGAGGGATGGATTATTTAGTTCGCCTAGCCAGCACATTTATGCGTAAAAATCCGAAGTACCTAAATATTATTGCGCCAATCACCACGTGGGTGATGACCATCATGGCAGGTACAGGTTTTATTGTTTTCTCAATGCTTCCTGTCATTGCTGAAATCGCCAAAGACTCGGGTATCCGTCCTTCTCGTACACTGGCAGGCTCTGTTGTTGCCTCACAGATTGCTATTTCAGGCTCGCCGATTAGTGCTGCCATGGCGGCAATGTTAACCATTATGGAAGGCAATGGTGTTACATTTATTGTTGTTATGTCAGTATGTTTACCTGCCTCCTTTGTTGCTGCGATGGTTGCTGCATTTATTGCATCACGCCAAGGTTGTGAATTGGAAGATGATGAAGTTTATTTAGATCGTTTAAAAAAAGGGTTAGTCCATAAATACGAAGAGAAAAAAGGCGAAAGCACCACCCGTGAAAAATTTTCAGTCGTGGTTTTTCTCATCGCAACCGTTGCGATTGTGATATTGGCCGCTTTTCCACAATTACGCCCAGGTTTTGATATCGGCAAACCGATGGGTACCCGCGATATCATCATCATCTGTATGCTCAGTGCAGCCTGTTTGATGGTTATTTTCTGTAAAACATCACCAAACTCTATCGTTTTAGCACCAACGTTCCGTTCAGGAATGAGCTCCCTTGCAGTCATATTGGGGATTGTGACATTAGGCACCACTTTTGTTGATGCTCATATGGATCAAATCAAAGCTATCGCAGGGGATGTGTTATCTGCCTACCCTATCTTGTTAGCTGTGGTGCTGTTTTTTACCTGTGCATTGCTGTATTCCCAAGGGGCAACCACGCCGCTAATCATTCCATTAGCAATTGCTTTGGATGTACCAACATGGGCTATTTTAGCGTCATTCGTTGCTGTCACGGGGGTGTTCGTTTTACCAACTTACCCAACGTCTTTAGCTGCCATCGAATTTGACTCCACAGGTTCAACCCGCGTCGGAAAATATATTCTTAACCACCCCTTTATGCTACCGGGGCTCGGTGGAATTATTGCAGGGGTTGCCTTTGGATTTATTATCGCGCCGATGATTGTTTAGCTTGATAAGTGAGGGTTTCATCCCTCACTTATCACTATAAATAAAACACCGATTTCCTTACAAAATGAAGTTATTAATTGGTATTTTTTGGCTTTATTCTGAGTTGAATTGATTAAATACAATGCAGGATAGAGCCCTTTTTTCTTTCAAATCGTATTTATTCATACTCAATTTTGATAAAAATTTAATTTGAAGCATCTGTTGCTTTCACATCTAACTATAAAATTATTTTTAATAAATAAAATAGTGGTTTATTTTCAATTTTAAATCACTTTATTCAATGAAAATGAAATTAATTTTCATATAAAAATGTGAGCTGAAATGTTTTTGCATGAATTATCCACTTCTGAAAACAGTTAAAATAATTATACTCGGCTTCATATTCATTTCTTAATAAAGCTAACACGAGGGATGAATTTTATTTTATTACTTATTTTTCATTGTGTTAGAAACTTGTGATTGACGTTCCCTCCCTCTTTTGAAGGTGCCCTGAAAGCAATTAAAATTAAGAGTTAAATCACAAATCTTAGTTTTTCTTCTTCGCTCTTTCAAAAATGACGACGTCGTCATATTAAAAATAAATTATTTTATCTATAACATTAAAGAACCATTTTTCTTACATTCGTATCCAAATTTATCGTTAAGCGTAAAAATTAAAGCAATTTAGAGATAAAAAAAACGCTTAATGTTGACGTCAACATTAGGGCTAACAACTAGAAAGAGGTTTTAGAACATGAGTAACCTACCTGAAAAAATGAAAGCCGTTGTTTGTCATGGTCCCCATGACTATCGCTTTGAAAATATTAAAAGACCTGCGGCTGGCTTTCGTGAAGTTGTCATTAAAGTCGATGGCTGTGGGATCTGTGCAGGTGACTGCAAAGCCAATGATGGCGCACAAATGTTCTGGGGTGATGACCCGTGGATCAAAGCCCCTGTCGTTCCAGGTCATGAATTTTATGGCCGCGTAGCCGAATTAGGCGAAGGATCCGCTGAAAAATATAAATTAAAAGTGGGTGACCGTATCCTCGCGGAACAAATCGTCCCTTGCTGGGAGTGCCGTTTCTGTAAGTCAGGTAAATATTGGATGTGCGAAACCCATGATATCTACGGTTTCCAAAAAGAAGTTGCAGATGGCGGGATGGCAGAATACATGCGTTTTTCTGAGCGCGCTATTATTCACAAAATTCCCGATGAGCTTTCCGATAAAGACGCCGCATTAATCGAACCAATGGCCTGTGCTATCCACACTGTTCGCCGTGGTGATATCGATTTAAATGACGTCGTCGTCATTGCAGGCGCAGGTCCACTTGGCCTGTGCATGATCCAAGTTGCAAAACTTAAAACCCCCAAAAAATTAGTCGTCATTGATGCTATCGACGAGCGCCTTGAATTAGCGAAAAAATTTGGTGCTGATGTGGTGATCAACCCACTGAAAGAAGACGCCATTAAGTTAGTCAAAGAGATGACGGAAGGCTACGGTTGCGATGTTTACATCGAAGCAACAGGCGCCCCTGTTGGTGTGACTCAAGGATTAGAAATGATCCGTAAACTTGGCCGTTTCGTTGAATTTAGCGTATTCGGTAAAGAAACCACGGTTGACTGGTCAATTATTGGCGACCGTAAAGAACTCGATATCCGCGGTGCGCACTTAGGCCCATACAGCTATGAGGTTGCTATCGATCTCTTTAGCCGCGGCTTAGTTAATGCTGATGATATCGTTACCCACTTCTACTCTATCGATGATTGGGAAGAAGCCTTTGTCATGGCGAAATCTGCCGACTCAATTAAAGTCGTCATCAAGCCATAGGCATAACTAACTGTTTGTAATAATTAATAATTTTAATAAACACTAAATAAGTAACACCCTACATATAATTAAATGCTCTTTAGGAGAACATCTTATGTTGAGTAAATTCAAAAAGTTAGCTGTAGCAGCAAGTGTCCTGACTCTAGGTATGGCGTTCAATGCTACGGCAAAACCCGTTTCAGTTGGTATGTCGTTTCAAGAATTAAACAACGAATATTTCGTTACGATGAAAGAAGCTCTGGAGAGCGCAACTGGTGATATGGGTGCTCAGCTGTATATTTCTGATGCGGCACATGATGTATCGAAACAAACCAGCGATATCGAAGATATGTTACAGAAAAAAATCGATATTTTGTTAATCAACCCAGCGGATAGCGTTGGCGCAGAAACAGCAGTATTGGCAGCGAAAAAAGCGGGTGTTGTGGTTATCGCTATCGATGCGCAAGCGAATGGTCCAATTGACTCTTTCGTCGGTTCTAAAAACTACGATGCAGGCTTAATGGCAGGTAAACGTTTAGGTGAAGCACTGGGTGGAAAAGGTGAAGTCGCAATTTTAGATGGTATCCCAGTTGTGCCAATCCTCGAGCGCGTTCGTGGCTTTGAAGCAGCAATGAAAGAATATCCAAACATTAAAATTGTTACCAAACTGAATGGTAAGCAAGAGCGTGATACTGCGATGAACGTCACAGAAAACATGCTGCAAGCTAACCCGACTTTGAACGGTATTTTCAGTGTTAACGATGTTGGCTCATTAGGCGCATTAGCCGCTATTGAATCTTCTGGTCGTGATGTGAAACTCGTCAGTGTTGATGGTTCACCTGAAGCCGTTGCTGAAATTGCGAAAGGCAACTCACCGTTTATCGCAACATCTGCGCAATTCCCACGTGACCAAGTTCGTATTGGCTTAGCAATGGGTCTGGCAAAATATTGGGGTGCTAACGTACCAAAAGAAGTACCGATTGATGTTAAATTAATCGACAAAACAAATGCAAAAGATTTCCACTGGTAATCGAATGTTGACTCACTAATTGTATTGCACCTGTACTTTACGTATTAGGTGCAATACCTCTACATAACAATTAATAATTAAATGCATATTGGAATCACTTTATTCCAAATGACTTTGTTACCCATTTTTAAGCGGTTAAGAAATATAGGGAAGCAATATGATGCAATTATTAGCATTACAAGATGTCAGTAAAACTTTCCCTGGGGTTAAGGCGTTAGATAATATTAATCTCTCCCTTGAAAAAGGTGAGGTTCACGCATTATTAGGTGAAAATGGCGCAGGTAAATCTACGCTAATGAAAGTTTTATGTGGAATACACAAACCTGATAGCGGAAAAATTCTGATCGAAGGTAAAGAGCATACATTCCATAACTACAGGGATGCAATTAAGGCAGGCGTTGGCATTATTTTCCAAGAATTTTCCCTGATCCCTTATTTAAATGCATTTGAAAATATCTTTTTAAATCGCGAGCTAAAAAATAAATTTGGTTTATTAGATAGAAAACTGATGCGCCAAAAGTCTCAAGCCTTATTGGCCGATCTGGGTGTTAATATCGATATTGATGAACCAATTAGCCACTTAAGTATTGCTGAGCAACAATTTATTGAAATAGCCAAAGCACTCTCTTTAGATGCCAAAATTTTAGTATTAGATGAGCCAACGGCGACACTAACACCGAATGAGGCGAACCATCTATTTGATGTAATGAGGGACTTAAAAGCCAAAGGCGTTGGCATGTTTTTCATTTCTCATCACTTAGAAGAAATTTATGAAATATGCGATACCATCAGCGTACTACGTGATGGGCAATATATTGGCTCGCGCAAAGTTGATGAAACGGACTTAGACGTCATTATTGAAATGATGGTGGGTCGTGAAGTAGAAAATATCTATCCGCATAAGCGTGAATTCACCCAACAAGAAATTATTCTTGATGCTGAAATTCAGCGGTTTGCGAATAGCCCAGTGAACCACCTGCAATTGAAAAAAGGTGAGATTTTAGGGTTAGCAGGCCTTGTTGGTTCAGGAAGAACCGAAACTATTCTCGCCATGATTGGTGCGGATAAGGCGTATAAGAAAAAAGTCGTTTTAGAAGGCAAAGAAGTCAAAATTAAATCTGCGGCAGCCGCGCTGCAATTAGGTATCGGCTTATTACCTGAAAGCCGTAAAACCCAAGGTTTAGTTTTACCGTTCTCAGTCAATGAAAATATTTGGCTGAATAACCATGCTCAAAAATTATTTTTAATTCAAAATAAAAAAGAACTGACTTTATCCATTGATTTAATTTCTCAAGTAAAAGTTAAAACACCAGAGCCTCATACTGCGGTTTCCACATTAAGTGGTGGTAATCAGCAAAAAGTTGTTATTGCTCGCTGGCTAAATAAACAAGCCAAAATTCTTATTTTCGATGAGCCCACTCGAGGTATTGATGTTGGGGCAAAATCAGAAATTTATCAGCTAATGCGCTCACTCACTGAAAAAGGGATCTCCATTATTATGATCTCTTCTGAATTACCTGAAGTTATTGGTGTGAGTGACAGAGTTTTGGTCTTTCGTGATGGTGAAATTGCCGCTGAGTTAAGTGGAGAAGATATTAACTCGACTCAGATCATGGTACATGCGGCTGGCAATATTATATAGGATAACGACTATGTCTAATCAAAGTGCAATTCCTTTAACTAAACCTAAATTTAGTTTTTCTAGATTAACAAAAATACCTGCATTTTTGCCACTTGTTGGTTTAATTCTTTTATTTACTTGTATGTCCATTTTTAATGAGCATTTTTTAACGGTAAATAACCTTTCAACGATTGCGCGCCAAGTTTCAATTAATGCCATCATCGCTATTGGGATGACCTTTGCTATTTTAACCGGTGGTATTGATTTATCTGTAGGTGCCGTTATGGCGCTGTCAGGTACTTTAATGGCTGGCCTAATGAAATATTACGGTATGGATCCCTATGCAGCCATTGCACTGGGATTATTGTCAGGGATCGCATTTGGCTTTATTAATGGGATTTTAGCCGCTTACGGTAAAATGCCGCCAATTATCGTCACATTAGGTGCGATGATTATTGCGAAAGGTTTAGCGTTAATTTATACCGGCGGCTATCCAATTTCAGGGTTACCTAAAGAATTTGCCTTCTGGGGTCGCGAAGAGTTAATGGGTATTCAAGTACCGATCTTATTAATGCTTGGCCTTTATCTTATTTTCTATGTCGTGTTAAACCACGTCTCATTTGGCCGCTATATTTATGCCATTGGCGGAAACGAAGAAGCCGCTCGCTTAAGCGGTATCCGTGTTGAACGTTATAAAATGCTGGTATACGTTATCAGTGGTTTTACCGCCGCATTTGCAGGGTTAATTTTTACATCGCGTGTCATGAGCGGGCAACCTAATGCTGGGGTCGGCTTTGAATTAGATGCGATTGCCGCAGTGGTATTGGGCGGTGCTTCCATCGCCGGTGGACGCGGCATGATCATCGGTACTCTGATTGGTGCTATGATCCTAGGAGTTCTCAATAATGGATTGAATTTACTGGGTATTTCCCCTTATGTTCAATACATTGTCAAAGGTTTAATTATCTGGGGTGCAACATTTATTAGCTCTATGAAACGCTAAGTTTTTCAGGATCCAACTTTATCGGTTAATTGCTTGTCGATTATGACAACCAATTAACCGATTTTTTAATCACTAATTAAAATGAAATATAAAACAGTAAAGGTATTACCGAGGAAAAATAATCGGATAAATAGCCCCTTTACGAGGCAATTTTTTATTATTAATAAATAACAAGCTTACCATTAACAAAAATTTGTTTGGCTTCATGGTCTTTATTAGTATCACGCTCGATTTCTGAGAATAGTAATTCTGTGGTTAATTCACCAAGATAAACGGAATCATGATGAACACCAGAAATAGACAAATGATAGGTATCTGCATAAGGCGGTAAATCGACTGAAAAATAACGACAGGACAACCCTAATTCTGCAATAATTTTATACATCCCCGCGGTAATAATTCCATTCAGCCCAACAATGTACATACCCGGTGTGTAAAGTTCTTGAACCTTTTGTCTTAAATAAGCTTCATCTTTCTTATTAAACATATAACTGCTATATAAAACATTAAGATTTTTTCTATTTTGAAAGCTTGCATATATCCCAGACAAACGAGACAAACTAATTTCCGAATTTTTAGGGCCAGAGATAATTAATGTGTTTTCGCTATTTTGTTCATTAAGAAACTTTCCTGTTAACGCCCCAATTTCAAAGTTCTTTAAAAATAACCCTGAATATTTTTTTTCGTAACCATAAATTGCACGGTCGACAAACACTAACGGCACATTATGCTGATCAATTAATGAAAGATAGCTGGGCTGATAATCTTTATCATCACGTACAGGGGATAGCAAAATACCACTTGCCTTGTAACTAACTAAGGTTTCTATTGCGGTTTTCTCTGCTTTTTCATCACTATCCGAATCAAAAATCATCACTTGGTACCCTTTCTCCTTCGCTAAACGAGAAACGGTCTGAATGAGTACCACATAGAAAGGGTTAAATGTACTGTCTGTAACCACACCAATTATACGGCTATTTTTATTTTTCAGATTTCGTGCAAAAAGATTTGGAACATAATTAAGTTCTTGAGCAATTGCTAATATTTTGTCTCTTGTTTCTTTCTTTACCATTTCAGGATGGTTAAATGCACGTGAAACGGTAATATCAGTAACATTTGCACGCTTAGCTATATCAATTATTGTTGTTGAGCTATCTTGTTTTGTCATAATTATATTAGTCAACCTTTAATGACGCCCCTGATTGATATAGTGAAATTTCTTTAAGCTATTATCAGAGAAGATGAAATGCGATTATTCATTATACCGTATTGAAGGTGAAGATAAATCGTTTTTCTTCAATAATGGCACAATAATCACTACCCCAAAGGGTGATGTGCACCATAAAATGAAAAATAATTAAATTATAAAAAGCAAATGGATTTATTCTATTTTTAATTCAAACCACATCATTCAAATTATATTTAGCTCATCAAATACTGAATAGAGCATCCCAAGAGAAACAATAACAACCAAGCTCGCAAAAATATTTTTAACTAATTTCAACGAAATATAATTGATGATGACTCTCCCTATTAACATGCCAATAATACAAGAAACGATAAATATAAGGCTAATTTCCTTAGGGTATTGAAATCCATTCAAAATATTAATTAGAATACTCACGCTGCCAATACAAAAAATGACCATTAATGAAGTGGCAATAATGCTTTTTATATTTAAGTTGGACACTTTTCGTAAAGCGGGAACGATCACAAAACCGCCGCCAACACCTAACAATCCAGTTAAAAGCCCCGCAATAATTCCTATCCCACCCAATATGGATGCCGTTTTTATATTCCAAATAAACTTGCCTGTTTCTTGATTGATTTGGCAGGGGGCATCGTTTAGTTCAGTTAATTGGCTGAAAAAAGTACGATACGCAACAAAAAGCATCACAAGACTGAAGGCTAGCGTCAACCAAATAGGCGTAATTATTTGGGCCAGATAAATACCATATTTAGCAAAAGGAATGCTAACTATGGCTATCCATATAGCTGCTTTATAACGTATTGTTTTATTAATAAGCCCTTGAATAACACCAATAAAAGCAGCCAATGTTATTGCCAAAAGCCCAACAGGGGCAGCAAGCGCCACCGTCCAATTTTGGCTAGCCATCAACGCAGGAACTGCTAAAATACCACCGCCGGCCCCTGTTACCCCTAGCAAGCACCCAATCAGTAAACCTTCAAGAATCAATAGCAGCATAACAATCAGTTTATTCGTGTTATAAAAAAGGGAAAATCACTTTAAACCGAACGCCTAATTAATACAAAATATTTGGTTTAAAGTTTCTACAGCTTTAGCGAAAGATAGTTCTCCCGCCATCACTTTTATCAATCGAGACTCTTTAAAAACAGCAATTGTTGGGACAGATTTAATACCGTATTTAGGCGCTAATATGGGGGACTGAGCAATATCAACCGTACCAAATTTAACCGAACTTTTTTCAAAGTGGCTCGCTAATTGCTCAAAAACAGGCTTCATATTTTTGCAAGGTATACACCATGATGCCGAAAAATAGACAACAACAATGGGTGAGTCTTGCTCCTGCGGGTTATATAATGTGCGTGAGAAATTTTCACTATCTAACAATAAAATATTAGACATTTTGATCACCTAGGCTGGTATTGATATCCGTTAATTTCTTGAACTGTACCATAAATAACAGCATGATTAATGGCTTAAAACGCCATTCAATTCAACCTTACTATGTTGTTCATTATTCTAATTTTTACAGATAAACTGCATACAATACATTTTAATTAGAGGGAGGAAGGCGATGCTACACCAACATTCAAACTCACAGTTTGAACTCAATCTAGATTCAAGCTGCCAAGAAGAAATTGACACACGCATTCTAGTGCCTTTCGATTACAGTTTAATCAGCGCCTACAACAATAAACTCAGTGCATTTCCTCGTAATGTAACTCACTGTAAAAACCTCAGCGTTCTCAATCTATCCTGTAACCAGATTCAATCGATTCCTGCTGAAATAGCAAAGTTAACACAGCTCAAAATGTTAGATTTAGGGCACAACCATATTGCCGAAATTTCCGATGAAATAGGTAAGCTGCATCAATTGCAATTTGTCTATTTGAGCGATAATGGCATTCGCACTCTGCCAAATTCATTATCCCAATTAAAAAATCTCGTTTATTTCAATGCAACGGATAATCTATTAACTGAGATACCCTCTTGGTTTTCTCAGTTACAAAACCTTAATGAACTGCGACTGTATAATAACCAAATAGAGAGCTTGTCCGCCTCTCTTTCTCAATTACCCAATGTGCATGAAATACACTTGATGAATAACTGTATTTCAGAACTTACGGATAATATTTCAGGCTTATCTTCTCTTCGTGTTCTGGATCTGAATCAAAATAAAATTCACACGATCTCCCCTGCAATATCTGCGCTTAAGAAATTACATACTTTAAATTTAAGATTTAATCAGTTAGCTCAACTACCAAAATCAATAGGCGAAATGGCATCTCTCCAATATTTAGATTTACGTGCCAATCAACTTCAAACATTACCCGACTGTTTAATAAATTTGACTAGCCTAATTAAGCTAGATTTACGGTGGAATAATTTTACTGAGGAACCGAAAGTGGTTGAAGCACTGAGAGATAAAGGCTGTACCGTTTTTATTTAATGATGACTTTAAGCGTGCCGCAGTCATGACACTACGGCACTGCTGAGAATTATTTTTTGAATTGATTCACAAGCTCATTCACATTACCACCCGCTTGCTCTAACTGCTTAATCACTTCTTTTATTAACCATACGTTCATGGTTGCAGTATCATTTGTGTCGCCTTGGTAACCTAGCTCTGCGGCAAGTTTTTTCCGAGCCGTTAAACTGTTATCCAAGCCTAATAATGTTAATAAATCAACAATCGACACTTTCCAATTCAGTTTTTGCGGATAACTTTTTGCCAAGCCTTCTAGCACAACTATGGCATCAATTTTATTATCTGAAATAGCATCATTACTGATATTAATATTGGCTCTAATCGCTTCTGTCATGGCAGCTACAGGGTCTGCACTATTTTCTATTTTTGCATCCGCGGGTTTAAAAACCTTAGTTAAAATCTCTTGGAAAAAGCTCATAAGTGCCCCTCTCGTATTGTGCTAAAGGATAATATTCTTCATATAAACTATAGCACCTCATAGTGAGAAATCTATTTTTCTGGTTATATGCTGGGGTGGATATCTTTAGGTTATCAAAGTTCGATGACGGTATTAACTACAGACTAAATAGATCGCTTGAAGGTTAGGATAAGTTAATTATTCTTTATAAAAATTTATAATAACGTTGCTTAATTCTTAGCATTGATGTCTCAACTGATATTTTATCTTTAGGATTATCAATGAGATAATTATCTGATAAATATTGCATAAATTCTATAAAAATAGGTATTGTCATTTCCGTACTTTCCAACCCACCAACGTAAAACTCAACAGAATCAAAGTCATTTGGGTCATCATAATCACCATCCAATGCAAAATCGAATCCTTCACCTTCACCATTGCTAATGCCATGAGATGCATCATAAAGGAATTGCCTATAGGTCATTTTTTCCCTTTTAATCAATGATTCGAGCAAATAATAGAGATCTCCCCCCTCATGACTTATTAAATAGTTTTTTGTTTTTTTCAACCAACGAATGTCCATTAACTTTCACCTCCAGAAAATATTCATTTAAAGTTTATTACTAATATACCTTTTTTAAGATTAGCTAGTATCACCGTGATATCAAAACCGCCTTTGCCTGCATTGATACCCGTTTGTTTATCCACCGATTGATAATCACTGTGCATCTCGGTTTTATTCACATTCACCGATGCCGTGGTATTTAACCCTGTGCCAATACTCCCCGACAGGCTACCGCCTTTTTGCTTCGAATCGTATTTGTCGGTGGTTTGTTCGGTGTGTTTGAGTAAAAAAAAAAGAAAAATAACAAGATAGGATTGGAATATTTGGATAGGTGACTAAATAAGAAGTAACAAAAACCAGAAAGTATACAGTGGGTTACTTAACGAATAGAGGTAAACCCAACCCTAGTCCACAACTGACACTCAGCGGTAAGTGGCTGAATGAGTTGGGATTTGAGGTGGGAACCCACTTTTCCCTCACACGCCAAGCCGGACAGTTGATTATCCGGTTGGCTAAGAGCGAATAAGACGGCTAAGGAGATCCCAGTGTGGGGCTGGGATCTTATATACTAGCTTGCAAATGTATAAAATTTATCAGAAATAAGTAATAAACCTGACCTAACCATATCATCTAATAGACACTTCAATTCAGCATCATTGTCTAATTGAAAATACTGACTTAAACGCCATAAATCAAACATATCAGGTTCGGTAATGTTGCAATGAATATCTACTACCTTTGCACTGGATGAATCACCTTGATAAAATTTGATTCCTTTCCCATGTTTTGAAAAGTTCCAAACATTATCATCAACTCGGATAGTTCCATGTTTAGGGAAATCCAATAAAAATTGATAATCCTTTACGTTAGGATACTGTTCCATAAACGATGTGACTAATTTCTTTTGGATAACAACAAAATTTCTCAATGTTGCATCACTTATTGGGATTAGCATGCTATCTCCTAGCTCTTGCTTCTGCTGCTTCACGTAATAATTGATCGCCTTGCTCTTTTGTTACTGTATTAATTCTAACAGGAATATCTTTAATGCCAGCCTTTCTTGCCGCTTCAGCTCGATGGTGACCGTCAATAATAATCATTTTTCCATTAACAACAGCAACATCAATTGGTTCATCTTTGTTGAAACCATTAACTTTCATATCTTTCACTAAGCGTTTAACTTGCGAGCCTGACATTTCAGTATTATCTTGCCTCCCAATTAAAGTGCTAGGCGAAACATTTTTATACTGTTGTTGGTTTGGCTGGTTAGTTTGTGGATCTTTGTTTGTATTCTTACTTCCACCTTTGCCACTCCCAATACCAGCGCCAATCCCTGCTGCTGCCATCGCTAAATCGCGTTCTTTCGTGGTTTCTTCTGAGCCGCCTAACTGTTCAGCACGATAGATTGCTAAATTACGAGAGCCTTCTAGGTTCGGTAATGTGCCTCTAATCTCAGCCCATTCCTTCTGCTCAGCGTCAGTGAGGGCTCCAATACCACCATTATTATGTGCTTTATCTTGTAGCTCTTTCGCTCTTTCTGAGTAGATTTTTTGCCACTCTTTGAGTTCTTTTGCGACAGCAATACATTGGTCAGGGCTATCACAGGTATTTATTTGCTCCTGAACTTTATCGTATTCCTTTCGATAAGTCTCTCTAACCTCAGCACGGCAACTACTATCACCGTTGCATTTCGCGAACTCTTCACTTCTGGCTTTCGTCTTTTCAGGGCTTAAATGGTTATTCTCAACTTAAAAGAAGAGTAAAAAGGTTATCATCACCGCAGGGTAAATAGCCTCCGGCAATTCAACATAATACAGGGGGATTATGCGCAGTTGATACAACCCAACCACGCACAATCAGCATTATGTCTTGCGCCCTTTGGTGATTCTGATGGCTCCTTTCATTAACAAATAAGTACACCAAGTGTAAAATCAGGCACTATTTAGATTAAATCTTCACCATTAAGAAGAATAACTACATTATCTTTACCAAGTTCTTCTCTTACTAATGCAGCTATTTTATCCGTTGATATTATTAAAGATTTATTATTTACAGACATATAAAAATAGGACTTTGGATCCAGACCAAATTCATTTGATATTTCAATATCTATATGGTCAGGAATGCCTGCATCAGACAAGTAATAATGCTCAGGGAATATATCAGAATATTGTTTATGCCATCCATCTAGTGATTTTTGTAAATCAATAAAAGGAAGGTTGGTAAAGCATGTTAATCCTATTGACATATTTACCTCACTTCATTCTGATCACATTGCCTGATTTATCAACAATAATGATTTTATCCAACCCCATTATTGGCCATTTTGTAAACTGCTGATTTAATTCAGGAATAGTGACTTTCGTATCTGAGATGTTGATCACTACATTTGTCGTTTGATCTCTTTCAATCTTACGTTTAACCTCACTATATATATTTCTGACACTATTTGACTTAGGAGCATAATTATCAAAAATTTCACCATTAATTCTATAATCTGGTTTTTTATCACCAACAACAGTTGGGTTTTGCTCTACGTTAAATCCTGACTCAGATAATATTTTTGCACTTTCATTTTCCCGATTAAGTGAACGGATATTTTCTTTCGTCATTTGTGGAGTGACTTTTGTAACAGCGCCTGTTAATGTCCCTTCAGACTTAGTAATTGCATTACCGATTGTACCAGTCTGCCAGACATTGTTTTCAGGAGAAACAATTCCACTATTCGGCTTACCAGTAGTAAATTTATTTCCTAGATAGCCACCTGATATAGCTGCACTACCAAGACCAACATTGATTAAGCCATCAGCAATTTTCCCATCGGCAATTTGGGCAAAACCCGTTCCTGTTTGATAAGAACCGCCTGAAATCAGCGCCAACCGCATTATTTGGCTAACTCGTCCCGGCCCAGCCAATAACGCATCAGTACCAATCATCGCTTGCCATTCCTGCCTAGCTTGGGTGCTTAATTGGCTTAATGCTCGGTTATATTGCTCATCTAAGTTAGGCACATAATGACTGGTTTCTTTCAATATCTCTACTATTTGTTTTTGTGCATCCGCTTCACTGACCCCTCTTAGCTGCAATTGCACGCCAATAGCATTCAAATATTCAGCTAAAACAGCCTGCTCTTTTTCATTCAATAATCCTTTGCCATTTCTCTCAATCAGGCTATTTGTGTATTTGTCTTTATCCATTAAATAAATAATATCTAAGGAAGCCGACTTAAGGTTTTTTCCTGCCTCTTGGTCATCAAGCGCTTTGTCTAGGATTATCCTTTCATCTTTACTTAAGTGGTTATTCTCAACCGTGGTCTTCCCGGCCTCTGCGGCATTTGCTGCACTTGACGTATCGCCGCCGACTAATCCACCCGCTATACCCGCGGCCAGACTCGCAAAAGCACTCACTGTCGCTTTTTCGTCTTCCGTCAGCTCGCCGACTTTTTTACCGTACAGTTCTACCGCCAACATACCAACCGCTTCGGCCGTCATTGCACCTAACGATTGCGCGCCTGCATTTTCACCTTTTGCCAGTGCTAATGCAACATTCGCAATACCGTGCGCCGCTATACGACCCTCTTTATTTTCAGCTGGGATATGTTGCGCTATTTGATTCGCGATATACGGCGCACTCGCATTCGCCACCGCTTTATTTACATCCCCATTCACCAATCCTTGGATTAAGGCTGTGCCCGACTCCACAATGCGGCGATTATCACCACCCACGCCCCAACCGGATTCATTCACTTTCGCCTGAATAACTTGCTCGTGAATATAGTTATCAATAGCCTCATCGCTGGCCACTTTCCCTTGTACTTCAAGCGCTTTTTTCGCAGCCTCACGCTCTTGCTGTGTCGGGATGTTCTTGCTCTCGTTCGCCTCCTTCGTGGCTTTTATGGTCGCATCCGTCACCGCAATATCTGTAATCTGCTTACCTAACTCGCCGACTAGCTGCGTTTTCTCTATCCGCTTCTGCTCTTTCTCTTTGTCAAAAATCGTGTTCAGTTTCTCGTGGGCATTGTCCGTATCACGGCTTAACGCATTGACATCCTGTTTCTGATTATCCTTATCGCGGATAACAATCTCACCCTCCGACACCGCCGCATGCGTGGTATTGCTGTCTTTCCCTTTGTTATTCACATTGGTCAATAACGAACCTGCCGCATTACCCGCTAACTGGTCTTCAAATGGTGAGCCTCCCGTGCTAAACCCGCCACTTTGGCTATCCACTTTGTACTCGGCTTTGTTTTTGATATCCCCAAAGCCCAGTGTGCCCGTGTCGAGTTTGTTTTTATCGGCCTTGGCCGTGCTGCCAATCACCGCACCATCGAGCTGCGTGTGATTGCCCACCATGATATCAAAACCGCCTTTGCCTGCATTGATACCCGTTTGTTTATCCACCGATTGATAATCACTGTGCATCTCGGTTTTATTCACATTCACCGATGCCGTGGTATTCAACCCTGTGCCAATACTCCCCGACAGGCTACCGCCTTTTTGCTTCGAGTCGTATTTGTCGGTGGTTTGCTGGCTCGATAAAGTTAAATCGCCGCCAACATTGGCTTTCACTGTCTCGCCACTGACCTGCGCACCTGTTAATGTGGTATCTTTGCCGCTGTTCAAGGTCAGTTGTTTACCTGCATCCACCTGTGTATCGGTGTAATACTCGCTATTACCTTTTTCGAAACCGCTGCCTTTATTGACGCTGGCATTGACGTTCCAACCGCCTGAGCTGATACCCGCACCAATTGAACTGCCTGAGCTTGAGTTTTTGCCATCCACTGTTTGCGTGTTACTAGCACTGGTTAGGTCGATATCATTTTTTGCCGTTAACGTGATGCTTTTATCTGCGGTTAACTGGCTGCCTTGTACTGCCAAGTTGCCTTGGCTGCCCTCTTTTTTACCTGTGGCCGTAAGGTTAATATTGTCCCCAGCGCTCAGGCTGCTACCAGATGCAGTATTTTGCTGCGTTTTTGTCGTGGATTTTGACGAGCTACTGCCATAAGACACGTTCACACCAAAGGCATCGGTGACACTACCGCCTTTTTTCAGCCCAGCCAACTCACCGGCTTGTTCTGCTTGAACACCTTGTAGACCCGCTTTCATCCCTTTAAGTGCCGCTAATTGGCCATCGTCTTCCTGTTTCGCCGATTTCGCTGTCTGCGCCATACCGTCTAACATACTGCCCGCAGCACCACCTAATGACACCGTGAGGCCGCTAGACTTACTTTCCACCGTCGTTATATCGGTTCGGCTATTTTCAGCGGCCGTAATATTCACGTCACTGCCTGTGATATTAATATCTTTCGCGGCGATCACATCACTGCCATGGATGTTCGCTGAATCACCAGCCTCCAGTGTCACATCACCTGCGGAGCTGCCGATTACGCTGCCTTTTTTCAAGTTACTGTCACTATCAGTCGTGACTTTTTGAGACGTTGACCCGACAGTTAAGCCCAAGCCACCTGTACTCATCAGCCCTGATTTTTTCGTCTTCGACATGTGCGTTTCATGTAACGCCTCATCAGATGTGGTGACATTCAGCTGATTACCCGCATTGACGGTAACATCGTTAGTTCCCAGCACATTGCTGCCCTGAATATTGACGTCATTACCTGCGGTCATTTTGACGCTATCGCCACTTAACGTACTGCTGATTGCCGTACGCTCGTTGACTTCATCATGGGTTTCTTTTGTGGTGCTCGATAGAAAACCTTTATCTGTGTGTTTGGTGTGCTTAGCATAGTCACTGCTTTCCACCCCAGAGGTCAGGTTAATGTCACGCCCCACATTCACAGCTAATTCGCCGCCACTGGACACATTCGCTGCGCGAGCGGAGAGGTCTTGCCCTGCTGACAGTGTTAAATCCCCTTTAGTTTGGATTTGGGTGCCCACTTCAGTGCTATTTTCGCCGCGGTAATAATTCGTTGAATTATGCGTGTAATCAAAAGCCGAACTCACATCCCGCGTTTCTAAGCTGATATCACGCCCAGCGATAATGGACGTTTTACCTTCTACGCCTAAATTGCCGACATCCGTTGCAATCAAGTTGATATCTTGTACGGCTTTTAAGGTCAGTTGGCCGTTATCCCCTGTAACATAAATACTGGCAGGGCGGTCAAGCCATTGAGAATTGCCTTCGCCACGCTGTGCAGTTTCACTGAGAATGTCGCGCCCAGCTGAGAGTGATACGCTATCTAAACCGCGGATTTCACCACCCACATTGTTTATATCTTTCAATGCGTTGAGTTGAACGTCCTTCCCTTGAATGCGCCCGCTGTTTTCAATGTTTTCTGCACGTAAATCCGTTAATTCGCGGCTGTTAATTTCACCACTATTGAGCAAGTCGCCCGTGATATTGGCAGACACATTGCGCCCTGCAAGTAGTGCTCCATTGCCGTTTAGATCGCCTTGGCGTGCACGAACATACACCTGCGGTACACTTACCATCTCAACACGGCCATCAGGCAAGGTGACTTCTTTATTCACCATCCATACGATATCGCTGGTCAAGTTAGCCATTTGCTCAGGCGAAAGTGCAACACCCGGTGTTAGGTTAAACTGTTGACCAAATGCCACACCGTTAGTTAGCAAGGCACGATACTGCTCTTCATCGCTACTATAGCTGCCCAGTAACCGCTGACCGGTGGTTTCAATTAGCTGGTCACGGACTAAACGCTGCTCATAATAACCGTCACCTAAGCGCTTATGCAGTTGCTCATTGGTGACGATATCAATGCTGGATAACCACTTTTTGTAGTTAGTGAACCGTGAGTCTGTTTCAATCAAGAATTGGCTGTCAGTGCCGGGTATGACGTTGAACAGGCTGTTATCTGGTAATTGGGTGTTTGGCCCAACAGTTCTGATCACGGTATCGAGGTTATCTTTACCTTGAGGCGCTTTTTCTGCCGTGATATTTTCCCCTGCACCTGCATCACCTACCCCTTGAACGTCAGTACCATCCCCCACATTGGCATCACCTGCCTGCGCTGTCGCACCAACGGTTTTATCGTCGCTCACGTCAGTTTTTGCTGAAACTGACGGTAATTGCGCTACTTCAGCCTGTTGGCCTGCTGCAAGCTCAAGAGGCGTATTTTTACCGTCTTTTAATGTGGTTTCCGCCAGCAACGCCCCTTGGTTATCCGTTATCGTTGATTCAGACACGGTATCCGCTGCGCCATCGAGTAGGTTGACTTTCACACCATCCAAGTGAGTTTTATTAATTCCCCCCGCTTGCTCTTTTACTTCCAGTAAATGCAGCGGTAAATCCTCTTCACTATTAATACCTTGGTATTTTGACGTGCTGGTACGCGTTTTCCATTTTTTGCCACCTTTGTAGCGATAAATGGTGTCACCGTCCTCAACGATACGGCGGATGCCTTGCGCTTCTTCGTTGTTCAGACCATAACCCGTTAAAATCAGGTTTTGGCCTGCTACGATACGTGAGTTCTCATTATTCAGTTGCTGCCCGTCAATGGTTAAGTGTTTACCACTGGTGATTAATGCCGCATCGCGTTTAATGACCTGTGTTTCATACACAACACGGTCATAATCGTATTCGTAAAAATCTTTTGTCCAGTTACCATTTTCAAACATCCGCCAGCGATTGGATTTTTCATAGTGAATACCCACTTCTTTGTTGAGCGTACCATCATCATTAATCGCATAACGGGTTTGGTTACCATTACGTGGCTGAATTTTATAACGCTTACCATTACCGTAATCGTACCAATCGAAGTGTTCACGGCTAACTTCAACCGGTTTTTCAGTCAGCTCTAAATGAATATCTTTATTTTCAAGTAGAGAGGTTTTGAGAGTGAGATTGCCATCCGCTTCAATATTTGCACTGTGGTTTTTCACGCTTTTAGCATGGCCCGTGGCTTGCAGCTTGTCATTGAGCACACCACCGATGGTTAAATCACCATCACTGTAAATTAAGGCGTGGTCGCGGTTCACCAGTTCAGAAACCGCTAAGTTAACTTCTTTGCGCCCTGCAATAACAGCCGATTTATCCCCTTGCTTATCATTCAATAAGGTATTGACTGCTATCGATAAGAAATCGCCATAAATACGCCCTGTACCGACGTTATCGAGTTTTTTTGCCACAATGTGGGTCAAGGTGCCATCAATTAGCCCTGTATTGAGGATGTTGCCACTGGCGTTGATTCGCGTATTGTGACCACTGATTTCCCCAGATACCTGATTAATGACCGTCGTCGTACTCAATGCAAACTCACCAAGGCTAGATATTAACCCATAGTTTGTGAAGCCTTGGGCAAAATTAGCGGTTAAGCGTTCCCCCGCCTGAATGCGCCCATGGTTTTCAAATGCTTGATTGATAGCCAATGTCAGTACTTTTTGGGCAATAAGTTTCCCTTCACCGGTGAAGGTGTTTGCAGATACACTCGCAGAACCGTTGCTAACAATCACCCCTTGCTGGTTTGTGAGCGTTAAGGCTTTCCCTTTCGCATTATCAGCAACAGTCAAATCTGACCCTGCGGATACCATGCCTTGGTTATTATTTAAGGATTGAGCGATATTTGCCTGAATAGTTTGCCCTGCACGTACTGCACCACGTTGGTTATTCAATTCCGTCGCTTTTAGCGTGACATTTTGCCCTTCAATCCCTTGCCCTGCTTGGGCGGTATTTTGGTTATCAACATTCGTTGCTGTGATATTCAGGTTATCATTGGCTTTAATCCAACCTTGTTGGTTATCAAGCTGTTGCGCTAAAACTAATTCAACGTTATTCAGCCCTTGAAGGGTACCTTTGGTGTTATTCAGGTATTGGCTGGCAACCTGTAAATCCGCCCCAGACAAAATTTGCCCTTGTTGGTTATCAATACGTTGCGTAATCATCAGGTGGCTATTTCCCTGTGATTGCAATGTTCCTTCGCGGTTATTCAGGGTGGCGCCTGTGATTTGTGCTGAAGACTGGCTTAAGAGTGTACCTTTTTGGTTATCGATATGATTAGCATCAATATTTAAACCTTGTTTACCTTGCACAAACCCTTGCTGATTCTTCAGGTCATTGGTTGTTAGGGTGAGTTGCCCTTCACTCGCCAACACGCCCTCTTGGTTCAATACATCGTTTTTCTGAGTATTGATATCCAATAAGCCACCTGAATAAATCCGCCCTTGCTGGTTATCCAAGGCCTGAGAGGTTAATGCACTTGTCCCCGCACTTTGGATTTGCCCTTGCTGGTTCGTTAATTTGCCACTGTTGAGCGTGAGGTTTCCACCACTTAACAACCCACCACTTTTTTGTGTGTTGCTATTGTTAAGAAGCTGCCCATGAGTGTCCAAAACTAACTGCTGGCCAGCTTGAATCCGCCCTTGTTGGTTATCAAGCTCGCCACTGTTTAGGCTTAACCCGAGACTGGCTAAAATTTCCCCTTGGGAGTTATCGACACGGTTTTTCAGTGTGTCTATTCTGATATCACCTGCTTGAATATGGCCGTGTTGGTTAATCAGCTCACCAACCGTTAACGCCAGTTTTTGGCTAGCAAAAATCCCTTGCTCGTCTGTTTTGGCGGTGTTAGTTAAACGTTGGCCTTGGGTATCAAGGTCGATAGATTGTCCCTTGATCGTGCCTGCAGTATTATCCAACTGCTGAGTTTTCATCGAGATAGCAGATTGGCTACCAATCAAACCTTGCTGGTTAGTTAACACTTGGCTATTAAGCGCCAATTGGCCTTTTGCCACAACACGGCCTCTTTCGTTATCGAGATCCCCCGTGGTTAACGTTAGCCCGCCCTGTGCATAAATACCTTTATTATCATCACTTTGTGTATTATGTAATTGCTCGCCATGGGTATCAATCTGCATGTCACTACCAGACTGAATGGTTCCTTGCTGGTTTTCAATTTTACCGCTGTTTAACGTGAGTTTTTGTTGCGCTAGCAATACCCCTTCGGTGTTATCAAATAACTGGTTTTGGGTATCGATATTGAGGGTATTGGCCTGAATGTACCCTTGCTGGTTTTGCAGGGCTTGGTTACGCATCTGCAATAGTTGTTCAGCTGCAATTAGCCCCGCTTGGTTATTGATATGATTCGTAATATCTAATGTGCTATTTCCATGGCGTGCGACAACCTTACCGTGTTGGTTATCCAGCTCATTCGCGGTGATTTTCAGACCATTTTCACCCACCAGGGCACCATTTTTGTTAACTAACTCATTTTTTACATCAAGGGATAGGTGCCCCTTATTTGCTGTTAAGATCTGGCCATCTTGGTTATCAAGGGAATCTGTTGTGATTGTAAAGTCACCATTACTGCCAATTTCACCTGATTGGTTGTTTAGCCGCCCTTGCAGCGTGATTTTTCCTGCTTTATCACCGGTTTGTAATAATTTACCGTTTTGGTGTTCAAGTGTGTTTGCCGTGATTAAAACCTGATCAGCCTGAATGATCCCTTGGTTTAATGACAGCGTTTCACCTTGAATATTCAAGGTATTCGCAGCCAGTAGCTCGCCCTTATCACCATCAAGCGATTGGCTATTTAAGGTAATGTCCCCCATACTCGCAATCACTTTTCCTGTGCGGTTAATCAGTGATTGGGTATCAGCAAATACTCCTTGACGCCCAGTTAAGGTACCCCCCGTGTTATCCAGTACCTGTTGAATTTGTAGGTTTAATGCCCCCATTCTTGCACTGAATATTTTACCTTGTTGGTTTCCTAACGTATTTGCCGTTATTTGCCAAGAACCATTACCACTGATGTTACCCGCTTGGTTATTTAGGTGCTGAGAAACGAGAAGTGAACCTTGTTGCTCACCGAGTTGGGTCATTGTACCTTGCTGATGATTTAGGTTTTTCGCTGTCAGCTGAATGTGATTGGCTTGTGTATTTCCTGCGCTCAAGTCAATGTCTTGCCCATGCAGTACAAGCTCCCCATCCGCAACAATTTCCCCGTGCTGGCCTTGCACTTTTTCAGCAACAATCAGCATGTCCCCTTGCTTGCTAATCACCTTACCATCCACATTAGTGAATTGTGGGGCATTCAACGTGAAATCATGCTCGGCAAAAAGTGTCCCTGCGGTATTATCTACGCTGTCTTTTGCATTAATAAACAATGCGCCCGCTTTCGCAGCAACGACGGTACCTTGTTGATTCGCCAACGCGTTCACATCCAGATGTAAAGCGCCTTGGCTACTGATATTACCCGCTTGGTTATCAAGGGTTTGAGTCAGTTTTATGTGGCCTTTTTCACTGCCCGTTTGCAGCATTTTCCCACGTTGGTGGGAAAGGTTTTTCCCGTCTATCTGAATATTGTCAGCTTGGGTAATTGCGCCATTAAGGTTGAGATCCTCTCCCGTTAAAGCCAGCTTGCCTTTGGAGAGAATTTCGCCTTTCTCGCCGTCTAGCTGCTTAAGAGTTAGCTGGTTATCGCCAAAGCTCGCAATAAGTTTGCCTGACTGATTAATCAAACGATTTGCTGCAAGTTTAATACCTTGATTACCTAACAATGTGCCTTGGGTATTATTCAATGCTTGTTGAATATTCAGGGATAATTGCCCTAATTTCGCTGCAATAATTTTGCCGTCTTGGTTATTCAACGCATTGGCTGAAATCTCAACCTGTCCATTGCTGGAGATTTCCCCACGCTGATTATCAAAATGATTTTGAATGCGTAGTTCCGTTTTCCCTTCCCCAACTTGCAGTAACGTTGCACCTTGATGAGAAAAGTTATTGGCTAAAATAGTGATTTGATTAGCTTGCGTAAACCCATGATTTAAATTGATATCCTGGCTTTCAATACGCAGTGAATTTTGTACAAAAACCGTTCCTTTATGGCCATCCATCTGGTTTGCGGTGAGTAATGCAGCACCTGATAAACTGCTGATTTTTCCTTGTGTATTCACCAGTTGGTTGGCTTTGATGGCTAAATATTTATCGGTTTGGATCACCCCCTGCGTATTATTCAATTTTGTGGTTGCGGTGATCTCTAACTGTTTGTTAGCACTGGTGAATAATTTACCATCACTGTTATCAAGGTTATCTGCCTGTATGCGCAGATCACCTTTGGATGACATGCTTCCCTCATGATTATCCAAGGTCGTCGCAACGTCCACTGTCATGGCTTTATCGCCTGTTTGTAGGAGATTTCCTTGGCGATGAGAGAGCGCATTGGCTTTTAAGGTGATTTGCTCAGCTTGAGTCGTCCCATTATCCAAATTCATGGATTGCCCTGCTAAACTTAGCCCGCCACTGGTCAGAATTTCCCCTTTTTGCCCATCCAGTTTGTCTGCATTGATGCCGAGCCCCTGCTTGCCAGAGGCTAAAATCGTGCCTTGTTGGTTGTTCAAGTTTTGGCTTTGAATATCGACCTTGCCATCACGATTTAGCAGCTGCCCTGACTGGTTATTCAACTGCTGGGTGGTGATAGAGGTATCACCCGCAAGGTTAATTTCCCCACTTTGGTTATCAAGTACTTGAGTCCGTAACGTGTTTTTCGAATTACCCGTTTGAACCAATTTACCTTGCTGATTGTGAATAAATTCAGGGGCAATTAACGACAAGTCTTTGGCAACAATTTCCCCTTTTTGGTTATCAATCCCT
Organism: Providencia sp. UF-224; assembly: GCF_058245955.1. Taxonomy (NCBI): domain Bacteria; kingdom Pseudomonadati; phylum Pseudomonadota; class Gammaproteobacteria; order Enterobacterales; family Morganellaceae; genus Providencia; species Providencia sp. UF-224. Next base: position 289,878 of record NZ_JBSICC010000002.1, on the reverse strand, counting down.
GTTTTTGCCGTTAATGTGGCTTTATCCTTTGCCTGCAGATGTGCTTCTTTAGTGCGAATTTCTTTTGCTGTCGATGTCAGCGTGATGTTTTGAGCTTGAGTATTTGAGAACGAAAGATCAAGTTCACTCCCTGTCGCAGTTAACGATCCTTTAGCGACAATATCACCTTGAAGTGTAACGTTTTTATCACCTTTAACCGTTAAAGAGCCCGCCGAGGTTAGTTTACCTTTACTATCAACCCCAGCTGCAAGTAAGGCGGTTTTGTCACTGTTGATTTGTGCGGCATTTAAGGTGGTGTCACGCCCTGCAACCATTTGGCCTTTATCGGTGTTAGTGATGGCCTGTTTAGCATTAAGACTCACATTTTGCTGAGCTAAAACAGTACCTTGGTTATTAATGGATTGCTGGCTGTCAATGGCTATATTTTGGCTTGCCGTGATCACCCCCGAGTTCCCCACTTTACCATCCGCTGATAAAGTGATGTCCCCAGCTTCTGCCCCAATATGCCCCGCATTTCTTACACCTACGCCATTTTCTGTTCCACGCATTTTGATGGTATTCGCATACATTCCCCCCAATGCGGCAACATCTAAAGCAAACTCAGGTTTATCGCCCGTGGTGGAATTATCTGTTTTAAGAATAGTTTTTCCATCCGCAGCAACGGTGTTTTTCCCTGTGGTAATTACTAAATCTTTAGCGTGTAATTTGGCATTAATATTGACTGACCGAGCGATTAACGCCGTATAGTTGGTGCCATTACCGTTGTACCCCTTACCAACAATATTGATACTGCCCTTATCGACTTCAAAGCCTTTGATTTTACCATTTTCAATCAAAGTTTTACCTGCCGATAGTAAAGCTTTATCCGCATTGATAAACCCACAGCCATTACAGGTGATCCCCGCAGGGTTGGCGATAATTACATCGGCTTTTTTCCCCGCGACTTCAATAAAACCATTGAGTTGGCTCGGGTCACGGCTATTGACCTCATTTAAGATGATTTTCGCTTCACCCTTTGACAACCACTCGTTGCCTTGGATCATTCCACCCAATTGTGTGTTTACATCGTGGCGACTGTTATTCAAGATTGCCCCTTTGTTATCAACATCAAATTGGCTGTATTGGTTACGTGAAACCCCATCGCGATTAGGGGCTTGAATATTCACTTGAGGTAACCCATTTTGGGTATTCACAATCGTCGGCTGCTGATTGCCTGGTGCATTACCATCCGCTTTAATATTGGATGCAGAGGCGCTCATACTCACCATACCCAACGTCAACCAAAGACTGGTAACAATGGGTTTAATTGACCAGCGGATTCGGCTATTTGCGGTTTTTTCAACACGATTTTCTGTTTGGCACGCAGGCCCTGCTTGATGGCTGCGAGTAATATCCGCAACGACCATCACCATTTGGCGCGCTGCATTAAAAATTAAGCGGTAAAATAACTTATTCATCCTGAGATACCTTAATAATTCCAGTTAACAGAAAATGCAAACGTCGCCGGATCCGTTTTAAATCCGTCAGGTTTAGAGAATGGCGTACCAATAGAGAGGTCATAGCTGAGGTTCGCGGCACTGATTGCCCCTCGTAGGCCAATTGCGCCCCCCGCAAGGTGATTGCCAAGATTACGGTATGTGCCGTGCCCACCAATTTCCCCATAGTCTGCACCAAGATAGAGCTCTTGGTTCGGAATTGGTGTTACCCATGAAAGGGTATTTCTTAACGTCCATCCTTGGTCTGCACTGAGTGTGCGTTCCCCATCAAACCCCCGAACCGTCCAGCGGTTACCGATACTGAATTGATCTTGAGGAGTTAACTGCCTGTCACTAATCTGGCGTAAATATTGGGTTTCAAAACGCAGTTGTTGCTCTGAAATTCGAAAAGGAATGCTTGCGGAGGCTGTAAATTGCATCACTTTTGCCAGTGCTGTGGCATATTCCCTTGAGTTGGGATCGTTCGTTTCTTCAAAAGCAGGCATCGCACCAAACCAACGCGTCCCATGTTGATAACTTGCGCCCGCCGTGATCGTTGACTGCCCGATATATTGGCGATGATTAAGGCCAAGTTTCCAAGAGGTGGTGCGGCGCTTTTGGTTTTCAATTTCGGTATCACGAACAAAGTTGCGTGTTTCACGTAAGTTAACATCATACGTTGCCGTTGTTTTTGCTGTTGCATCGCGATATAGCACATTGCTGAGCTGCAAGTTTAAGCTCTTACTTTTCCCACGATATTGAATATCGTCATTCATACCCGCAATTGTTTGTGTGTATTCATAATCACTTGCTGTGGTCGCAAATTGCCAATAACCAAAAGGAACAGAATAGTGTGCACTGTAGTTCGTCGTATCTTTACTGCTTGAAAAGCTCAAGTCACGGGTTGCAGTAATGTAGAAAAGATCGCTGAGTGAGGTAGGGTTATCCAAGGCAAGCATGATACCTGCTTGGTTTTTACCCGTACTTTTTGACCCAGTGTTATCTGCCCATGCGCTCGCATGCCAATAGCGTGACTGTTGTCGATTAATCACAATTTGCGTTTCACCCGGCCCATCCCCAGGGATCATTTCCATTGAGGCTTGTACCGTCGGCAAGCGTTGTAAATTTTCAAGCCCTTGTTCTATATCACGTAAATCTAATAAGTTCCCAGCATGTGCTGGCATCGCGGTATATAACGTACTGTATTGAGAAGAGCCATCAGTAAAGAGAACTTTTTGTACCTTGCCAGGTAAAACCACCAATTTAAGTGTGCCCGTGGATAAATCTTGCTCAGGTACCAACACTCGTGACGTGATCCAGCCATGGCTGATCAATCGATTCTGCACGTCTGTAATTAAGAGATTGATACCATCAATACCAATGCAATGCCCAACTGCTTGATTGGCTAAACGTTGTACAGGAACCCAATGAGGTAGCCCTTCCTGCCCTGTTATTTCAACCTGCTCAATCGTAAAACAAGGGGTTTCTTCAGGGAATTGCAGTTGTGCTTTTACAATAGGGCCAAGCAAGCTGACATCAGGTGCCTTCGCTTCAAACTGTTGTTGCTGCGCTTGCTGCTGCTGTGTCTGCCGATTAAATAGGTTATCTGTGTTATCAGGTTTCAATAATGAGGCTTTTGCGACGGTAGGGAAACAAAAGGTAAATAAAATTGATCCATAGATAAAATTACGCTTAAAAAACATTATTTTTGTTAATCACTATGATTTAAGTTAGGTCGATATACGCAACTTTACATAATTTAAGTTAAATTACAATCGGACTAGCTCCTGCATTTTTATTACTCTCTTTAGCATTTCACTTAATGAATTGATTTAAATATAAAACTAATTTGTAAAAAAGTTTTTCATTAAAAAACAATAGAAAAATCACCTTATTTAAATGGCATTAAATTGACTATTAAATCTGATAAATTCAGCACAAAAATTATTTTCACCCCAATTTTGTACTAAAAAAATAAAACATAACTAATAATCACCCAAAAAATGAGTAAGATTATCTTATTAATTTAGGTTTTGTTGTGAGCTGATACTTAGTCAGTGAAAATCACTAAAAAAGAACAATAAGGGCAATAATTTGCCCTTATTAAAAGATAAATGACGTGATTTTTAGCTATTGCTGATATTGATTTTCAACGCTGCGGCAATCGCTAAAGGGGAGAAAGTAATACTTGCAGCAAATAATGCGGCGAGAATGGCAAAATAGCCATCTAATGGCATTTTGAAGCTATGGGCTTCCATGGTACCTGTCGCATAAATCAACACTGGAATATATAAAGGCAATACCAGTAAACTGACTAATACGCCGCCTTTTTTTAATGACACCGTCAACGCTGCACCTATCGCGCCAATAAAGCTTAAAACGGGGGTACCCAGCAGTAATGTTCCTGCTAATACCATTAGTGTATCGCCATTAAATGACAACATCAGCGCCGCTATCGGTGATAATAAAATCAGCGGTAATCCCGTTACTAACCAGTGCGCGATGACTTTTGCGAAAACAGTGATAAATAGAGGATGAGGCGCCAACAACAGCTGCTCAAGGGAGCCATCAAGGTAATCATCTTTAAATAAACGCTCTAAAGAAAGCAAAGAAGACAAAATTGCAGCAACCCAAAAAACACCTACCGAAATACGCGATAATAACTGAGGCTCAGGCCCAATGCTCAGTGGAAAAAGCGTAATGACAATCAGGAAAAACCACAGTGGGTTAACGAGCTCGGAAAAGCTGCGAAAGGCAATTTTCAGCTCTCGTCTAATTAATAACCAAAACATTATTCACCTCCCCCTGTCAGCTTTAATGAGCCAAATTGCCCTGACATCGCTTGGTGAGAGGTAAACAAAATAATGCCCCCTTGCTTGGCATGTTGATGAAAACGCATCGTTAACCGTTCAACTCCCGCCACATCAATTGCCGTAAAAGGTTCGTCTAGAATCCACAATGGTGCTTCACTTAGCCACAAGCGTGCGAGGTTCACCCGGCGCTGCTGCCCCGCCGAAAGCTGGTTCACAGGGATATCTTCAAAGCCAATCAGTGAAACTTCCTCTAAAGCCTGCCATATGCTCTCGCCCTCAGGCTCTTTGTGATGCATTTGATGATAAAACTTGAGGTTTTCATATGGTGTAAGTAACGATTTAACTGCGGGTTTATGGCCTAAATAGAGCAAGTGCCGAGTAAATTCTTCTTTAAGTTTATCAATCGGTTGATTTTGCCAGCACACATCCCCTTCGTCAGGCTTAAGTAAACCCGCCATCATCCGTAAAAGCGTAGTTTTCCCTGCGCCATTAGGCCCTTCAACCTGCAAAATTTCACTGGGGTGAACAGTAAAGTCGAGCTGTTGAAATAAAATGCGATTTTGACGATGGCAACTGACTTGTTGTGCACTTAGCATGCCGCTGATTTCCTGTTTATTATTCTAAGGTTTGGCAATTTTGTTCAACAGCATATCACTGATAGAATCACTCGATATTGCTTCACCGCAAAGCACTTGCATCAAAACTTCAGAACCTAAAGTCGATAATGAAAATAACATGTCGGGTTTAAGCAAACGGATTTTATCCATATTGCTTTCTTGGTTGATCAAGACAACCGTTTTCACTGTGCTATCGCTGCCTGCTAATTCCCTAACGCCTAATAAAGCAAATGTGCTGAGTGAGTCACTGTCCGTCATGATAAGCACGCACTTTGCATGTTTGACATTCGCCGCGGCAAGTAGCTCCGAACTGGTTGGGTCACCGGTGACAATATTGTCTTTTTCAGGGTAATGGCTACGGTGATTTTCTTGGCAAATAACCGCCACAGGTAGCTCGCGTTTTTTTAACCCTTGATACACATTGACTGCCATTGGCGTGCTACCAATCACCACATAATGATTTTTCATATACGAAAACCTCTTGCGCACAATTTCTTTTGTGCCTTTTGCCAATATGCCAACAACATACACCACTGAAGTCGTAAAAATAGTGATCCCTAAAATAATCACCGTAACAGTAAAGACCCTTGCATCGAGTGTCACAGGCACAATATCGCCAAAACCAACGGTCGTCATGCACACCAATGCGAAATAAAAGGCCGTGGTGCCATCTTTTACAACCGGTAGGAATTCATTGCCGATATAGAGAGTGCCAAAAATGGAATATAACAATAACGAGATAATACAAGTAATTGCCACAAAACCAGCACTGGTTAGACTGTGGTGATGATAAAGCTTCCAAAATAGCCCTAATGCGATAAATAAGGCCAAAGAAAAATAACCTTGGTGAATATTTTCTTGCGCGAGTCGTAGGTCAACAAATGAAATTATCCCTAATAAAAACAGCGAAAAAATCCACGCGATACGTGCGCCGTTTAACATAAAGAGGGAAAGAAAAATAAGTGAAATGCCAAGTAAAAAGCGCGGAATATCCAATAATTTCATAAATCCTAATGATTTTAGCCATTCGGTAAAACCATTTTCACGCCAATCAATGTAATCCGTATAAGCGCTTAGAACAGGTTTTAAAATCATCGAACCATCAATGATGACCAAGATAGAAAGCACTATCCTAATCGTTAAGGATGATCTCAAAAAAGCCACAAACGCGTTATCTAACATGACGGACTCTCACCCTTTCTCAGCAAACCATTAAAACTTTTTATATACCATAAATATAACAAAAGATAATATCAATTCGGTTAGCCCGATAACAAACGATAATTCGTTATCTTACTATTTAGATTATGAATGATAAAACATCGTCTATAATTGAAAGTCACCCCACTAGGTGAGCGGCTAAAATGGATTGTACGCAACGCCATTTCGCTAAAAAAACACAAGATTAAGAAATACTTAAAGATTTACCTTTGATGCTCAAACTATTATTGAACTTAAGTTTGGCCAGTAAATCTAAACACCGATTTTTCGATTATTTTTCAATATTACTTCGCGATTAAAGAAAATAAGAGTTTAAAAACACTATGCTCAACACTACACGCACAGAGAAATTTAGCTGGTTATCACTGTTCTGGCTATTAATCTACTTTTGGTATTTCTCATCGTTATTGCAGCTTTATGTGGTCGTCACAGGCCAAAGTAACAGTATCGGGTTAAGAGATTCCCTGCTGTATAGCTCATTATGGTTAATCCCCGCTCTTCTTTTCCCTCGGAAAATTAAGCTTGTCGCAGGGGTTATTGGGGTTATCTTGTGGCTATCTTCTGTGGTTGCCCTGGCTTACTTTGTGGTTTATGGCCACCAGATATCACAAAGCGTGATGTTTGTGATGTTTGAAACCAATACCAATGAAGCAGGGGAATTCCTCAAACAATACTTTAGTTTTAAAGTGGTTGGCGTCATTCTTGCCTATACCTTAGTGGCTATTTTCTTGTGGTCACGCCTAAAACCGGTTTATATACCGAAAAAAGGCAATGTGGTTGTTTCCTTGCTGATATTGGTCATTTTGTTTGGTGTACCGTATTACAACAAAGGCATCAAACAAGATAGACCACTGGCAAATGTGGCTTCCTATGTGAATAGCAAACTGGCTTACGCCGCACCGTGGCAATTCGTTAGTGGTTATTTCCTTTATAAAAATCAGTTAGCCAATATGGAAGAACTGATCCGCGATAACAGCAAAATTCCACCACTTGCGAACTTTGTGGATACCAATGGTAATACACCACGTACTTTCGTCTTAGTGATTGGTGAGTCCACCAGCCGCGACAGAATGAGCCTGTACGGTTATCAGCGCCCAACGACCCCTGAGTTAGCCGAGTTGGCGAAAGACTACCCCGCTAACTTATCGGTATTTAATGATGTCGTGACTCCGCGTCCGTATACCATTGAAGCGCTCCAACAAATTCTCACGTTTGCGACCCAGACTGAGCCTGAATTGTTTAACTCCCGCCCTTCTATCATGAATATGATGAAACAAGCTGGCTTTAAAACGTTTTGGATCACCAATCAGCAAACCATGACAGAGCGAAATACTTTATTGACGGCCTTTTCTCGCCAGACCGATAAGCAGTATTACCTCAATAATGATATGGCTCAGAGCTCGCGTATCTACGATGACGTGGTGTTCGACCCTTTCAAAGAAGCCCTTGCCGACCCAGCAGAAAAGAAATTTATCGTGGTGCATCTGCTAGGGACCCATATGCGTTATGAATTCCGCTACCCTGAAGATAAAGCGGTGTTTACGCAAAGGGACAGCTTGGTACCTGCTAACCTGAAAGATGACCAAGTCAAAGACTATAACGCCTATGATAATGCACAGCATTACAATGATTATGTGGTGTCGACCTTAATTAAAGACTTTGATTCTTCTAAAGAAAATGGCTTCTTAGTCTTTTTCTCTGACCACGGGGAAGATGTCTATGATACACCACCACATGAGATGTTAGGCCGTAGTGAAGGTAAACCAAGCAAGGTTATCTACAATGTGCCCTTCCTTGTTTGGCAATCACCTGAATGGTTAAGTACCCATCAGTTTGATTTAAATGATAAAACAACCCGCCCATTCAGCACGATGGATTTTATCTACGCGTGGTCTGACTTAGCGGGCTTCAACTACACAGGTTATGAACCAGAAAAGAGCCTGTTTAGCACAGAGTTTAAACCTCAGCCTCGTTATATCGGTGACCCTGATAATAAATCCTCAATCATGCTTTATGATGATTTGAAGAAGTAATATCATTACAAGTAGATGGAGTGCATTGCATTTCATCTACTTGCCTACCTTAAGCAATGCTTTTTAGTTCATGTGTATCTTCGCGGTTTATTTTCCCATCTTGCAAAATAAAAGTAACTTCACCACGCCAGAACTCCGCTAAGAAAATATCATCGAGCGATTCAATACCTTGAAATTCAATCTGTTGCTTTAACCAAGCTTCATCCCTTTCTATCGATTCCAACTCACTGGTTCTTATCACACCATCTTTCATTAAAATAACCGAAGGCATATTTTTTTCATCACAAATGATGGTCAGTTGCCCGTCAGGCTCAATTTGTGCATAGTAAATTTCTTGAAATGAATGAATACCTTGGGCATGAATACGCGATGAGATATTGATGATATCTATTTTATTTTTTTTCTTGAGTATATTTTCCATAATGAATTGCCCCTTTTTAATAATCGGTATTGGGTTGCCAATCGCCACATTACGGAAAAAGTTCACTTTTTTTGTTAATAAATTCAAAGAGCTAATAAATAAGACACCAATCATTAAAATCGTTATATATTGATACAGCGGTATCGTATCACTATAAATCACCCCTCCGATAATTCCCCCTAAAACAAAATTACCAATAAAATCAATCGGAGTCATTTGGGAGAGCTGTGTTTTTCCAGATAAATTCATATGGGTAATAACGATAGCGAAACCAATAATGAACTTTAAAATGATAAACGAATAATAGTACGTCATATTGCTATCCTTTTATTTACCTAATTTAAAACGTTTTTTTGCTTTTTATGCCATCAGTTTAGCCTGTCTTCTGAGCTTTAGGTGCAATAACCCCCTTAACCATTAAAAACCATGAATATTCAGCATAAGGGAGAAATTAGCAATGCCAGACAACAATAAGTCACTTTTATATTTCAAAAATTCGCCTATTCATTTTATTAAAACCTTAAATTCAACTATATTAAAATATGAGCATAAGTATCAATGCTGATAAATGGTTTTAAACTCATTTAATTCTAAGGGTATGTTTATGAACAAAAAAATCATCGCTTCATTATTTTTTGCCGGTCTACTTACTGTCATAACAGGCTGTGATGATTCATCTAAACCTAGCGATACTGTTAAGCAAGCTGAAGAAAAAGCTCAACAACTCAAAGCTGATGGTGAACAAAAAGCCAATGAACTTACCGAAGCAACAAAAAATAAAGCTGAGGAGCTGAAACAAGATGCTTCTGCACTTGGTCAAGAAGTTAAAACAGATGCCATCAATAAAGCTGATGAAGTGGCAACTGACGTTAAAGAAAAAACAGAATCCATCAAAGCTGAAAATGATGCAAAAACAGAGAATAAGTAATATTTAAAAAAGTACGCTAAGCGCGCTGCAATCGCACTTAATCATTACCCCAAATGCAGGTTTTTTACCTGCATTTGCCTGTTTTATCTATTACATCCTAAAAAGCACCAAAACCTACCTGTTCCAATGGCTATCTCGTTATATAGTAAACCTTCTTTTATTTTATAACGTCAAAACTAGGACTCTCCATGGAAATCAAACACAGCCTTGGCCATGCAAACCCTGCACTGGTCGCAGATGCTTTTGACCTACGCCAGCAAGTTTTTACTCAAGAGCAGGGCTTCCCCGCTGACATTGATGTGGATGAATATGATGATACCGCGCTGCATGTGGTTTTATATTTAAACCAGCAACCTGCAGCGGTTTTGCGCTGTCTATTTATGGATGCTGGATTGATCAAAGTGGGACGTGTTGCTGTGCAAAAAACGCACCGCGGCAAAGGCTTAGGCCGCGAAATGATGAAGTTTGTCCAGCAATATGGCGCTGAAAATCAGTATCAAAAAATCGGCCTTTCTGCCCAACACACCGCCATTACCTTCTACCAAAGCCTAGGCTATAAAACTGAAGGGGAAATGTACGATGAGGATGGCATGGATCATATTTTTATGAGCTTATCTTTAAACCGTTAACCCTGCCCTTGAAATTACCGCTCTCGCCTCTATATTAATACTAGGTCAATTATTAACCAACCAGAGGTGTACCATGGCGAATGGCTGGGCAAATGAAGATGCGGTGCAGGAACAAATTGATGCCACGCTAGATGACGCGATTGCGAAAGCACGTGGCCAATTGCCTTCAGGTGAAAGTGCCAAATTTTGTGAAGAGTGCGGCGAGCCTATTCCTGAAGCACGCCGCTTGGCGGTATTAGGCGTGAAACTCTGTCTAAAGTGCCAATCTGAACTAGACAAAAAACAAGCCGCTTTTAGTGGTTACAATCGGCGTGGGAGTAAGGATAGTCAATTGAGATAATACGCTTTTATTATCAAGCAACTCGCACTTTACAACAAGTTAATAGTGACTTTCACCCATCTTCCTTAACTTATTGGTAAAACATGTAAATTTATCATTCTTAATGATTAATAAATTGATAATTAACATGATATTCCATCCCTTTAATCAATCTTATTTCCCCCTATTGTTGATCATTCATCCATATCATGGCAGTATAACCGCCTATTTTTTAACTTCCCAAGGTGGCAAAGACTCGACATTTATGATTTTTTCGGCGGTTTTCACTGCCAACAACACCACGTATAACGCGTTTTTATTGTTCTTTCTATTACGTTCCCTTAGGGAATATTTTCGCAATTATCCATTGTTTCATTAAGAAGGACAGGTCGTTGCATACCGTTCTCACTCTTGGTATGCCAAAAATAAAATAAAACAAAAGAAGGTTGTTATGAGTCAAATTGCTACTGATTCGAAAAAAGTTCGTTCTAAAATTAGTCCCCCAGTGTTTTATAGCTCTGCCATTATTATTTTGGTTATTGTAGGCTTTGCCGCACTGATGCCAAAAGTCGCAGAATCTCATCTAAGTCATCTTCAACAAAACTTGTTTAACAACGCCAGTTGGTTCTACATCCTTGCTGTAGCCATCATCCTTCTGAGTGTGACTTATCTGGGACTCTCCCGTTATGGGCAAATAAAACTGGGGCCAGACCACGCGCAGCCAAATTTTAGTTACGTGTCGTGGTTTGCCATGCTGTTTTCCGCCGGTATGGGGATTGGCTTGATGTTCTTTGGGGTCGCCGAACCCGTGATGCATTACCTCAATCCGCCTGTCGGTGAGCCACAAACTATTGAAGCGGCAAAAGAAGCCATGCGTTTGACCTTCTTCCACTGGGGGTTACACGCTTGGGCGATTTACGCCATTGTTGCCTTAATTTTGGCGTTTTTTAGTTATCGCCACGGGTTACCCCTGACACTACGCTCTGCACTGTATCCCATTATTGGCGATCGCATTTATGGCCCTATTGGCCATGCCGTTGATATCTTTGCAGTCGTTGGTACGGTGTTTGGTGTTGCCACATCATTAGGCTTCGGTGTATTGCAGGTCAATGCGGGTCTAAATCACTTGTTTGGCTGGCCGGTGAATGAAATGGTGCAAGTGGGGCTAATCGTCACATTTACCGCACTGGCAACGCTTTCTGTGGTTTCAGGGCTGGATAAAGGCATTCGTATTTTATCCGAACTTAACTTGGGTCTCGCTTTCTTGCTGCTGTTGCTGATTGTGATACTGGGGCCGACGGTTCTGTTATTAAAATCGTTTGTGGAAAATACGGGCGGTTATCTTTCTGAGATTGTGACCAAAACCTTTAATTTGTACGCCTATGAACCTAAATCAAGCGATTGGCTAGGTGGCTGGACGTTACTGTATTGGGGTTGGTGGTTATCATGGTCACCGTTTGTGGGGATGTTTATCGCGCGAATTTCCCGTGGCCGTACTATCCGTGAATTTGTCATGGGCGTGTTATTCGTGCCTGCTGGGTTCACATTGATGTGGATGACGTTCTTCGGTAACACTGCCATTGACCTTATCAAGAACCAAGGAGCGGTAAAGCTCGCCGAAACCGTGCAATCGGATGTCTCCCTTGCCTTGTTTGAGTTCTTGAATTATTTCCCATTTTCCTCTGCATTATCATTTTTCGCCATGTTAATGGTGGTGGTATTCTTTGTCACCTCGGCGGACTCAGGGGCGATGGTGGTCGATACACTGGCCTCTGGCGGTGACTCTAATACCCCAATTTGGCAGCGTATTTTCTGGGCTGGGCTGATGGGCGTCGTGGCTATTACCATGTTACTGGCGGGTGGCTTACAAGCGCTGCAAACCCTCACCATTGCCAGCGCCTTACCGTTTGCCATGGTCTTGCTTGCCTCTATTTATGGGTTATTTAAAGCGCTGCGCGTGGATGCCTATAAGCGCGATAGCCAGCAATTAGCGACGATTGCGCCGACGGCAAGCCGTAACCCAATCCCATGGCAACGCCGCTTGCGCAATATTGTCTATTTCCCTAAGCGCGCCCATGTGAAGCGTTTTATGGAAGAATCTGTTAAGCCGTCAATGGAGATGGTTTCCGAGGAATTAGCGAAGCAAGGCACGGTTTGCCATATTCATACAGACAGAGACGACAGAATCGGTTTTGAGGTAGATTTAGGCGACGATATGAACTTTTTCTACGAAGTTCGCCTCCGTTACTATGTTCAGCCATCTTTTGCCTTAGCGGGTATGGGCACGGAAACAGATGAAGAAAAGAGTGAAGAACAACGCTATTACCGCGCCGAAATTCACTTAAAAGAAGGCGGCCAAGACTACGATGTGATGGGCTGGGCAAAAGAGCAGATCATCCACGATATTCTCGACCAATATGAAAAACATATTCACTTCTTACACTTGTTGGGTAAGTAGTTCATCACCGAACTATTATCTCGAAATATGTAGATGAAAATGCACTGGCGGCTCAAAAATGGGTCGCCAATTTTTTGCTCAATATTCCCCCATCTCTCTCCATATACTAATGCTTGCCATAAAACTCACAAAGAATCATTAGCGAACAGCGTAATAAAACAGAAATTTTTTTTAATCTGCGAGTTACATTCAACAAAAATACAATAACATTTATTTATTATTGATAATTTTACTTAAGTGCAAAATAATCCCTATCTCATGATAAAAGGAATAGATTATGGCGATAGGCTTTTTTTTGCGAGTGGGTGATAGAACAACTTGCGGAGGACAAATACTCACCGGTGACCAAACATTTTCTTGGTACGGTGTAGCGGGTGCAAGGGAAGGCGATCTCGTCAGTTGCGGTAAGCATTCTGGGCGTTTTTATATTATTGGTGGGTGTAACAGCGTTTGGAATGAAGACCGAAAAGTCGCGGGAACACTAGAAAGTATCAGCTCATGTCCTTGCCGAGCACGGTTTATTCCATCAATTCAAGATTGTTATAGCGACGAAAGTGGGTCAACCGAACTAGCCTCAACAACCCCACCCGCAATACCGCCTAAAATTTGCATTAGTTGCCTTATGAAAGCGGCAGAATCGGGTCAAATGCTAGTCGTGAGAGAAGGATGACCCCATGCATAACCAACATCCTCTTTTTAACTATCTGGAACGTTACCCCGCAGCCAAACATTATTGTTTGATTTGTGGTTTACAGTATGAACGTTACTTTGATAAAGCACTGCAAAATACGCTCAGCGCAGCAAGTCCGTTATTTCGGCAACCTTCCGATAGCGAAATCGCTTGGGCGGGCCCATGGTTAATTGACGTCACCCTGCAAGGGAGTTTGCTGGCTGATTTAATGCAATTAGAAACTGAATCCGCCGCACTAACATGGCTCATTAGTGAGTTCCCCATTGATAAACTGGCTATTCATTTATCTGAACGGCTTAATGTCAGCTTACCTGATGGGAAAACCGCCTTATTTCGCTTTTACGACCCTCGCGTCACTCACAATATGCCCCAAGTGCTCACGAATGAACAATTCAATGAAATAACCGCACCACTCATTGCATGGTATTACCGTTTTGAAGGGCGATTTTATGCATTACAAGGAGGTGGTTTAAATGCAGTTTAGCGAAGAGCAATTAAAGAGAATTGCCAATATTGAGCAGAGCGATTACGTCAAGCAAGTGAGTGCGGATTTTTGTCAACACCACTTGAATAAAATTAAGAACCTCGACACGCTAAACACACGCTTAGAGTCTGCGTTTCGCTATGTGCTTTCCCTAGGGTTCACTCAAGAACCGTTAATTCGGTCATTTTTATTTTACGAGGCTTGCTGCCCCGGCTTTCATTTAAAGCCCGAAATTAGAGATATGCTTGAGGAAAAAAATCGCGTGCCAGAGCAGCAGTATCAAGATTTTTTACGGATAGCCATGAAATTGATTGAATGGAGAACTTAACATGCCAATTCCATTAATAGTTGCAGGCGCAGGCTTAATGACGCTGGGCGGGCTCGCCGCCGTAACCCAAGAAGCCTCAAAAATCGGTTTTCCCTCTTCGTCAGGTAATAGTGATGATGAGTGGGGAGATAATATAAGCTACGGTGATAAAATACGTGAATACGAAAGTATCGCCATTGGTGGTGAACTTGGCGATGAGGCTCCCAATGATAAAGGAAAAGGCGGTCAAGGGGCTGCCACTGGCGCTGTAACAGGCTCATCGATTGGCGTTGCTGCAATTGAGGCTAGCAAAGGGTGTAAAGATTGCCCTGCGGTTCCGTATATTATTCCTCATGAAAGTAATATAACCAATACACGCTCACCAAAAGCTTATGAATATCAAGCAAGGATATGTAATACACAAATCAGAACCGTTGCTACTCCTGCAGGGCAGTTTAAATATATTGATGAATGGAAGTGCACAATCCCAGTTCCAACAAGAACCAAAAATCCTTTAGTGGAGTTTGACGGCTGGGTGCCCAGTGAATATAACTTTATTGAAACTAAAGATAATTATGATTTTTTCTTCAATAGCCAAGGCGAGCCAAATATATTTATGGGTGAGCATAATAAAATCCTTAAGCAAGCCGGAGAACAAAACTGGTTATGCTTTAGCCAGTTTAAAAAAAGGTCATTTATTGATTGGCATTTTTCACATAAAAAAATGTTTGAGCTTTGTGAGGAATTATTAGAACCATTACCACAAGTACGAACACACTTTTCACCATAATTTTGAGGTAGTTATGAATTTATCGATTAAATTAGATATCGAGCTACATGAAGAAATGTCAATCCCCCTATTAATTGATATTTTTAGTCATATGATTTTAACCTGTGAGTCGATCACTCATGAAAATGAAGACGCATGGTATTTAACAGGCGATACTTTAGAAGAAGCATTACAAAAGAAAGCTTTTAACCAATATACACCAACCGATTTATTGAAGAATATTCCTTATTTTGATTGGGCAGAATCTATATGGGCTAATGAAAACAAAGCATTAGATATAAAATATACCAGTTGTGGGCTGATATATAATCTAGAGTTTAAACTACGTAATATTAATGCACTTAGCCAAACAGCTATAGTTAATGCACTAAATTATTATATTGATACATATAGAATAATTTGCATGCGAATTGATACGAATAAATATAGATACAATAAAAAAAATGTTTTCCCAGATAGGCTCCCCGTTGGCTGGATGCTTTATCTCAATAAAAAAATAAGCCAACAGCAAGTACCTATGGTTGCTGAACTTATTCATATTGAAAATGAGAAAAACAATGGCACATTGATTATCAGTACTGACCATGTATTTGATGGCTCAGATAAAGACGATATCAAAAAAGCCAATGAAATCGAAATTCAGTTAACTGGATTAGGGTTATTGCCGTTGATACGTGAGATATACAGTTAATTTAATTGACAACCTTGGCTAATCAGTTTCCCCCACCTCAGGTAGTGACGATGAGAGTGGGGAAATGCGAGCTATGACGATAGCGTTTGTGAACATCAACGTATTTTACATACCTGAAGGACTAGCTATGAAGCTCTCATTAACTATAGAAATCTATTTAAATAAGGAAAATTATTCAATTTCTGATGTGGTAAATGATTATTTGTTTTTTTCAAAGTTTACAAATGAAATTGCAGGTCAGTCTAGCTGGTACCTTACAGGAAGCTCAAAGAAAGGAGCCCTAGAGAAGAAATTCATTGAAAATGATAATATAAACAAGGAGATCGAACACAAATTCATTAATAAACTAACAAAATCTTCTCCTATTTATGGCTCCGCGATCTGGAATGGAGATAAAAATAGCCTACAAATAAGTAATTATCTAGCCAGAAGCTTTGATAATTATGATGTTAGCTTAAGCATGAAGTTGGAAAACAAGAAAAACATACAATATACGATTAAAAAATCAATATTAAACTTAATGGAAAATTATATTAAAGTAGGGAAGATATTAATTCATACAAATCAATATCACTTAAATGAAAAAAATGTATTCCCTGATAGACTCCCCGTTGGTTGGATGCTGTATTTAAATAAACATATCACGCAAGAACAAGTCCCTATGGTTGCTGAGCTTATTCATATTGAAAATGAGAAAAATAATGGCACCTTGATTATCAGTACTGACCATGTATTTGATGGCTCAGATAAAGACGATATCAAAAAAGCCAATGAAATCGAAATTCAGTTAACTGGATTAGGCCTGCTGCCGCTTTATTCTGAAATTTATAGTGAATAGTAAAAAGGTATGTGATGAATTTATCAATTAGTTTAGATATTGAGTTACATGAAGAAATGTCAATCCCCCTATTAATTGATATTTTTAGTCATATGATTTTAACATGTGAATCAATTACTAATGAAAAAGAGGACTCATGGTATTTAACAGGCGATAGTCTGGAAGAAGCATTACAGAAGAAAGCCTTTAACCAGTATACACCGACGAATTTATTAAAGGATATTCCTTTTTTTGATTGTATAGAATCTATTTGGTCTGGTGAAAAAAAAGCTCTTGTTATAAAAGGAAACAGCGTAAATTTGAAATATAATTTAGAGTTTGATTTACGCGAAATACCAAATGTAAGTATAAATAAAGTAAAGGATATCTTACACCATTACTTTGATGAATTTAATGTATTATGTGTTCGTGTAGACATTAATGACTATGAATATAAAAATCGAAATGTTTTCCCAGACAGACTCCCCGTTGGTTGGATGCTGTATTTAAATAAACATATCACGCAAGAACAAGTGCCTATGGCTGCTGAACTTATTCATATTGAAAATGAAAAAAACAATGGCACATTGATTATCAGTACTGACCACGTGTTTGATGGCTCAGATAAAGACGATATCAAAAAAGCCAATGAAATCGAAATTCAGTTAACTGGATTAGGGTTATTACCGTTGATACGTGAGATATACAGTTAATTTAATTGACAACCTTGGCTAATCAGTTTCCCCCACCTCAAGTAGTGATGATGAAAGTGGGGAAATACGAGCTATGACGATAGCGTTTTCATACACCGTAAGGAGCAACAATAGCCATCTCATTGATTATAAAGATTTACTTGAGTAAAAAAATTACACAGCGCAGGATGCAGTTGATAACATCTTATGCTTTTCAGAGTATATAAAAGAAATAACTCATACTGAAAGCTGGTTTTCATCTGGATACAGTCCAAAAGAGGCGTTAAAGCATAAAATAATTGATAGAGGCGTAATCGATCACAAGGAAGTCGAGTTACTTATAAAAAAATTATGTAAGACTCCCCCCATATTTGTAACCTCAATTTGGAATGGTAGTGGTGGTATCAGGATACAAAATTATATATGCAGCAGCACGGATAATTTTTTGATTACCTATTCTTTAGAAATTGAAAATGAAATGGGCTTGACAATAAAAATAAAAAATTTGTTGCAAAAAATATTAAACAATAAAGATAATATTGCTGTTATGTTTGTTCATACAAATCAATATCACTTAAATGAAAAAAATGTATTCCCAGATAGACTCCCCGTTGGTTGGATGCTTTATCTCAATAGAAAAATTACGCAAGAACAATTGCCTATGGCCGCTGAACTTGTTGATATTGAAAATGAGAAAAACAATGGCACATTGATTATCAGTACTGACCATGTGTTTGATGGCTCAGATAAAGACGATATCAAAAAAGCCAATGAAATCGAAATACAACTAACTGCGTTAGGGCTACTTCCACTTTATACTGAAATTTACAGCTAAGCGTAAAAGGGGAAAAGATGGATTTATCAATTAGTTTAGATATCGAGCTACATGAAGAAATGTCACCCCCCCTATTAATTGATATTTTTAGTCATATGATTTTAACATGTGAATCAATTACTAATGAAAAAGAGGACTCATGGTATTTAACAGGCGATACCCTTGAAGATGCATTAAAAAAGAAAGCCTTTAATCAAAACACACCAACCAATTTATTAAAGGATATTCCTTACTTTGATTGTATGGAATCAATATGGGCTAATGAAAACAAGGCATTGATATAAAGTATACCAGTTCTGGATTAATCTATAATCTTGAATTTGCTATTGATGATATTAACTACATCAAAAAAAATTCTGTAATAGAGGCCATAAATTATTATTTTAGTGTCTATAAAATCGTTTGTATGCGGATTGATACTAATGGGTATAGGTATAATAAAAAAAATGTTTTCCCAGACAGACTCCCCGTTGGTTGGATGCTGTATTTAAATAAACATATCACGCAAGAACAAGTCCCTATGGCTGCTGAGCTTATTCATATTGAAAATGAGAAAAACAATGGCACATTGATTATCAGTACTGACCATGTATTTGATGGCTCAGATAAAGACGATATCAAAAAAGCCAATGAAATCGAAATTCAGCTAACAGCATTAGGGTTATTGCCGTTGATACGTGAGATATATAGCTAAGTATATTTTAGTTATTCAAGTTATCTGCTTTGGATAATGATCTTCCCTCCTCATTCAGTACTGGTGATGAAGAATGAGGAGATAATACAAGCTACGGTGATAAAATACGTGAATACGAAAGTATCGCCATTGGTGGTGAACTTGGCGATGAGGCTCCCAATGATAAAGGAAAAGGTGGACAAGGGGCTGGCGCTGTAGCAGGCTCATCGATTGGCGTTGCTGCAATTGAGGCTAGCAAAGGGTGTAAAGATTGCCCTGTTATTCCGTATGTTATTCTTCATGAAAGTAATATAACCAATACACGTTCACCAAAAGCTTATGAATATCAAGCAAGGATATGTAATACACAAATTAGAACCGTTGATACTCCCGCAGGGCAGTTTAAATATACCATATATTGACTGGCATTTTTCACAAGAAAACATGTATAGGTTTTGTTCAAGGATTTTTGATTCTTATCAACAAGTACGAACCCATTTAACGCCATAAAAAGGTTACTTTAAAATGAAGCTAAAGTTAGATGTTGATATTAAACTAGGTGATGAACTAACAAGTGAGAAACTCTCCGATATTTTTCATTCCATGATAGATTTTGTAGAGAATGTTACGTTACCTAATAATAATGAATGGTTTTTTTCTGGGGAAAGCTTAGAAGATTCAATGAAAAAACCAGCATTTGAGAATGGTAGACCATCTTCTATTTTAAAAAATAAAGAGAATATAGAAATTATAGAATCTATATGGGCAGAAGGTAACTCTTTAACAATACAACACGCTACACTTAGTAATCAATACATATTAAGATTTAATATTAGAAAAGTTAAAAGCTTAAGTGTTTCAAATACATTAAAATCGCTACATAAAATTTTATCTATTTTTGATGTTATATGTTTCAAAATAGATACAAATAATTATGCATACAATCAAAAACAAGTTTTCCCAGACAGACTTCCCGTTGGCTGGATGCTGTATTTAAATAAACATATAACACAAGAACAAGCGCCTATGGCTGCTGAGCTTATTCATATTGAAAATGAAAAAAATAATGGCACCTTGATTATCAGTACTGACCATGTATTTGATGGCTCAGATAAAGACGATATCAAAAAAACCAATGAAATCGAGATTCAGTTAACTGGATTAGGGTTACTTCCTTTAATTAAAGAGATTTACAGTGCTTGAATTTAAGCTTAAAAATTGAAGCGGTGTATATCACATCACACACTCTAAAACCGAATACCCCAAGATAATCCATTAGTAAGAAATGCCCCATCGATAACTCATTTTTATAAGTATCTCAAAGAGATACCTAACTAACCAAGTTCCAGCAATAATGTCACAGTGCGAAATATGGCGACAGCAAATTAATTTTCTAGGTACAAATTAATTTTCTAAATAGTTCGTGCTGTGACTAGGCGCTAAACGAGGATATCTTGGGGAGCATACATTAGTATGTGACCCAAATAGCCGAAAGAAGCCAACACCGCTAAAGCTCGAAATATGACGACAGCAAATTAATTTTCTAGATACAAATTAATTTTCTAAATAGTTCGAACTCTAGCAAGGCGGTAATTGAGGATAGCTTGGGGAGCATACATCAGTATGTGACCTAAATATCCAAAAGAAGCCAACACCGCTAGAATTCGCAATATGACGAAGGCAAACTAATTATCTAGATACAAATTAATTTTCTAAACAGTTCGAACTCTAGCAAGGCGGCAATTGAGGATAGCTTGGGGAGCATACATCAGTATGTGACCCAAATAGCCGAAAGAAGCCAACACAGCTAGAGTGCGAAATATGACGAAAATTAGGCGCTCTTTCTCTTATCAGCAACAATATTGCTATAATCCGGGCTCTCTAACGCAATCAGCTCATCCAACAACGCCGTCAATTGCTGCATTTTCTCTGGCGAGAATGCCAGCTCAATTTTTTGATAGCCAGCTTCGACTTCTTGACGTGCTTTGTCGTACAGCTCTTGCCCTGCTGGCGTTAGCGAAACGTAGAGTTTGCGTTGGTCATTCAGTGGCTTTAAGCGGAAAATTAAACCTTCGCGCTCCATACGGGTTAAGATCCCCGTCAGGCTTGGACGGAGAATACAGGTTTGAACCGATAACTCATGAAAATCAATTGAACGGTTATCAGCTAAAACGCGAATGATACGCCATTGCTGTTCAGTCAAATTATACGACTTTAAAATTGGTCGGAAAAAACCCATTGCGGTTTCTCTCGCCTGCAATAATGCAATTGTCAATGATTCATGCATAAGCTTAAAACTCACCACTTAATTAATGTTATGTAATCCCAATTTAGGTGCTTTGAGATTGTGCTTTTAGGCTCTCTACAAAGAAAAGCCCCCTAGTTTCAACACACCTCACTCACCTCTGTTCAAGAGTAGCATGCTCAAATAACAATCTCAAAGAAAAACCCCAAAATATTAATGAGTAAATAATTTTTTAATCATTTATGAAGTTAAATATTTGTAATTAAAAAAAATTTGAAAAAATAATAAAATAATTAATAACAACAACTTACATGTTGACCATTAGATTTTGTTAATGCGATCACAATTAAAATTAACATTTACGTAAAGTTATTGCTAATTTCGAAATTATACTTTATTAATATGTTAATAATTACTCGAAAGTTGAATTCTCTTCATTAAGGAGTTGTCAATGAAAGGCACAGTATTTGCCGTTGCCCTCAATCATCAAAGCCAACTTAGCCATTGGCTCGAGGCATTCCAGCAAGCCCCTTATAAAACCCCACCAAAGACCCCTGTGTGGTTTATTAAGCCGCGCAATACGCGCATCAATTCTGGCGAACAAATTCTGCACCCTGCGGGTGAAGAAGTGCAAAGTGGTGCAACCCTCGCACTGGTAATTGGCCAAGATGCACGGAAAGTGAGCAAAGCGGATGCCATGAAATTTATCGCTGGGTTTGCGCTTGCAAATGAAGTGAGCCTACCAGAAGACACTTTCTACCGCCCTGCTATCAAAGCAAAATGCCGTGATACCTTCTGCCCAATCGGCGAGCTGGTGAAAACGTCCCTGAATGCCCCTGTTGATATCATTACTCAGGTAAATGGCAAAGAAGTTGATCGCTGGTCAACAAAAGATTTGATCCGCGACGCCAGTGATCTAGTGGCGGCCCTCAGTGATTTCGCCACCTTAAAACAAGGGGATGTGATCTTGATGGGAACCCCACAACAACGCGTGACTATCAAGCCCGGTGATGAGGTCGTGGTTCAAGCAGAAGGCTTCCCTAGCCTGAAAAATACCGTAGTCGCGGCAGGAGGAAAATAATGAAGCACGCAAAAATCCTTTTTAAAGGGACGGAATATGCCGTCACTGTCGGCGATAACGAAGCCATTACATTACCCAACGGAGACGTTGTCGCCGGTGATTCCGCAGATGTAACTTGGTTACCCCCTGCACAAGGTACCCTGTTCGCCCTTGGTTTGAACTACGCCGACCACGCCGCAGAATTAGAATTTAAGCCACCTGAAGAGCCGTTAATTTTCTTAAAAGCAGAAAGCAGCTTAACAGGGCACCGCCAAGTATCTGTTCGCCCAGATAATGTTGAATACATGCATTATGAGTCTGAGCTGGTGGTAGTGATTGGCAAAACCGCACACAAAGTATCGAAAGAAGACGCGATGGACTATGTTGCGGGTTACACCGTGTGTAATGACTACGCTATCCGCGACTATTTAGAAAATTACTATCGCCCGAACTTACGGGTAAAAAGCCGCGATACCTTAACGCCGATTGGCCCGTGGTTAGTGGATAAAGACGATGTGAAAGACCCGCATAACCTTGCGCTGTATACCTATGTGAATGGGGAGTTACGCCAAAAAGGCACCACGGCAGATTTAATTTTCGATATTCCATTTTTAATTGCTTACCTCAGTGACTTTATGACACTGCAACCGGGCGACATGATTGCGACAGGCACACCAAAAGGGCTGTCTGATGTCGTGCCAGGTGACGAAGTCATTGTTGAAGTTGAAGGTGTTGGCCGACTGGTTAATACCATTATCAGCGAAAAAGACTATGAGGAACGAGTGTAATGACTAAGATTAATCATTGGATCAACGGTAAAAACGTTGCCAGCAAAGAATATTTCCAAACCACGAACCCTGCTACTGGCGAAGTGCTCGCTGAAGTTGCTTCTGGTGGTCAAGACGAAATCAACCAAGCGGTTGCCGCCGCAAAAGAAGCGTTTCCAAAATGGGCTAACACGCCAATGAAAGAGCGCGCCCGCTTAATGCGCCGTTTGGGTGAACTGATCGACGAAAACGTCCCGCAAATCGCGGAAATGGAAACCCAAGATACCGGTTTGCCAATCCACCAAACTAAAAATGTGTTGATCCCACGCGCTTCACATAACTTTGAATTTTTTGCTGAAATTTGCCAGCAGATGAACGGTCGTACTTATCCGGTTGACGACAAAATGATGAACTACACCCTCGTTCAGCCAGTGGGTGTGTGTGGGTTAATCTCTCCGTGGAACGTGCCATTTATGACCGCGACATGGAAAACGGCACCGTGTTTAGCTCTTGGTAATACCGCGGTGTTAAAAATGTCTGAGTTATCGCCGTTATCTGCAAACCGCCTTGGTGAATTAGCCCTTGAAGCGGGGATCCCTGCGGGTGTTCTGAACGTGGTTCAAGGCTACGGCAGCACAGCAGGCGATGCATTAGTGAAGCACCATGATGTTCGCGCAGTGTCCTTTACAGGCGGCACGGCAACAGGCCGTATGATCATGCAAAACGCGGGTCTGAAAAAATACTCAATGGAACTAGGCGGTAAATCCCCTGTTCTGGTATTTGAAGATGCAGACATCGAACGCGCACTGGATGCAGCTTTATTCACCATTTTCTCTATCAATGGCGAGCGTTGCACCGCAGGTTCACGTATTTTCATTCAAGAAAGCATCTACCCAGAGTTTGTGAAACGCTTTGCTGAGCGCGCAAACCGCCTGATCGTCGGTGACCCGAACGATCCGAAAACCCAAGTGGGTGCATTGATCAGCGAACAGCACTGGAACAAAGTCTCTGGTTATATCCGCATCGGTATGGAAGAAGGCGCAACATTATTAGCCGGTGGCCCAGATAAACCAACGGACCTGCCAGCTCACCTTAAAGGCGGTAATTTCTTACGCCCAACCGTTCTGGCTGATGTCGATAACCGTATGCGTGTGGCACAAGAA
Source organism: Providencia sp. UF-224 (assembly GCF_058245955.1). Taxonomy (NCBI): domain Bacteria; kingdom Pseudomonadati; phylum Pseudomonadota; class Gammaproteobacteria; order Enterobacterales; family Morganellaceae; genus Providencia; species Providencia sp. UF-224. The sequence continues at coordinate 265,749 of NZ_JBSICC010000002.1, read as the reverse complement.
GAGATCTTCGGCCCTGTAGCGTGTTTAATTCCGTTCAAATCGGAAGAAGACGGTTTACGCATGGCGAATGACATCGAATATGGCCTTGCTTCGTATATTTGGACGCAAGATGTCAGCAAAATTCTACGTTTATCGCGCAATATCGAAGCGGGTATGGTGTTTGTTAACACCCAAAACGTCCGCGACCTGCGCCAACCATTCGGCGGCGTAAAAGCCTCTGGTGTTGGCCGTGAAGGTGGCGAGTACAGCTTCGAAGTGTTCGCCGAAATGAAGAACGTGTGTATCTCCTACGGAGACCACAATATCCCACGTTGGGGTGTGTAATTTATTAAGTCATTTTTATTATCAAATAGATACCTATAAAAATTTGAACTGTAAATGATTCACAACAAATAATAGCTACAACAGATTATGGGTAAACTCGTTCCTTACCCTAAATAGTTTGAGTTGTAGCTAGGCGGCAAGCGAAATCATCCCTATGAGCATACATAAGTATGTGATTAGGGTGGTTTTGTGCAGCCAACACCGCTACAGCTCAAAATATAACGGGTAAGAGAGGATGAAATGGGTAAACTAGCTCTGGCTGCAAAAATAACACACGTCCCATCCATGTACCTATCTGAACTACCAGGTAAAAACCATGGATGCCGCCAAGCCGCTATCGATGGGCATAAAGAAATCAGCCGTCGCTGCCGTGAATTAGGCGTGGATACCATTATTGTTTTTGATACCCACTGGTTAGTGAACAGCGCGTATCACATCAACTGTGCCGATCATTTCAAAGGTATTTATACCAGTAATGAACTTCCACATTTCATTCGCGATATGGAATATGAATATGATGGTAACTCCGCATTAGGTCAGATGATTGGTGAAGAGGCTCGCAAGCTCGGTGTTCGTGCTCAAGCACATGAAATTCCAAGCTTAACTCTCGAATATGCCACCTTAGTTCCAATGCGCTATATGAATAGCGACCGCCACTTTAAAGTGATTTCAATCTCTGCATTTTGTACGTCACATAGCTTTGAAGACAGCCGCAAGTTAGGCGAAGCCGTCCTCACCGCCATTGAAAAATACGATGGTACGGTGGCGGTATTAGCCAGTGGTTCGTTATCACACCGCTTTATCGATGACCAAAAAGCGGAAGATGGCATGAATAGCTACACCCGTGAATTTGATGAGCAAATGGACAAACGTGTCGTCAAATTATGGCGTGAAGGCCGTTTCCAAGAGTTCTGCAAAATGCTGCCTGAATATGCGGACTACTGCTACGGCGAAGGCCATATGCATGACACGGTTATGTTGCTTGGCATGTTAGGTTGGGACAAATATTCAGAGAACGTAGAAATCTTAACGGATTTATTCGCAAGCTCCGGTACTGGGCAACTCAACGCTGTGTTCCCGCTACCAAGCTATATCACTGATAAGCAAACGGAAACTGCGTAAGGAGTTGTTATGCCACATTTTTATGCAGAATGTACCGAAAATATTCGTGAAGAAGCTAAGCTTCCCGAGTTATTTACCAAAGTCAATGAAGCCCTTGCTGGGACTGGTATTTTTCCATTAGGCGGTATTCGTAGCCGTGCAATTTGGTTAGATACATGGCAAATGGCGGACGGTAAACATGATTATGCTTTTGTGCATATGACGCTAAAAATTGGTGCAGGTCGCTCCCTCGAAGATCGGCAAAAAACGGGGGAAATGCTTTTCGACCTGATCAAAGCGCATTTTGCAGATTTAACGGCAAAGCGCCTATTAGCCCTGTCATTTACCATGGAAGAGCTTGATCCTGTATTGAACTACAAACAAAACAACGTTCACGCCTTATTCAAAGCGTAATCGTTGAGCGCAAAAAGCGAGGGCACGATGGTCAAAAGTTTCGATAAACGCATCCCACACTGGTTGATCCCATTATTAGGATCATTGGTGGCATTTGGGCCATTGTCTATCGATATGTACCTTCCTGCCCTGCCCCAGATGGGCATTGCTCTTCATGCAACACAAGGGCAAATGCAGTATACCCTTGGGGCATTTTTTGCGGGTTTCTGTGTGGGCATGCTGTTTTACGGCCCGCTCAGTGACCTACTGGGTCGGCGAAAAATGTTGTTGAGTGGGCTGGCTATTTTTACGGTGGCAAGCCTGTTATGTGCCCAAGCGACGGATGCCAATACCTTGATTATCTTCAGGGCATTACAAGCGTTTGGTAGCGGTGCTGCCATCGTGATGGCAAGGGCAATCGCGCGGGATGTTTACCCTGCGAATGAATTACCGAAAGTGCTGTCATTGATGACGTTAGTCACCATGATTGCGCCGTTGTTAGCGCCCTTACTGGGCGGCTTCTTATTAATTCATTTTCAGTGGCAGGCAATTTTTTATCTGTTGGCGTTAGTTGGTTTGATTTCGGTGAGCGCTATTTTCCTGCTGTTGCCCGAAACCTTAGTCCACCAGCGTACATCAGAGAATTTACTTTGTGTGGCATTTAAAAACTACACACAAGTGCTCACAGACCGAGAAGCACTGAGCATTATCGGCACCATGGCATTCTCTTTTGCCGGGATGTTTGCCTTTATCAGTGGTTCACCGTTTGTGTACATCAACTATTTTGGGGTATCTGAACAGCATTATGGCTTGTTGTTCGGCTGCAATATTTTGGGGATGATTGTGATGTTATTGCTGAACGTCAAACTGCTAAAAATTTACAGTTTAACGCGCATACTCACTATGCAAAGCGGCTTTCAATTAGCATTTGGTCTGCTTTTGCTACTTTTTTACCAACAAAGCCTCCCCATAATTGTTATTCTTGTGGTGCTGTTCCTATCGATGGTCAACGCTATCGGCACCAACAGTTTGTCACTGTTACTGCAACATCGCGGCAAAATTGCCGGCAGTGCAAGCGCACTTGCGATTTCAATTCAATTTGCGTTGGCGGCACTGGCGAGTGTTGCGGTTTCTGTCTTACAGGATGAATCCCCTTTTGCTATGGCACTTGTGATGGCGATTTGTGCTGGGTTAAGTTTTGCTAGCCAACGTTTATCGGCTAAAAATATCCGCCCGCAAATCCAATCCGTGTCTTCGGAGAAAAACGAAAAATGAGCATAAACACCAACTCTACATTATTCCGCCAACAGGCTTATATCAACGGTCAATGGGTTGATGCCCAAGACAAAAGCGTGTTTGAGGTGACTAACCCTGCGGATAACACGGTGATTGCCAAAGTCAGCAATGTGGGCGCAGTAGAAACCCAACGCGCTATCGAAGCGGCCGAAAAAGCCTTACCTGCTTGGCGAGCAAAAACCGCCAAAGAGCGTAGCCAAATCTTAAATAAATGGTTCCGTTTAATGATGGATAACCAAAAAGAGTTAGCGCAACTGCTAAGCGCAGAACAAGGCAAATCGATGACAGAATCGATGGGTGAAATTGCTTACGGTGCTAGCTTTATTGAGTGGTTTGCTGAAGAAGGTAAGCGTGTTTACGGTGAAAGCATCCCGTCACCATTACCGGGTCGCCGCCTTGTGACCATCAAACAACCTGTGGGCGTTGTCGCGGCAATCACGCCATGGAACTTCCCGAATGCGATGATCACGCGCAAAGTGGGTCCAGCCCTTGCGGCAGGCTGTACGATGGTGCTGAAACCTGCGGCCGAAACGCCACTGTCTGCTCTTGCATTAGCGGTTCTTGGTGAAGAAGCAGGCATCCCTGCTGGGGTATTTAATATTGTTCCAGGCACTGACGCACCAGCTATTGGTGGCGTGATGACTTCAAGCCCAATCGTGCGCAAGCTGACATTCACTGGCTCAACCCGTATTGGTAAATTATTGATGGAACAGTGTGCCAACACCGTGAAAAAAATGTCATTAGAACTTGGCGGTAACGCCCCGTTTATCGTGTTTGATGACGCCGATTTAGATGCGGCAGTTCAAGGCGCTTTAGCCGCAAAATTCCGTAATAGCGGCCAAACTTGCGTATGTGCAAACCGCATTTTAGTTCAAGAGGGTGTCTATGATGAGTTTGCGGCTCGCTTAGCCAAAGCGGTTAATGCATTAAAAATTGGCCCTGCAACTCAAGCCGACTCCCAACAAGGCCCATTAATTAACCAAGCGGCTATCGACAAAGTTTCCGAGCACATTGCGGATGCTGTTTCTCATGGGGCAAAAGTGATTGCTGGCGGTAAAGCAGCAAGTTTAGGTGGCTTGTTCTTTGAACCTACGGTTATCACTGGCGTGACAAAATCCATGAAAGTCGCCAAAGAAGAAACCTTTGGCCCATTAGCACCTTTATTTAAATTCCGTGATGAAGAAGAGGCTATCGCCCTTGCCAATGACACTGAATTTGGCTTGGCATCTTATTTCTATTCACGGGATATCGGCCGTATCTACCGCGTTGCTGAAGCATTAGAAAGCGGCATGGTGGGTATCAACGAAGGCATTATTTCGAATGAAGTCGCCCCATTTGGTGGCATTAAGCAGTCTGGACTGGGGCGTGAAGGTTCACGCTACGGCATTGAAGATTATCTGGAAGTGAAATACCTCTGCTTTGGTGGTCTTTCTAACTAGTTAATTAGCAGACTATTTTTCAAAAAATCGCAGATAAAACCTAAGCTCGAAGTATAACTTGAACGGATAATTTTAAATCCAAATTGTTAGCTCTAAATAATTCGAGTGAGAACAAGGCAGCTAATGCAGTTCTCACTCGAAGTATGACGAGCTGAGGTACAAAAGGAAAATAAGATGTTACAGAAAGATATAATCTTGCAAATAGCGCAGCGTCTAAATCAAGCAGAGAAAAGCCGTGAGCAGATCCGCCAGATTTCTTTAGATCACCCTGAAATGACGATCGACGATGCTTATGCCGTTCAAAAAGAATGGGTTGGGTTAAAAATCGCTGAAGGGCGTGTGCTTAAAGGCCATAAAATTGGGCTGACATCAAAAGCGATGCAGGCGAGCTCGCAAATTGATGAGCCAGATTACGGTGCGCTACTTGATGATATGTTTTTTGATGACGGCTGTGACATCCCAACTGACCGCTTTATCGTACCGCGCATTGAAGTTGAACTCGCGTTCGTTTTAGCAAAACCACTGCGTGGGCCAAACTGCACTATTTTTGATGTTTATAACGCCACTGACTATGTGATCCCCGCGCTTGAGCTGATCGATGCCCGCTGCCATAACAATGATCCTGAAACTAATCGCCCACGTAAAGTGTTCGATACTATCTCTGATAACGCCGCAAACGCCGCGGTTATTTTAGGCGGACGCCCAATTAAACCACGCGATTTAGATATGCGCTGGATCAGCGCCCTGCTTTATCGCAATGGTGTCATTGAAGAGTCAGGTGTTGCAGCAGCAGTGCTGAATCACCCTGCCAATGGGGTTGCATGGTTAGCCAATAAATTGGCGCCACATAATGTTCAACTTGAACCCGGCCAGATCATTCTTGGGGGTTCATTTACCCGCCCTGTCCCTGCACGTAAAGGCGATGTATTCCACGTCGATTACGGCAATATGGGCTCTATAAGCTGCCGTTTTGTATAAGGAAATCACGATGGACATCTTAGAAAATAAATTTAAAAAAGCGTTAAAAAACGGCCAACCTCAAATTGGTTTATGGCTGGGTTTATGCAGCCCATACAGTGCCGAATTATTAGCAGGTGCAGGCTTTGACTGGTTGTTGATCGATGGCGAACACGCGCCGAATAATGTGCAAACCACATTATCGCAATTGCAAGCGATCGCCCCTTACCCATCACAACCCGTTGTTCGTCCACCGTGGAATGATCCGGTGATCATCAAACAACTGTTGGATATTGGTGCGCAAACCCTGTTGCTGCCAATGGTGCAAAACGCCGAACAAGCGAAGCAAGCAGTACGCGCAACACGCTACCCACCTGCTGGGATCCGCGGTGTTGGCAGCGCACTGGCGCGCGCTTCTCGCTGGAATCGCGTCCCTGATTACCTCACTCGTGCCAACAATGAAATGTGCGTGATCGTGCAGGTTGAAACCCGTGAAGCAATGAATAATCTACCTGAGATCTTAAAGGTTGAAGGGGTTGATGGTGTATTTATCGGCCCTGCGGATCTTAGTGCTGACATGGGTTTTTCAGGTAATCCTAACCATCCCGAAGTCAAAGCCGCAATCGAAAAAGCGATTGTACAAATTCGTGCCGCTGGCCTTGCCCCTGGCATCTTAATGGCAGCCCCAGAGGTCGCTGAACATTATCTGAAACTCGGCGCATTGTTTGTTGCTGTCGGGGTAGATACCACGCTGTTAGCGCGTACTGCCGAAGCCCTTGCCGCAAAATTTGGCAAAACGGTCTCGGAAGTGACATCCAGTACACCGAGTGTTTACTAACTAAGCCTGCTCATTTAGATAACTTTTTACCCTACAGACAAACGGTTTATCTAAACGAGTGAAATATTAAAATCGCAATAAAGGGCAGACACCACCATGACTGCCTCATCGTCCCTTGTACCTATAATAATTTTCAGAAGAAAGAATTGAGGGCCCTACAATGAGTAATCAACAACTTGCAAGCACTAACCCTGCTGATCAACATAAAAATTTAACCGAGCCTCAGCAGCGGGTAATTAATAAATTATTCAAACGGCTGATCGTCTTTTTATTCGTGCTGTTTGTCTTCTCTTTCTTAGATAGGATCAATATCGGCTTTGCAGGTCTCACCATGGGGAAAGACATCGGTCTAACCTCAACCATGTTCGGTTTAGCCGCCACCTTGTTCTATGCCACTTACGTTATTTTTGGTATCCCAAGCAATATTATGTTGGGGATTGTTGGTGCGCGTCGCTGGATAGCCACCATCATGGTACTTTGGGGGATTGCTTCAACGGCGACCATGTTTGCCACGGGACCGACAAGCTTGTATGTCCTGCGGATGTTAGTGGGTATCGCTGAAGCCGGCTTCCTTCCGGGGATTTTGGTTTACCTCACTTACTGGTTCCCTGCCTATTTCCGTGCCCGTGCTAATGCCCTATTTATGATTGCGATGCCTGTCACAATGGCGTTCGGTTCACTGGCTTCTGGCTATATTTTAGGAATGGATGGCATTTTAGACCTAAAAGGCTGGCAGTGGTTGTTCCTGCTTGAAGGCTTCCCATCCGTCATTCTTGGTGTTTTGGTCTGGTTCTATCTGGATGATTCACCGAAAAAAGCCAAATGGTTGACGCAAGAAGACAAAGACACACTGCAAGAAATGATGGACAAAGACCAACTGGAGCTCGTGCAGCCACAAGGGTCAAAAAGCCACAGTGCCCTGCAAAATACCAGTTTATGGAAAGAGATTTTCACCCCTGTTATCTTGATGTATACCGTCGCATATTTCTGTTTAACCAATACGTTAAGTGCGATCAATATTTGGACGCCACAGATCATGCAGAGCTTCAACCAAGGCAGTAGTAATGCCATGATTGGTCTGCTTACCGCGATACCGCAATTTTGTACGATTTTGGGGATGATCTACTGGAGCCGCCGTTCAGATAGGCTGCAAGAACGGAAGATGCATACTGCCTTACCGTATTTATTCGCCGCGGCAGGTTGGGTTCTCGCCGCAATGACGAGTCATCCAATCATTCAATTGATTGGTATTATCATGGCATCGACGGGTTCCTTCACCGCGATGGCGGTATTCTGGACAACCCCAGACCAATCAATCAGTTTACGTGCTCGTGCCATCGGTATTGCGGTTATCAATGCGACAGGTAATATAGGTTCAGCCGTCAGCCCATTACTCATTGGCTGGCTGAAAGACCAAACCGGTAGCTTCAACTCTGGCTTATATTTCGTCGCAGGTTTACTGGTCGTCGGTGCGTTGTTAGTCATGGTTATTCCAATGAAAAACTCACGCCCAAGAGCAACGCCTTAATATTTTAATGATTCGAATGTTTTGAATGTCTTAATAATTTATGCTGCATAATAATTATTAAAGGGTGTCAGTAATATATTTGTATCCAAACTGCTACAAGCCGAAACATGGGGATGCCCAAAATAGTTCGGCTTGTAGCTAGGCGGCAAACGACGATATCTCGGGGAGCATACATAAGTATGTGACCCGAGTAGCGGAGTGTAGCCAACAACGCTACAGGTCGAAATATGAAGGGCATGATTACAAATATAGATATTGGAAAGGACTACGACGAAACCCAAGGCACTGACGACGTCCACTACCAAACCTTCGGCAACATGGCTGCCTTTTTTGGTCGCGACATGCAGGCACATCGCCATGATGGTTTCTTCCAGTTGCACTATTTGGTCACTGGCCACATTACCTTGCAGCTTGATGAGTTACGCTATTCTGTCCAAGCACCGCTGTTTATTTTAACGCCACCGTCTGTTGCCCATGCATTTTTTACCCAAGAAGACACGGATGGTCATGTGCTGACTGTGCGTCAAGATCTCATCATGCCGCTGCTTGAATCCCTTTACCCTGCTCATCCTGACTTGGTGGATATTCCTGCTATTTGCTTATCTGTTGCTGACAAACCTGATGATATTGATGCTTTCAATCATTATTGGGCATTAATGGCACGTGAATCAGCGAACAGCTTCGTGGGGAAAGATCAGGTTTTATCCTCTTTAGCCCAAGCGCTATTTACCTTTCTGTTAAGGTCTATCCCCTTAGATGAACACCCGACGAGTGGCGTTAGGGGCGAACATCGCTTGTTCCAGCGATTTAACCAGTTGATTGACTTGCATTATCATGAGCACCTCGCTGTGCCTGACTATGCAAAAAAACTGGGTATCACAGAATCTCGCCTCAAAGATATGTGCCGACGATTTGCAAATCGCCCGCCTAAACGGCTTATTTTTGACCGTATTTTACGTGAGGCGAAGCGGTTACTTATTTTCTCAGACAGCCCTGTTTCTGAAATTGCCTACCAGCTTGGGTTTAAAGACCCTGCTTATTTTGCTCGTTTTTTTAACCGATTAGTCGGTTCCTCTCCAAGCACTTGGCGTGAACAAAATATCCATTAACCGACTCAACTTTTTCCTTCCTCCGAAAAATTTTTATTGCCGCTGAATCGCTCAGCGGCAATGTCATTTAATTTTACATATTAAAAACATTTTTATCTCTTATTCATTTTGTTTTAATTTTCTTAATTTCGCATAACAAGAACGACAAAAAGTGAAATGATAGATCAAATTTCAACCGCATATGTTTAATTATCATTCTTTTTATTAATATATAAATAAACATTAACATCATGTTATTTAAGTAATTTCAATTAAAAATAATAATTACATTAATATTAAAACATCGGTAAGATCACATTTCTTTTATAAACATTCAATTCCAACGAAAAGTACCAGCAAACCTTTCGAAAGTCTCTTTAAAATCAACACAGAAAACGATTCAATTAAGAAACACAAAACAAACATAAAATTAACATATTTCGCTTGCACCTTTGTCCCCTATCAATGCAAGCCCTCATTGTGAGATAACGAGGTAGACATGAAACCAGAAGATTTTCGTTCAGACGCTAAACGCCCTTTTAATAGCCAAGAATACTTAAAAAGCCTACAAGATGGCCGTGAAATCTACATTTATGGCGAACGCGTAAAAGATGTCACCACTCACCCTGCTTTTCGTAATTCAGCGGCTTCCATAGGACAGTTATATGATGCGCTCCATGATAAAACGACTCATAACCAGCTTTGCTGGAACACCGACACAGGTAACGGTGGATACACGCACAAATTCTTCCGTTTCGCGAAAAGTGCAGATGAACTGCGCCAACAACGTGATGCCATCGCAGATTGGTCACGCCAAAGCTACGGATGGATGGGACGCACTCCAGACTATAAGGCGGCATTCGCCAGCTGTTTAGGTGCCAACCCTGAATATTATGGCCAGTTCGCAGATAACGCGCGCAATTGGTACAAACGCATTCAAGAAAGCGGCTTGTATTTTAACCATGCGATTGTTAACCCACCAATTGATCGCCATAAGCCTGCTGATGAAGTGAAAGACGTTTATATCAAACTCGAAAAAGAAACTGATGCAGGTATTATCGTCAGTGGCGCAAAAGTAGTTGCGACCAACTCAGCGCTAACACACTATAACTTTATCGGTTTTGGTTCTGCACAAGTGATGGGCGATAACCCTGACTTTGCCCTGATGTTTGTTGCACCAATGGATGCCGACGGTGTGAAATTAATTTCTCGCGCATCTTATGAATTAGTGGCAGGCGCAACTGGCGCACCATTTGATTACCCACTTTCCAGCCGTTTCGATGAAAATGATGCCATCTTGGTGATGGATCATGTGTTAATTCCATGGGAAAACGTCCTGATTTACCGTGACTTCGACCGCGCACGTAACTGGGCAGTACAAGGTGGATTTGCACGTTTATTCCCATTACAAGCTTGTGTCCGCTTAGCGGTTAAATTAGACTTCATTACCGGATTGTTACAAAAAAGTTTAGAATGTACAGGTGTTATTGATTTCCGTGGTGTACAGGCTGATCTGGGTGAAGTGGTTGCGTGGCGTAATCTGTTCTGGTCATTGACTGATGCAATGACTTCAGAAGCAAAAGCATGGGAAGGCGGCGCATTCCTACCAGATACTCAAGCTATCCAGACTTACCGTGTAATGGCACCAATGGCCTACACCAAAATTAAAAATATCATTGAAAGTAACGTAACGAGTGGGCTGATTTACTTACCATCCAGCGTTCGTGATATGAACAACCCAGAAATTGATAAGTACTTAGCAAAATATGTACGCGGTTCAAACGGAATGGATCACGTCGAACGGATTAAGATCCTCAAACTCATGTGGGATGCAATTGGAAGTGAGTTTGGTGGTCGCCATGAACTGTATGAAATTAACTATGCAGGTAGCCAAGATGAAATTCGTCTGCAATGTCTGCGTCATGCACAAGGTTCTGGCAACATGAAAGCCATGACAGATATGGTTGATCGCTGCTTATCAGATTACGATCAACACGGATGGAAACGTCCACACCTGTATAACAACAATGATATTAATCAGTTAGATTCGCTGCTGAAGTAATCAGTAGCAGGAGGTCAATATGTCTTTAGAAAATGAACATCGCCTGCGTTTCAGAGATGCGATGGCAAGTCTCGGTGCAGCAGTGAACATAGTCACCACGGATGGCACTGAAGGTCGCTGTGGAATTACAGCAACCGCAGTCTGTTCAGTTACAGACACGCCACCGACTTTGATGGTATGTGTCAACCGCAACAGTGCAATGAATGCGGTGTTTCAAAAGAATGGCCGCCTGTGTGTGAACGTGCTTAGCCATGACCAAGAAGAGTTAGCATGCCATTTTGCGGGGATGAAAGGTTCCACAATGGAAGAGCGTTTTAGCTGGAACGTGTGGGACAACGGTATTTTACAGCAACCTTTACTGAAAAATGCCCTTGCCAACCTCGAAGGTGAAATCACCCAAGTACAAGACATTGGTACGCACTCTGTTTACATGGTTGAAATGAAACAAATTATTGTGAACGATACCGGTCATGGGTTAGTTTACTTTAAACGTAAATTCCACCCAGTTGTGCATCAAATTCTTGAGCCTACAGCTTAACAGAGAATCTAATTCATCAGGCCCCCTAACCGGGGCTTTTTTATTTAACTAAACATAATAATTGCAATTAACCCAATTAAACTCAATTTATTTCCTCTAGCTATTTGTTCTGCACTTTCCACTTTAAATAATATAATGATTTACTCTAATTCAGTTTAATTGACATATCCCGAATTACGGGTATAAACTGACACCATACAGTTGTATTCCACCATAAATAAAAACCCATCCTAAAATGAAATATTTAATTAATCAGCATGTTACCTATGACAGTTATCAGGGGCTGTTGTATACGAGTGACGTTGACGATGCAATTAAGCTGACAACAACGTTAAATCGTTTACTTTTAGTATTAGCACAAAATAACGGGGAAGTTTTAGATAGAGAAACTTTATTGCGCCGAGTTTGGGAAGAACATAACCAAGTTGTTTCTGATAATAATTTAAATAGCAGCGTCTCTGTTTTACGCCGCCATTTAGCTTCTTTTTTCGATGAGGAAGTTATTTCAACTATTCCCAAGGTAGGAATAAAGTTTTCTGCTGATTTAACATTTATCACCCCCGAAGAACAACCTGAAGAGCAATCCGAAGAACAATTAGAAGAACAATTAGAAGAAACAATTTTAGAAACTACGCCATCACTTTCTACTTCTTTTGAGTCACCTTTAGAAAGCGCTGAAAAAGATGAAATAAAAACTGAAGTCGCTGCCAAAAAGCCCTATATTTTAAATAATCGCTACCTCGAAATAACATTGGTTGTCGTTATTATCTTTTGTTTGCTTTATCTGTTTAAAAGCTACTTTTTTGCTAGCCGTACAGAGTACCCAGAGGTTGGGCAAATTGATCAATGCTCAATTCGTTATATAAATAGTTACCATAAAGCAGATACTCGGACTATGAGCTTCGCAGTATTAAAAGAAAGGCTTGAAAACTTAGGCATTAACTGTAAAAAACCTGCCACTGTTTTTTACTACAATGTGGGAATTATCACTAAAAATAAAAATTTCAACGATGACTATCTCTTTTTATCTTACTGCCCTAAAACGGCAAAAGATGGCGCCACGATAAGCTGTGAGAATTTTTATGTCAAATAACAAACCTATACGCCTTGTTTTTTTACTTCTCACTGCCATCGCTTTAGTTTTTATTAGTTTATATTCTTACATTAAAATTAATACCCATGTTGTGCCTGACTGCCGCGCAACCTTGAAAATTGACATTTCAGACGATCGTTCTAGTTTAAGTGGCTATTATTTATTGAGTGTCATTCCAAATGCAGAGAATAATAATCAGCATTCTTTTATCATGACGGGTGAAATTAATTTTAATCATAAAAAATACATTATCTCTCGTAAGCTGCTTATTGAGTATAAACAACAAGGCAGCCATTTTTTTTCTCGTGTAAAAAATATCTACATTGACCCTAATGACCAAGCTGGCGATGATATTTATATCCGAGGCCTCCCACAGCTTAACCAAATTTACTTCACTAGAGTAAAGCGTTTAAACGATAAAAATTATATTTTTGAAGAAAACTACTCGCCAATGTTTATTTGTACGATTTAATCACCACAAGTAATCATCAAATAAAATCATAAAAATGCATCAAATATTCTAAATTTGATGCATTTTTTTTTGCATTTAAAAAAAGGCACATTAAAACACCTTAAAGACACAAAAATTAATTATTTACCTCAATATTAATAAAGCATAAAAATATTAAAGAACATTAAAAAACATTAAAGAGCAGAGTTAATGTTCATATTGACTTAAAATATAAGAATTTTATTTCAATATACACCTACTAGGGGTAATCTTTACTCCGTCGAATAGACTACGTTTCAAATATCATTTCCTGATATGACCTGATATGAAAGTACGAATGGAAACAAGTTTATAAAAGGCCCAATTTTCTTTTATATACAAATAGTTATATCCCAATGATGGGTAAGTAAATGAATTCCTATAATGCCCCTTAATTTAGGGACCTCATTATAGAAGTTGTTAATTTTTCTCTTAAGGATTTTAGTATGAAATTAAATAAATTATCTGTTGCTGTTTTATTTGCTGCGTCAACACTGTCTAGCGCTGTATTAGCAAGTGGTAACTCGGGTGAATTACATTTCAGCGGTCAAGTGGTTAATGCACCATGTAATATCGAATCTGAAAGTACTAAACAAGAAGTCCCTTTTGGTCAACTTTCTCGTGCCTCTTTAGAAGCAGGTAATGCCGCTGAAAAAGATATCGCGATTAAAATCAAAGACTGTAATTTCGATGAGTTCAGCAAAGATACTGAAGGTAAATGGGTCGCAGTTAAAGACATCAAAATTACTTTCGGTGGTAAAAACTATGTTGGTACTGACAAAGAGTTCTTAGGAACAACAGGTTCTGCAAAAAATATTGGTGTTCAAATTAAAGACTTTAAATTTGATGAAGCAAAATCTGTCATGAACCAAATTCGTAATAAACAAGGCGAAAACGTTTTAGAATTTACCGCATTAGCAAAACGCGTTGATGGTGCAACAGCCGTTACTGAAGGTGAATTTAGCTCGATTGCTGATTTTAAAATCACATACGAGTAATATTTTTAAAGGGAGGGTTATTCCTCCCTATAAAAAGGTTCATTATGAAAAAATATATTTATTTATGGACGACATTATTACTGAGTCCTCTAAATTCCTATGCAACAAATTCTAACGTGGGGCATGTACAAGACGGACTTCGAGGTGAGGCAGTCATGCAAGGTTATATTGTTGCAGCGCCTTGCTCTATTGAAACAGACAGCCAATATCAATATATCAACTATGATTACGTTTCTAATTTTAGTATTAATAAAATAGAAGACAGAAAAATAGCACGCAAACCCTTTTATATAAAATTAAATAACTGTATCAGCGAGTATGATAATAATAACCACAAAGGCATTAAAATTCGCTTCTTTGCACCTCAAGACATATATAGCAATGCCATAAAACTTTCAGGCCCTAAACCCGGTGTTGTTTTATATATTTACGATAGCAATGACAAATTATTAATGCCAAACAAACTCTATTCCATATCCGATAACTATATTTATTTCGATCATAAAAGCAAAGAAAGTTATTTGAAATATGAAACAGAACTAGGCACAAGTAATAATGAAATTACACCTGGGGATTACTTTACCACTATTAAATTCAACGTTACTTACGATTAATAAACACACTCATAATTAATTTGATGAAAAAAACATGGTTAAACTTAATATTTATTCCTACATTATTGTGACGTCTTTTTTATCGTCTATTTCGTCAATCGCTTATGCGGTCGAATTTAATACGGATATGTTAGATACCGAAGATACACAGAATATTGATTTTAGCCAGTTTTCTCAGGCCGGATTTATTATGCCTGGCACTTACCATTTAACCGTCAAAGTAAATAATGAAAGTGTGGGCAGTGCGCAAGATATTACAGTGATTGCACCGCAATCCCAAGAAAGTCACTTATTCAGCACGGTTTGTATTCCTTTCAATATTCTGGATCGTTTAGGACTAACATCAGACGCCATCAAATTAGTCCAATACCGTGATGATGGAAAATGCTTGGATTTATCCGCGCTCGAAGGTGCATCCTTAAATGTGGACTTATCCACCTTAACGCTTTCCATTTTAATTCCACAAAGCTATTTAGAATACACCGACCCAAGTTGGGTACCCCCTTCCCGTTGGGAAGAAGGGGTTAATGGCTTTTTATTGGATTACAACCTAACGGGCTCTTTAACGCGCAGAAATTCAGGCTCACGTGAGTCGTATCTTTCAGCCAACGGAACCACGGGGCTGAATATCGGTGCATGGCGCTTCCGGGGCGATTACCAAGCTAACTACCGCAAATCCACTGGGAGCTTTGAAAACCAATACAGCGATGTCGCCTTTAGTCGAGTATTTGCGTATCGCTCAATTAAATCCATCGCGTCAATTTTAACGTTGGGTGAAAACTATTTTTACTCCGCTATTTTTGACTCTTGGCAGTACACCGGTATTTCCCTTGAAACCGATGAAAATATGATGCCCCCAAAATTAACGGGGTATGCTCCTGAAATTATTGGTATTGCTCAAACCAATGCGACGGTGATAGTCAAAAGTCATAATCGTGTTGTGTTAGAAACTACCGTGCCTGCGGGGCCGTTTCGTATCCAAACACTCGATAGCTCCATTCGTGGGACGCTAGATGTCACGGTGCGTGAAGAAAACGGTGAAGAGCAACAGTTTAGTATTACCACGGCTGCGTTACCTTATTTAACGCGACCGGGACAAATCCGCTATAAATTTGCAGCAGGGAAACCGCGTTTTAACGGTCGAGAGCTTGAAGGGGATTTAACTGCGTCAGGCGAGTTATCCTATGGGTTAAATAACCTGTGGTCTATTTATGGCGGTTCGGTTTTATCGAAAAACTACCAAGCCTTTTCAGCAGGTTTTGGCCGTGACTTATTTACCTTCGGTAGTCTGTCCTTTGATGCCACCCAGTCACATGCGCAGTTAATCGATAAAACATTAACTGGGCGAAGCTACCGCCTCAGTTATTCCAAATCGTTTGACGAAGCCAGAACCGACATTACGTTCGCAGGGTATCGTTTCTCGGATGAAACCTACCGCTCCTTGCAGCAAACGTTGGATGAGCGCCGCACAGGCAATGAAGCCCAAGCACAAAAAGAAAGCTACCAAGTGAATATCAACAAATATTTTGATGATTTCTCGTTGGGGGGCAACTACCAATACAACACTTATTGGAATAGCGAAACCGAAGAACAGTACAGCTTATACCTGAGCACCCTGTTGAATTGGGCGGCTGTAGGGCTGAAAAATATTAACCTCACCGCATCGGCAACTCGTTCAAAAAGAGCCGGCTACCAAGATGATGCGGTCAGCTTATATTTTACTATTCCATTATCCCAAGGCAGTAGTTTTAGCTTTTCGGAAGGTTACACACGGGATCAAAATGGCAACCATAGCTCAACTCACAATGTGGGATACAGCGGGTATAGCGATCAGCGCAGCTATAACTTGAATGTGGGCTACCAAACAGGGAGCAACCAAGATGACCAAACCAGCTTCAGCGGCTATTTAAGCCAAAACCTGCCGTATGCCTCGATTTCAGGGAATGCCAGCTATGTGCCAAATGAATACCACAGTGTGGGTGGCTCAATTAATGGCGGGTTCACTTTAATTAAAGAAGGCATTGCCATGCACCAAGCGGCCTATGGGGGCACGCGCCTCGTCGTCGAAACGCCGGGGGCATCGAATGTGCCACTCAGTGGTGGCGTGTATCAAACAAACCACTTTGGCCTTGCCGTATTACCTAATGTGAGCAGTTACCGAAAAACCAGCGCATCGATTAATACCAGTAAGTTACCAAAGGATGTGGAAGCGTTAGAGACCGTCACGGATGCCACATTAACTCGCGGAGCCATTGGCTATCGCAGCCTGAATGTTATTCAAGGTGAAAAAACCTTTGCGCGCTTAAAACTCGCCGATAACAGCTACCCACCGTTTGGTGCCAGCGTGCGTAATAGCAGCAATATTGAGCTCGGCATTGTCGGCGAGCAAGGTATTACATGGATTGTCGGCATTCGAGCCAAAGAATTATTAAATATCTATTGGGGAAATAAACTTCAGTGCAGTGCACACGTTCCTGACGTCATTAACCCTCAGGAAGTTTACCCCACAATCATTTGCCGTTAAGAAGAGAACTAAGATGAAATTGAATCGCCCTTTTTTACAGTTGACTACAGCATTTACGCTCGCAGTAAGCGTCTTGAGTACAGCTCAAGCTGCCGTCACGCTTGATCGTACTCGTATTATTTTTGATGGTAATCAGTCCTCTATCAACATTACCATCCGCAATGACAACCCAGAATTACCTTATTTGGCACAGTCATGGTTAGAAAATGCGTCAGAGCAAAAACTCGAAACGGGCCCGATTATTGCCACACCGCCTATTCAACGTATGGAGCCAAAATCCACCAGCTTAGTGCGTTTAAGTACCGCACCTGATGTGGCGAAATTACCCCAAGACAGAGAGTCCCTGTTTTATTACAACCTGCGTGAAATTCCACCGAAATCATCTGAAGCTGGTGTGTTGCAAATTGCATTACAAAGTCGCGTCAAACTGTTTTATCGCCCAGAAAGTATTGTGGCACAAAGTAAAACAGATTGGCCAAAACACATCACTCTCACACCTTCGGCAACGGGCTACACATTAAATAACCCCACACCGTTTTATATCACGGTGATTGGTATCGGAAACAGCCAAAAGCAATCGGAAGAGAGTGATTTTGAAGCCACTATGGTGCCGCCAAAATCGAACCAAGTCATTAAATCAGCTAAATTTTCAACCCCTTACCTGACCTATATTAATGATTATGGTGGGAAGCCAACACTGGCATTCAAGTGCCAAGCATCACAGTGCAGTGTCACGGAATAATATGTCAAAAATAAAAAGGAGCAGAACAATGAGATTAGGTTACTTAGCGCTATGGCTCTTTGCAATTCCCTCGTTTGCAAAATCCACTGCGCCTGTCACTACGGGTACCGTCTATGTCAATGCGCGTATTGTCACTGCTCCTTGTCTACCTGTTATTTCATTGAAATTGAATGAAAATACGTTGCTTGCACAAACTTATCAATTGGAAATAAATTTTTCCCATTGTCGCCAAGCGACACAACAGCACGCTTGGGCGCCTTTAACCTTAAAGCTAGGCACGCAAAAGTATGCGCTCTCACAACCCCTGCGCAATAACACCTTTATGTTATCGCTTCCGGCCAATAAGGCAGCTCAACGTTTGGAAATAAATTATGACTAGATACGCAATCTTTTTATTTAGCCTTTTATTCCTAACAGCGAATAATAGTTCTGCCAACAGCCTCACGGTGTATTTTGAAGGGGTATTAGTGCCTTTGGGTTGTCGCCTCAGCGATGATGACGCACAGAAGAAAATTTACCTTTCTGGGCTACGTTTTTCATCCCTAGAAACCTTGGGGCGCTCTGAAATACAGCCTTTTAAACTTGATATCGTGGACTGTTCAACGATGGCGTTAAATAAAACCATCAAAATCACCTTAAATACCCAAAATACCGAAGTACACAATGGCATTAATTACCTAAAAACAACGGGTGAGTCCAATGTGTTATTGGCGCTGACCGACAGCAATGGCAAAGAGCTCGACCTGAATACAAAAATAGATGTCAGTAAGGTCACTGAATCAGGAAAGGGGTCAATTAACACCCTGTCATTTGGCGTGTATGCACAAAAACCCTTTAATGCACGTTTAAAAACCGGTGGGTTTGCCTCGACCGTGACGTTCAACCTTGATTATCAATAAGGAGAATGAAAATGAAACTGACACGTTTTGTATTTCCTTTCGTGGGGCTATTAATTTCCTTTGGTACGCAAGCCGATATATTACTGTCGCTGTCTGCCAAGTTGGTGCGTCCACCGTGCGTGTTAACCGCCGAAAATGGCGAAAAAGAGTTATTTATTAACTTTCGAGAAGTCGCATTAGATAGATTATCCGAAGAAAAACAATCATTTGGAATTTTAATTAAGCAATGTGAGCTACGTAAAAATTTGCAAGTTTATCTTTCACCAAAAGAAGGCAATACCCTGATCGTCAATAATGAAACGGTACTGGCGACCTCAATTAATGGGTTGGGTATTCGTTTCTCAGAAGAAAATAAAAGCACGGCGCTGAACTTGAACAAATGGGAAAGGATCGCCCCCACTATTAGTGGAGATACAGGGAAAATCGTTATTCAGTCGCAACTTGTGACTAACCAAGCCTTAGAAAACCTGAATGCAGGGCCATTTAGCGCGGCCTTATCTGTGATGGTTGATTACCTGTAATAGTGGGAAACCGTATGAAAATGTTAAGAATTTATTCGCAATTACTTTTATTATTACCGCTGTGTTTAAGCAGCCTACATGCGCAGGCAACCCGCTACGCAGCCGCTGGCGGTGGTTATAAAATGAATTTAGTTTCAAGCAATTCTGTTGTTGCAAGTACTCCAATAATTGGCACAGATAATAATGAATATTTTCTAATTGCCCCACCCAATAAAACAGGAATTGTTATCGATGACACCAGCTCACAACCTTTTGGGCAAGTTAAATGCACAGTTAACTTCCTCGAAGGAAATTACAGTGCAGGGCTCCCTTTGAATTATGCTTATCACCGTGTATTTGCTTATATGCCAGAAGCCGGGTTTTCATTGAAAGGATTAAAAGCCTATAAAATTAACGCAAATACTTTTTTCACCCTTTATTCTGATAATGGTATCACTAATGGGTGGCGAAATATTTCAGGGCGCGGATGTTCAGATGAGGAAATGGGGCCATTAGATACCTCTTTCTTTACTGTTCAATTTCCGTTTGAAGTGAGGGTTTATGTTAAAGAAATTCCTATTGATGGAAAAATTGTTATTCCTAATGCAATGATTGCAGGTTATACCCGTTTATTCCAAAACACAGGAACACCAACTCTTAACGTCCCTGCGGATAAGGCCAGTGTAAAATTAGATCTCACGACATCGGTGGTTAATTACCCCTCAAATTGCCGTTCTAGTATTGATAATCTCAATATTGACCATAAAACACTGGATGCCTATGAATTTAATAGTAAGGAAACACGTACTGTTACTTACACTTGTGAACGTGTTCAGCCCGTTAAAGTAAAATTAAAATTAGATTATGCCACTGACACTGACCCAGAAAAACGCGTTCCACTAAAATCAGGCAATAATACGATTTACTCTGATGTCACGTTGTTTGATGAGCAAACTAATCAAAGTGGTAAAACTATTGAAACAACAATAGATAAAGTCAAAAACATTCGTATTGAAAGCAAACTTTCAGGTTCAGATGCAGAACCAGGGGACTACAAGGGTAATGCTTGGTTAATTGCTACCTTTATTTAATGCAGCGGTAATGCACTATGATTATGATATCTCGCTCATTATTTATTGGCGTATTTGTTATTTGGCATTTAGCCAGCCTAATTTATATTGATAGCTTAGGAAGTTTACGCCAATCACTTCCACAAAATATCATTAGTTGGCTTGCTATTGCCATGTTGATTTCGACTATTTCATTTACGGTATTTTATCGAAAAAATAAAATTGTTATTACCGTACCTGCAATTTGCTTTTTTATTGCGTTAATTTTTTTAGCAATTGGACTTGCTTATTCAAGCGATATAAACAGTGAATTGATTTTTTGGTATTGGTCTGGCATTACCATTGGCGTATTATTTTATATTACTGGACTACAAATAAAAGACAGGTGGCGGGTACAGTCGTTTTGTATTTATTGCAATATTGTATTTTCAGCTATTCAAGCCTGTTTGACGGGTTACCAATTTTTCACTCAGCCTGATATTTTTTATTTCGCAACGGATATGCGGTCAAATGGTTTGTCGCAACAAATTAATATATTGTCAGTAAGCGTAGCTGCATCATGCTTGCTTGCGATGATGACACTTATTTTATCGCAATTTACCTTAGTAAATTCCAAGTATGAGAATATAAGGGCGATTGCGTTAGGCTGTGCAATATTTTTATTTACTTTAACACTTGTAACCTTGCAATCCGTAACAACATGGTTAAGTTTTATTGTGGCAATTTTTATATTTGTTTGCCTTTTCTACAAAAAAAATCAATTAAGGGTAATTGCAAGTTACTTTATAATGGCTGTGGCAATGTTTATTGGTATTTATCTTATCAAACTCTGCCCACAGTTTATCAGTACTGAAGTGATTAACCAGTTTCATTTAAAACAAATGTTACGGTTTTCGGTTACCCTCTTTTTAGAGCAACCTGATGATATATGGGATCCTTCGTTAATCCCTAAAAATGGCTATGGCAGAACAGCGCTCCCATTTTTAAGTTCAGAACAATATATTGTTCCACATTCACATAATGAAATTTTTCTTTGGATTATGAAAGGTAGCAATATTAATTTACTTTTTATGGCACTACTGATCACGGGGAGTATTTACATTATTTTCCAGTCTTTTATTAAATATAAAAAAAATGGTAATGGATACTCATTAGCCATGATAATTGCCATATTCCCCATTGTAATCCACAGCAATGTTGAATATCCGTTTCTTTTATCGGTATTACACTGGGGAACTATTATATTATTTTTATCTTTTTCAGACTCAGCATTTTCATTAAAAGAACAATCATTATTTTATATTAACAAAAATTTATCAAAATTATTTAGCGTTATGATATCAATTATTGGGCTTAGTGTATTTATTGTAGGGATAGCTTTATTTAATGGAGATAATAATATTTATTCCAATAATGATATCGAATTAACAAACCATGAGAGTTAATTAAATACACACCTGCTATCTCTCGCGGATTTGATTCATTATTACTTGATTAGAGTTATATTATGACAAAATATCATACAGACATCTCAAATTCTTATATTGGGCAGAAAATGCGCAAGCGTCGTTTGCAAATGGGCTTAACTGGCGACAATTTAGGTAGACAATCGGGGTTAAGCCAACAGCAAATATCCCGTTACGAGCGAGGCGTACAAAACTTCACGATCCGCCGACTTTGTATATTCGCCAATATTCTACAATGCGATTTAAACTATTTCCTTGAACAAAGCTATACCGAAATAGACGTCACTGTAGATAAGTTCTTTTAACGTTTTTTAAATATGCGGGCTAGCACCACTCGAGTTTAGGTGTTAGCCCGCATATCACCTCTCAACGTTAGTAATTTATCCCTTTTCTGATTGCATAATTTATCGCCCTCTTATACGTTTAAGCTCAAATCCTAAACTCGCACCATTTTCTGGTTAAAAGGCTCGAATATGACAATCACCCTTATCGTGGTATTTATTGCGCTATTACTTTTAGTGGGCTGGGGAATTTCTATCTATAACCGCCTAGTTAGTACACGTAACCAAGTCAGCAACCAATTTGCGAATATCGATGTCATTTTAAAGCAGCGAGCAGACCAGATCCCTCAACTTGTCACCATCACTGAAAAAGCGATGGAGCATGAAAAAACATTATTTACGTCATTAAGTGATGCGCGCCAAAGCTACTTTAATGCCAAAGGGTTAAATGAAAAAATTGCTGCATCGAATGAAATGAGCAGCGCTCTGCGCAGTATTATCGCTATCGCAGAAAATTACCCAACGCTAATTTCAGGCGAACAATTTACCCAATTACAAATCGCCTTAAGTGATGTGGAAAATAAAATAGCTCAACGCCGAGAAGGCTTTAATGACGCAACAACCGAATACAATACGGCAATCCAAATGTTCCCTGACAGCATTATTGCCAATGCATTTCGTTTTACGCAATTACCCCTATTGGAAATTGCCGAGGACGAAAAACAATACCATGGTGTTCAATTCAAATAGCCTTCACTGGGTGAACAAAAATGTATTTTTTACTAGGTGCCGCAGTCGGTGCGTTAATTTTATTTCTTGATAAGCAATTTTCGATAAATAAAAAGATCACTTGGGGCATCATTCCCTTTTTTAGTATGGCCTTTGGTATGTGGGTCTCAATCTCCCCGACTCAGGGGGATTACCCGAGCATCCTGTATTACGTTGTTGTAATGGTGATTACTTTTTTTGTTTCCCGCCATTTGGTTAGGATCACGGAATCGGGTATTCAAGCCTACCAACGGATGCAAAATGAAGGCTCATCGAAATTTGCTGCGTTCGTTAAAGTTGTGGTGGGAACATTATTAGCCACCTGTTTAATGGCAGGCTTTTTTATCGACATGCGCATCTTTTTCCTCGCGTTTGTCCTCACCTTTGTTTTTAAATTTATTGAAAACACCCCCACCAAACGTTTTTTAAAATTCCAAAAGAACTTAGCCACCTCAAAAATACGTTCCGTTGCCATGGGGTTAGTGGAAGTTGAAGGGAAGATCACGTCCGGTACAGAAATCAAAAGTGAATTGGGCAATAAAAGCTGCTATGGCTCATTTTATTTTGAATACTCCGTTTCTAAAGATAAAGATGGCAAAAAAAGTTATACGCTGCAAAACAGTAAAAAACGTATGCATCACTTTACGTTGACCGATGATACTGGCTCAATCAACGTTGAATGTGATCCTGATTATTTTGTCTATCCAGGTTTATCACCTCATGCAGATATGGAAAGTGGCAATCGCCGTTATACTGAATATATTTTAGAACCCAAAACTAATTATTTATTAATCGGTACCGCTGATTCGGATGAAAATGGTCAACCCATTATTATTCGCAAAGCTCCGCATTTATTGCTGGGTGTGTCGCCCTCAGATTTTGTGGTCAGTTGGAACAAAGCACGGCCTTTGCGCCGTAATTTAGCGCTCACCGTTATTGCTGCACTTTTACTGATTGGAACGATTATTATCACGCCAATGGATTACCAAAATGGTCAATTACGGATGCATTTCGGCCAAATTTCATGGCTAGGTGATGACTAATATGGAAAAAATCATTTTCTTTCTCATCATCGGAATCGTCGGTTTTATTTTTTTACGTTATTTGGTGAACATCTATAACAACATTATATTCTTAAGAAATAACTGCTATAAAGCGTTTGCCAATATTGATGTATTATTAAAAAAACAGGTGGAATTATTGCCTGTGCTGACCCAAGTTGCAGACCAAGCCATGGCGCACGAAAAACAGCTATTTAGTGAATTGATTCAGAGCCGACAGCGCTATTTAGACAGTAAAAAAATAGAAAGCAAAGTCGATACAGCAAATCACATTGCCCCTAAAATAAAACCATTAATTGCTATCGCGGAAAAGTACCCGCAGCTCATCAGTAAATCGGCACTATTAGAATTGCAAAAACAAGCGAAACTCGTTGAAGACCAAATAGCTGACCGCCGTGAGTTTTTTAACCAAACCGTCACGCTCTACAATACGGATATTCATGTGTTTCCAAACCTGATTTTTGCTGTGTTATTTCGCTTTAAGGATATCCCTTTGCTGTATGGTCAACAGGAGTCTACATCATGATTAGTATCCCTTTTTCTTGGCTGGGTTTTACCGATTGGTTATTAGATCAAGAGGCGGGAATTATTATCATGTTTGCCACATTTGGCACTCTGTTTGCGTCTATTGTCAGCTTAATTATTCTCAATGTATTGGGACTAAAAAAACTGTCAGGCTATGTGGCAGGTTCTTTGTTTTGTTCTGTTTTTATCAGCATGATCGTCATGATCCCATTAATGTTATTGTTTGGCCTTGAAGAAACCATTAAATTCCAACTAATCTGGCTAGTGATTGTTGGCAGTTGTTTGCTATTTTTCTTAACCAACCAAAATTATTTAAATAGCTACTTCAATAAAGCCGTAGACAAAGCTAACAATGAAATCAAAAATAAACAGAAAAAATCTAAGAGCAAATAAGGCACAAAAACAGAGCAAGACTCTCTTGCTCTGCCCAATTATTTTACAGGCTTAAGCTTGCTCTGTTTCCAAACGTTGCACATAACGGTAATGTGAAAAGGTCACAAAAAGTGCCACTAAGGCGATTGAAGCCCCTAAAATAAAACCACCTGAATAGCCAACCGCAGCCGTCAGCCCCACTAACATCATTGAACTGACTAGCTCACCAATATCCCGTGTACTCTGTACTGCCGTCATATCCGTTCCTGCTTGGTGATATTGCGATGCAAATTGCATCCCAGCGGTCATTATCGCCACCGATGTGACTCCCGCAGATAACGAGCCAAAAGTGATACACAGTGCAACCATGCTAATAGATACCCCATTAAACGATTGCAACATCCACAATAAAGAGGAAATCAGCGCAAACAATAAGCCAAATGAAAAGGCACGCCAAACGCCAATTTTGCCAATTAACCATGCCCCTCCGCCGCAACCGAACACTAAAGTGACCATCCCTCCAGCCATCCCCATCTTGCCGATTTGCGCCAACGACCACCCAGCATCGTTTAAAAACAATTTTGCCAAACCAAACCCTGACACTGCCGTCACCGCAGACAATAAGGTCAACAGTAATAAACGCGTTGCCCCACGGCGCTTAAACGTGTTGAATAAGCTCGCTTTTTCGTCCGAATTTGTGGTTACCACTGTATTTTTTAAGGGACATAATGAGATGAACAATAAGCTGAGTAACGGCACGCAGGCTAATATCCCCAATGCCATATGCTGACCTAAGCTTTCGCTCATGATCATTAAACCAGCTCCGCCAATAAAGAAACCTGCCATCACACCCGCAATCTGCACTGCATTAATTTTTGACAACATCGTGCCACTGACTTGTTCCGCAGCCATTCCGTCTGTTGCAATGTCCTGTGTTGCACTTGCCAGTGAAGCAACAAATAGTAACACCACACAAGGGAGTGCATTTTCAACGGATAAACCTAATGTACTCAGCGCAAACATCGCCAGCGTGACAATAATTTGCATGGGAATGATCCAGCTTTTTCGGCGACCAAGCTTTTTCCCCCAATGGTTGTCCACGAATGATGCCCACAAAAATTTCACCACCCATGGCAAGCCCACCAGCGGTAAAAACGCCAATACTTTCAATTCCCCGCCATCATGGCGCAAGAAGGTCGGCAATGCGTCCATTGCAATCCCCATTGGGATCCCTTGAGCAAGGTAAAGCAGGCCAAGCGTCAACACTAACTGTTTATTTTGTAAAAGATCTTTCATATTAACTCCGTGCACGTTTTGCTGTGCATGACAATGTCTGACAACCGAAAAAACCGATAAGCAGCCCCACTGCGCTATACAGCACAGTGAGGTCAATACGTGAAAATGGGGTTGAATGGGAAACCCAAGAGGTAATAAGTGCGGCAAATAATAGGCTGGCCGATAACACGCAAATCATGGCTAAACTGACGCGTACATTTTTATATAGCAAACACAGTAGCAAGCAGGCAGCCCAACACAGGAAAAAAGAAGAGGATGACAACAGCAAAAGCCACGGAGCCAGTGCAAGTAAAAGGCTACTTGCCAATAGCAACCCGCCACAACTCCCCACAATGAAGCGTGCTGATAGCGTCTCCATTCGCCGCCAACACCACATTGCCAACCCTACCGAGACTAATATCAAGGCACCGATGCCCGCCATAAAATGCAATGTGCTGGCAAGGCTTTCACCTTGAGGCCACCATTGGTATTGCCCATAATGCACAGGCTGGACGGCAATAAAGGCCCTTGTCCAGCCACTTTGCTGGGCAGAATCACGTATACCGACAAGCTGTTTTGTGGTGCTATCAAACTGGTATTGTTCAAAGTTCGCAGTGGAAAGCTGCCCTACTCGTACCCCGCCAATAATCCACTTTTCACCTTGAAACCCTACCGTTTGGGGAATAAAAGACGGCGCGATTTCCCCTAACGTCGCAATAACGGATGCCACCGTGCTTTCAGCTACAGCCATCGGGATTTCTATTGCATCAAACCCGCCCATCAGGTTTTTCATTATCATTTGAGGGGATTCAGGTGCCGCCCTTTGTGCCAATGAAACCGTGCCCAAGGCACCTAATCCAGAAAGTGCCCCAGTCAACGCAAAGAGAATCAGCCACGGGTAGCACCAAAGCCCCAGCCAGCTGTGCAAATCATGAAAAAATAACCGTAAACTTGTTCGCCTCGGCAAACGCAGCATCGTAGCGATACGCTTGCGTTGAATGAACCACCCAGTGATCAGCAAAACAGCCAGCGCAAAACCAAATAAACTGAGAAAAATACGCCCAGGAAAATCAAGAAAGAGGTTTTTATGCAGTGTGACCAACCACATCGCGGGGGTATTTTGTTCGATTGGCTCACCGTTAATGGCGCTAAAGCTGGAGTCGCACTGCCCCATGCCTTGGCAAAAGGTAATAACAGGGTTATTCCCTTGGGGCAATTGGATCATTTTTGCATCAGGCTGCAAAGCAACTAGCCTATCCATCGGTAATATTTGTCCTGATAATGGTACGCCATTCCACCATAAGCGCAGTGCATCACTACCCAAACTCCAGCAACCACTAAATAAGATAACAAATAAAAAAATGCCGAAAAATGCCCCTGCACTGCGGTGCAACGCATCTAAACGGTGAGTTAAAGAACGAGTTTGGCGAAGGCTCATAATACGCCTCCTAACATAAATACCAGCGGTAACGGCCACCAGCTATAGCTGCGTAATAACGCGCGCTGCCAAGTCGGTGCCGTCAGGTTGTACACTAATAGCCCCATCGTGACCAAAATACTAATAAAAACAGCAGCATATAGTCGGTTAATTGGGTCTAATGATGGGTAAAAGCGTGCTATCAACATCGATAGCACGGCACCGCCCATGATTGTCCCAATAACGGACAAGGCACTCGCTAATTTCATTAAAAATCAGCCTTTAAGGTGAACATCACATTCCGTGGGTCGCCATAACGGTTATTCCATTGTGGAGAGAACAGCCCAGAATAGTAACGACGGTCAAATAAGTTATTTACGTTCACCGCGGCTGACCATGTTTCATCAATTTGATAGCCTAGACGCGTATTGAAAATCGCGTAGCCACCTTGGCGTAATGTTACGTTTCCATTGCTGGTGCTATACGCACTTTGTGCCTGCATCCCGCCACCTAAGCTCCACTTACGTTCATCCCAAGGGAGGTCGTAATTTGACCAGACACGCAACATATGGCGAGGCGTCAAGGTGTTGTAAGAATCCCCTTTGCGCTGGCTATCATCACGGTATTTCGTGTCGGTATAGGTATAGCCCACGGATAAGTCCCAGAATGGCGTGATATACCCAATACCTTCAAGTTCAAAACCTTGGCTACGTACTTTTCCGCCACTAATGAAATAGTTATTAAAGCCCCCCGTTGGGTGCTCAGGGTCGATTTGTGGGTTATTTTTGATATCGATTTGGTAAACAGCGCCCGATAAATTCAAGCTGCCATTTAATAAAGAACCTTTAATCCCCGTTTCTAAAGTTTGACCTTCAACAGGCTTGAGCATTTTACCGCTCCATGTTTTCCCTGTTTGAGGTTGGTACACGGTGGAGTAGCTGTTGTACCAAGACCATTGCGGTGCAAAGTCCCAAATCACCCCACCATAAGGGGTAATGCGGCCATTTTCTGTGAAATTCGAGGTCGGTGTTTTAACATCCCACCAGCTATCACGCGCACCAACAATCACCGTGACAGGCTCCACCACTTTAATGCGGCTCATGCCGTATACACCTTTTTGGGTGGTTTTGGTGGCACCCGCTGAGCTATAGGCACCAATTTTCGGTTTCGGCACACTGTGCGGATCCCAACGATACACGTTCACAGGCACATTCAATGCTGGATCAAGATTGGCACTGTATTGTTTTTCACTGGCATGAGAATAGCTCGCGCCCACAATAACATCATGCTTTAAGCCCCAACCATCCACTTTGCCATTCACGCTGGTGTCTAAACTGGTTTGTTCATTACGGAATTTATAGGCCCCGCCCATCAACATCGCACCATCACCAGTGACTGGGTCAATGTTACCCCATGCCCCTGCGTACAAGAGACGTGCGTTAACATGTTGATATTCAGCGTTTAATTTATATTGCCAATCATCATTGATTTGGTGCTCAATACCCGCAAAGCTGCGTGAGGTGTCCCATTTGAAGCGATCCCAATCCACATCCAGATAGGTTTTGCGTGGAAGATGCAAATCACTGCCATCTTTCCCCATCGGTACACCCGCCATATTGGTCACTGAATCAATGGTTTGGAACTGAGCGCCCATACGTAATAATGTGTCTGGGGTGATATCGATATCGACCGTGCCGTACATCAAGCGAGTTTGTTGGTCAGACACATCATAGAAATAATCTTTATCTTCCCACGCCATGACAAAGCGCCCGCGCACTGAACCAGAGTCATTGAGCAAGCCGCCCACATCCACTTCACCACGGTAGCGATCCCAACTGCCTGCGCTAAGGCTCAGTTTTGCCATATTCTCTTTCGGAGCGTGTTTACGCACCATATTGACCGTTGCCGCAGGGTTTCCCATGCCATGCAATAAACCATTTGAGCCACGCAAAATTTCAACTCGCTCATACACCGCCATATCTTGAGGTGAGCTTGCCATATTCCCTAAAAGGGCAGGCACACCATCAATTTCGAATGAATCGATTTGGAAACCCCGCACATAATAAGCGGTGGTCAGTTTCACATAAGGTGCACTGGTCACCCCTGTTGCACGTTGCATAACATCATCAAGGGTTTGGAGATTCTGTTTCTCGATTTGCTCTCGGTCTATCACACTCACCGACTGCGCGACTTCTCTTGGCTTCAGTGCCATTTTGCCTAAGGTCGTAACGCCAGGCTCGATATAGTCATCATCTGAAGCCGAAGATGCCGTCACTTGAATAGCGTCGTGCTTAGGTTGCACTGCGGGCTCAGCATATGCCATCAAAGACCAACTTGCAGTGGCACACAGTAGCGCACAAGGCGTTAGACGGGAGATCCCAAATATTTTGATGTTAGACACGGACAGCATTTCCTACCCTTAAAAAGTTAAATGATAATTGTTATCAATTTAGCAATTAATGGCAGGGGATACTTTCGACCGCCGGAATTTGTCTATGGTTTTCCGGCGAGGTATTTACTATTTTTTAAGTTGATTAGGAGACATGCCAAAACGCTTGCGAAATGCGACCGAGAAATGTGCGGGGGTATAACCCACTTGATAGGCGACGGTTGAAATGTTGGCGTCATTTAAACTCAGTAATTGAAATGCGGTTTCCAACCGATACTCCTGCAACCAGCCGTAGATACTATTACCAAATAACTGGCGAAACCCTTGCGTCAATTTGCGGGTATTCAGCCCCAATCGCTTGGCTAATTCATCTAAACTAGGGGGAGACTCCATTTCCTGAATCAGTATTTCTTTTGCCATATGCAAATTATCAATATCTCTTTGTCGCAATGTGGTCAACGAGTGACTTTCTTGGTGAGATAATGAATGATGTAGGCACAATGCTGTAATTTCGGCGACTTTTGCGCCTAAATAGAGCTGACGGACAGCCGCATGGATCGGCTGGCTAAACAGTTGGTGTGTCATTGCTAACACATTGGGCGGTATCGCCAAGCGCACTAATTTGGGTTTGTGAGGGTGATAACAAGATGTTGGCAATTTGAGTTGTTGCAGCTCTAACCATTGAGGGGAAATATCAATCATGGTGTATTTCATAGGCTGCTGACTATAAAACTGGTTATTCAGCTGGTAGCTGTTTGCACTACTGGATAAAATCAGCGATGGAGAGTTCACATCCACCCGCTGCCCTGCACTGCTGTGGCATGCCATCATACCTTGATGGATAGCCACAATCTTTAGTCCTGCACTTTGTTCTTCCTCAATCCCTAAGTCGCGGTTAATGAAAAACTCCCCTCGGCGAACACGAATAAACTCCCCAACACAGTGTTCTTCATGTGTTGAGTGGGCTTGAGTGAATGCTTTCTCGATATGCTGCGACATAGTAACTCTTGTGAAGTGAACAAATATGCAGCTATCTTGGCAAAAAAACATCAAAATAACAATAATTATCATTCGCAATAAAATAAAAGAGATTTTTTATTTTATTGCGAAGATTTGGCTATATCCTTTCGGGTTTAAACGCAAATAAAGCAGCAATGTCACTACAACAAAGATAACGTGCATCCCCCACACCCAGATAAAACTTTGGCTTAATTGGTGCAACCACGCCGCTAACAATGGGCCAAATGCCGCGATAATAAACCCGCCCGCTTGCATTAATGCGGTTAATGCCCCCGCACTAACAGGGTGGGGAATATGGTCCAGTGCCGTAATAATACTCAGTGCAAAGCAGCCACCTAACCCAACACCTAATAACGCTACCCATAAAAAAGGCATTTCGCGAGCAAACAACATTAACCCGAAAAAACCAATAGCTTGGCAACTTAACGTCGCAATAAGCCAGAAACGACGGTCGATATTATGGGAGGCGAGTACAGGGATCATCAGAGCTGACAAGGCTTGAAACACGGTCAGCATGGCAACAAAAGAGCCGCTTTGAGCAGTACTCATTCCCTGTTCTTGGAAAAAAGGTGCTAGCCATGTTACCACTGTTCCATAACCCGCATTGATTAACCCAAACCCTGCTATCAATAGCCATGCCCGTGGTTTTTTAAAAAATGCCAATACCGAAACGTGACTAACACTCGTTTTATTCATAGTGCGAATATTTAGCAGGATAGCAATTAACGCGATCAGTGCAGGTAAGGCAAGCCATGCCAACGCACTTTGCCAATGGCCTGTTACACTGTCTAAAATTGGCGTTAGCTGTGCGCCTATCGCACCGCCCGCCATTAACGTCGCAGAATAAAGCCCCGTCATCATGGCCATTTTTTGTGGAAAATGCCCTTTAATAAAACCGGGGAAAACCGCTTGAATATAAGCGGCTCCCGCGCCACACAAAAATGCGGTAAACAGCAATATGTGACCATTATCGGCAAAATAACGGGAAAAAGAACCCAAAAATAGCAATAGCATCGCCAAAGCAATTCCGCTTCGCTCGCCTATTCGTTGGTTTAGTGCGGGCACAACCAATGCACCAATCCCCATCAATAACATCGGCAATAACGTGAGGAGCGAAATGCTTTGGTAGCTCATCCCTGTGGTGTGAATAATACTATCGATGACAGGGCCGGGGCCCGTCATAAAAGGCCGTAAATTCAGCCCAACTAATACAATTGTGACCACTAATGCGAGGGAGTTCGACGCTGTTTTACTCATTATCCTTGCTGTTCCCACCACATTTGATACAACGCCGAGCGCGGTGCATCATTTGGCCTTAACTGCTCAAATTTAAAACCCAACTGCTGCTCAGGTGCCACACGCAGTGCTTTAGCAATCTCTGCTGTCGATAGACCAAACGGCTCTGCATCTTGGTTTGAATAGCCATATACCACTCGAGTAATCCCCGCCATGCGCATTGCTGCTAAGCACATTGGGCAAGGTTGCCCGCTAGCATAGACAACGCAATCTTCCAGTTTAACGCGGTTCAACGCCTTCCCTGCTTGGCGTAATGCCATTAACTCCGCATGTGCGGTGGGGTCGTGTAACTCAAGCATTTGATTTACCCCTGTCGCCACCACTTTACCTTGGCTAACCACAACAGCACCAAATGGGCGACCTCCCGTCTGAACATTCTCTTCAGCGAGGGAAACGGCTTGCTGTAAAAATTGTTTATCAGACATTATTTCGCCCCCGCCTTTTCAAGGATTTCAATTAAGTTACGGTAGCCTTTGCTTTTTGCTAACGTTAAAGGCGAAATTCCTGAGCCATCCGCTAAATTCACATCAGCCCCGCCATCAATCAACAGCGTGACAATCTGCGCGTATTTGTCGCTACCATCCCCCAAAATAATCGCTTCAATCAATGCCGTCCACCCTAGGCGATTAATATGGTTTACATCTACGCCCGCACCAATCAAGGTTTTGACGGTATCGATATGGCCACGTTCTGACGCGGGGATCAGCGCAGTACCGCCATAACGGTTAGTGCTTGTTAAATCAGCCCCATTTTTCAGGGTTAACAGCAAAATATCTTGTAGCCCACGCGCCCCTGCATAGAGATACGGTGAGTCTTGCATATTGTCCTTCGCATTCACATCTGCGCCGTGCTCAATTAAATAGCGTGCCACAGCGACACGGTTTTCATGGGTGGCTGCCATTAATGGAGTACGTTGCCGCAAATCCCGTTGTTCGATGTTAGCCCCTTGCTCGATTAGCGTTTGGACTTGGCGTAGATCCCCTTGCTCAGCCGCACTAACTAGCATATCAGATTGTGATTTTGCCATGCCTTTCACCATAAATATCAATGAAATTGAAAGAATACCCAGTAAATAAACCAACCACTTAACACCTAACACTGTTGTTTTCATGATTTATCTCCTTCTCATCTCTTTAATCTACTCAAAAAGTATGCTATTTAGAAATTAAATAACCAAATGGTAGGTATTAAATAAATGAATCCGTTGCTCAATTTAGTGCTATTGAACACCTTTGTTGCCGTTGCCGAAACCGGGAATTTCACAGTGGCTTCGCAACATTTAAATTCAACGCAATCAACTTTGAGCCAGCAAATTCAGCGGTTAGAAACCTTGGTGGGGCAACCACTATTTGTTCGAGGTCACCGTATTTTAACCTTAACGGAAACAGGTGAAATCCTGCTAAGTTACGCAAAAAACATCTTAGCCTTGAACGATACCTTTTTTATGAAGATCACTGGCAGTGCGGTGATCCACACTCTACGCCTTGGTTTTCCCGAAGATTTAGCATCAGGGCAAGTCACCCCCACCCTCGCCGCATTTATGCAGGCGAATCCAAATGTACGATTAGAAGTCACCAGCGGTTTAAGCCGCCAGCTCCAGCAACGCTATCAACATGGGGAACTGGATTTAATTATCGTGAAGCAGAAAAAAGGGGAATTTAAGAGTGACTACTGTTGGCCGGAGCCACTGTGTTGGCTAACCAGCAATCAGCGCCAATTACGCAATAGCGATTCTGTTCCGCTCATTGTTTTCCCAGAGAATGGGTTATACCGCAATGATATGTTTAAGTTATTAGATAACGATCAACGCCCATGGCACATCACCTATACTTGCTCAAGCCTTGCGGGCATTCAAAGCGCCATTACCGATGGCCTAGGGATAAGTTTGCTTCCATTGCGTGCTAAATTGCCACAGCACCGTATTTTGACGGAAGACGACGGTTTCCCTGCTGCACAAGAAATGGAAATAGCCATGCATTTTCACAGTAATGCCTCAGATACCCTCACAGAACTTGCTGAAAAGCTGGCACAACAGCTGGAGCAACGCTAATCGTGGAAATGTTATTTGATACCTTGATTGAGTTAGAAAAAAAGCTGCACTTTTTCGCTAATCGGCAAAATATCGATTTTCTTCAAGATATCCTGCATCCCGACTTTTTTGAATTTGGCCGTTCAGGTGGCACAACGGATAAACTCGATACCTTGGCCTCGTTGATTGATGAAACATCCAAAACGATTTATTCAGATGGCTATCACTGCACATTATTGAGTGAGAGTACGGTATTGATAACATATATGAGTTTTGAATTACATCAGGGAGAAAAAACAAGGCAGACTAATCGCTCGTCTATTTGGTTAAAGAATTCAGCAAATCATTGGCAATTAAGGTTTCATCAGGGAACGCCAGCAGATAATTAACAAAGACATTAACACTCGTCATGCTCTCGTTGAAGTTACTAATTCCCCTATTTTTAAAACTGCCTTCACAGGCTAATGAAACCCCATAAAAAAATCCCCCTGCAAGCTGCCTCACAGGGGGATTACAATGTAAAACTTAGTCTGTATTAATTACAGAACATCAACACAGTTCAATTCTTTGAAAGCTTGTTCTAAACGAACAACCATTGAATCTTGTGCTTTACGCAGCCATACACGTGGGTCGTAGTATTTTTTGTTAGGTTTATCCGCACCTTCCGGGTTACCTAACTGACCTTGCAGATAGCCTTCGTTCTTTTTGTAGTACTGTAAAATACCATCCCAAGTTGCCCACTGAGTATCCGTGTCGATGTTCATTTTGATAACACCGTAGCCGACGGCTTCTTTGATTTCAGCAGCACTTGAGCCAGAACCACCGTGGAATACGAAGTCTAAGCTGTTGTGTGGCAGGTTATATTTTTCTGAAACGTAGTCTTGTGAGTTACGCAGAATTTTTGGCGTTAATTGAACGTTACCTGGTTTATAAACACCGTGAACGTTACCAAAAGAAGCAGCGATGGTGAAACGTGGGCTCACTGCATTCAGTTTTTCGTATGCGTATGCAACGTCTTCTGGTTGAGTGTACAGCTCAGAGCTGTCCATACCTGTGTTATCAACACCGTCTTCTTCACCACCAGTACAGCCTAATTCGATTTCCAGCGTCATATCGATTTTAGCCATACGCGCTAAATATTTAGCACAGATTTCGATGTTTTCTTCCAGTGATTCTTCTGACAGGTCAATCATGTGAGAAGAGAACAGTGGTTTGCCCGTTTTCGCGTAGTGTTTTTCACCTGCGTCTAACAGACCATCAATCCATGGCAGTAATTTTTTCGCACAGTGGTCAGTATGCAGAATAACTGGCACGCCATAGTGCTCAGCCATTTGATGCACATGATAAGCACCTGAAATAGCGCCTAAAATTGCAGCTTGTTGGCCTTCTGCTTTCAAACCTTTACCTGCGATAAATGCAGCTCCGCCGTTTGAAAACTGAACAATAACTGGCGCACGCACTTTTGCAGCCGTTTCGAGTACGGCGTTAATTGAATCCGTACCAACACAGTTCACCGCTGGCAATGCAAAGTTATTTTCTTTGGCAACTGCGAAAACTTTCTGTACATCATCACCCGTGATAACACCCGGTTTAACAAAATCAAAAATTTTAGACATGTGAAAAGGTCCTGTGGTAAACAGGCAGCCTACGCTGCCTGTTGTGTATGAACAATTAATTACGCTTTAGCACGTTCTTCTAGCATCACAACGGCAGGGAGCTTTTTGCCTTCAACGAACTCAAGGAAAGCACCGCCACCCGTAGAGATATATGAAATTTTGTCTGCAATACCGAATAAATCGATAGCGGCTAATGTGTCACCACCACCCGCGATAGAGAATGCATCACTTTCGGCGATAGCTTTTGCAACGATCTCTGTTCCTTTACGGAAGTTAGGGAATTCGAATACACCAACTGGGCCATTCCACAGAATGGTTTTGGCGTTTTTCAGGATTTCAGCCAGACGTTCCGCTGATTCATCACCTAAGTCCAGAATTTGCTCGTCGTCTTTAATTTCAGTACTTGATTTCAGAGTCGCTTCAGCGGTTTCAGAGAACTCAGTGGCAACACGGACATCTGTCGGTACTGGAATTTGGCAGTTAGCCAGTAATTTTTTCGCTTCAGGGATTAAGTCAGCTTCATATAATGAACGACCAACATTGTTGCCTTCTGCTGCGATAAAGGTATTTGCGATACCACCACCAACAATCAGTTGGTCAGCGATCTTAGACAGTGAATCTAACACAGTCAGTTTTGTGGAGACTTTAGAACCACCCACAATCGCAACCATTGGGCGCGCTGGGTTACCCAGTGCTTTGCCTAATGCTTCTAACTCATTGCTTAACAATGGACCTGCGCACGCAACTGGTGAGAATTTTGCCACGCCATGGGTCGATGCTTGAGCACGGTGAGCCGTACCAAACGCATCCATCACATACACGTCACATAATGCAGCGTATTGTTTTGACAGTGTTTCGTCGTCTTTTTTCTCGCCTTTATTAAAGCGAACGTTTTCCAGAACGACTAACTCGCCAGCAGCAATATCAACGCCATTTAAGTAGTCTTTGACTAAACGAACTGGGTAATCGATTTTATCTGTCAGGTAGTCAACAACAGGTTGCAGTGAAAACTCTTCGTTGTACTCGCCTTCAGTCGGACGACCGAGGTGAGAAGTGACCATAACTTTAGCGCCTTGCTTCAGAGCAGCTTCGATTGTTGGTAATGAAGCACGGATACGTGCATCAGAAGTAACTTTGCCATCTTTTACAGGAACGTTTAAGTCAGAACGAATAAAAACACGTTTACCCGCTAAGTCTAAATCGGTCATCTTAATTACAGACATGGTGAATCCTCTTGTTGATTCTCTATAAAGTTTCCATCAACTACTGGGCAGAGGCGAAAAGGTTATCATGCCCTGCTGTCTGTCAGTAGCTAATTAGTTTAAACCTGTTCGTCGAAACCGACAGCTGCCATCGCTAGCGTTGTATCTAGCATCCGGTTAGCAAACCCCCATTCGTTATCACACCAAACCAGGGTTTTTATTAAATGTTTTCCGCTAACTCGCGTTTGCGTACCATCTATAATAGCACTGTGTGGATCATGATTAAAATCCATCGAGACTAACGGCAATTCTGTGTAGTCCACTATACCACGAAAATGCCCCTGTGCGGCGCTTCGCAGTAGTTGGTTCACTTTTTCAACACAGACATCGTCATGTACGGTAACACTCAAATCAATCGCTGTCACATTGGTTGTCGGCACACGGACAGAGATAGCTTCAAAATGATCTTTGAATTTCGGAAAAATTCGCGTAATACCCGCCGCTAATTTGGTATCAACCGGAATAATAGATTGGCTGGCAGCACGCGTTCTTCGTAAATCTTTATGATAAGCATCGATAACGGGTTGGTCATTCATTGACGCGTGGATAGTCGTTACAGTCCCTGACTCAATCGTAAATGCTTCATCAAGTAATTTAATAATTGGGATAATACAGTTAGTGGTGCAAGAGGCGTTTGATACAATCTTGTCTTTGGCCGTTAAGTTTTCGTGATTAACGCCATAGACAACTGTGGCATCAAGGTCATCAGTGCCTGGGTGGGAGAATAGCACTTTTTTAGCGCCTGCCGCGATGTGCATTAAGCCATCATCTCGCGAGCCATAAGCACCACTGCAATCAAGGACAATATCAATACCGAGTTCTTTCCACGGTAACCCCGTGATATCGGTTTGGTGAAATAAACGAATGTTATCGTCGCCGACTTGTAAGAGTGAGCCATTCAGTCTCACATCCCACGCAAAGCGCCCATGACTGGAATCATACTTCAGCAAATGCGCGATGCCTTCCG
Organism: Providencia sp. UF-224; assembly: GCF_058245955.1. Lineage (NCBI taxonomy): Bacteria > Pseudomonadati > Pseudomonadota > Gammaproteobacteria > Enterobacterales > Morganellaceae > Providencia > Providencia sp. UF-224. The sequence goes on along the minus strand of NZ_JBSICC010000002.1, from coordinate 227,511 downwards.
GTTCAGCAAGTTCGTTAATTGCAACGACGACTATCTCTGCCCGACGGCTCGATTCATATAACGCTCTTAAAACGCTTCGACCTATTCGACCAAAGCCATTTATTGCCACCCTGATTGCCATTCCACACCTTGTATATGAGCAAAATCACACGGTTGCTAAGGATAACTGACTCACACTCACTCTACTGCTCATTTTAGCTGTTAAACATCAAAAGTGTGCTGTAGTCGACACTTTTTAAAAATTTTTTCATTGAATTTCATTTCACTGAAACGGTTCAGCTAATCTAGAATTAGATTAAGGGATAAAGTGATAGAACGCAATAGAAAATCATCGATGGATGCACAAAAAAACAACGCCTAACGATCTGCTAGGCGTTGTTCAGCAAAATAAGATTATGCGGGGCATTCAACACATGAATACCCCATCATTAAATCACTTATTTCAGAAGCGATTTCGCTGCTTCAACGGCTTTTTCTACCGTGATGCCGAACTCTTTGTACAGTTCTTCCGCTGGTGCAGATTCACCAAAGGTATGCATACCGATGATAGCACCGTTTAAGCCAGTGTATTTGAACCAGTAATCAGCAATACCTGCTTCGATAGCCACACGAGCGCTAACATTTGCAGGTAAAACAGCTTCGCGGTAAGCAGCGTCTTGTTTATCAAATGCATCCGTAGATGGCATAGAAACAACGCGAACTTTGCGGCCTTCGGCTGCCAGTTGGTCAGCAGCTTTAACCGCTAATTCAACTTCAGAACCTGTTGCGATGAAGATAAGCTCAGGTGTACCTGCGCAATCTTTCAGAACGTAAGCCCCTTTCTCGATATTCGCTAATTGCTCAGCGGTACGAGGTTGTTGCTCTAAATTCTGACGAGAGAAAATCAGTGCGCTTGGACCATCTTTACGCTCAACCGCATATTTCCATGCAACCGCAGACTCAACTTGGTCACACGGACGCCATGTGCTGACGTTTGGTGTCACACGCAGGCTTGCCAGTTGCTCAACCGGTTGGTGAGTTGGGCCATCTTCACCCAGACCGATAGAGTCATGAGTATAAACGAAGATGCTGCGAATTTTCATCAGCGCAGCCATACGCACAGCATTACGCGCGTATTCAACGAACATCAGGAAGGTTGCACCGTAAGGAATGAAACCGCCGTGTAATGCGATACCATTCATGATGGCTGACATACCAAATTCACGTACACCGTAATGGATGTAGTTACCCGCTGGGTCTACGTTCAGCGCTTTAGAGCCTGACCACATGGTTAAGTTACTTGGTGCTAAGTCAGCTGAACCGCCCATAAACTCAGGTAATACTTTACCGAAAGCTTCCAGTGCGTTTTGTGATGCTTTACGGCTAGCGATGTTGGCAGGGTTTTGTTGCAGGGTTTCAACGAATTTTTTCGCTTCTGCATCAAAGTTTGCTGGTAATTCACCGTTCATACGACGGGTAAACTCAGCCGCTAGCTCAGGGAATTCCGCGGTATAAGCAGCAAATTTCTCATCCCACGCTTTTTGTTTCGCTTCGCCCGCTTTACGTGCATTCCAAGCTTCATAAATATCTTGTGGAATTTCGAACGGACCAAATTTCCAGCCCAGTGCTTCACGTGTTGCTGCAATTTCAGCATCACCTAATGGTGCACCGTGAACAGATTCAGAACCCGCTTTGTTTGGTGAGCCAAAACCAATGATGGTTTTGCACATAATCAGCGTTGGTTTGTCTGCTTTTTTAGCTTCATTTACCGCAGCATTGATTTGCGATGCATCGTGACCATCGATGTCACGAATAACATGCCAGCCATAAGACTCAAAGCGTGCAGCGGTATCATCAGTAAACCAACCTTCAACTTCACCATCGATAGAGATGCCGTTGTCATCATAGAATGCGATCAGTTTATTTAATTTCAGTGTACCCGCTAAAGAACATGCTTCGTGCGAGATACCTTCCATCATACAACCATCACCCATGAAGACATAAGTGTGGTGGTCAACAACATCATGGCCAGGACGGTTGAATTGCGCCGCTAATGTGCGTTCTGCAATCGCAAAACCGACTGCGTTTGCAATACCTTGGCCTAATGGACCGGTTGTTGTTTCAACACCTGGAGTATAGCCATATTCTGGGTGGCCCGGTGTTTTAGAGTGTAATTGGCGGAAGTTTTTTAACTCTTCGATAGATAAGTCATAACCAGTGAGGTGCAGCAAGCTATAAATCAGCATTGAACCATGGCCGTTTGACAGTACAAAACGGTCACGATCTGCCCAGTGTGGGTTTGCTGGGTTATGATTCATATGGTCACGCCACAGTACTTCAGCAATATCAGCCATGCCCATTGGCGCGCCAGGATGCCCTGATTTTGCTTTTTGAACCGCATCCATACTTAGAAAGCGGATAGCATTAGCAAGGGTTTTACGAGTCGTCATCAGTATACTCCAGGTAGGATAAAAACGTACTTAAACCAATTTTTACAACGCAATACGGATAGTGCTACTTTGATTTCGCCGCAACGAAAAACGTCAATTTACCGATGTAGCGCGATTGAAAGTAACCCAATTCTATCCATACCGCAATATTTGCTATGTTCATGGCAGCAGATCGTGAATAAATTGAACTGCCGCAAAGCTGAATCCATTCCATTGCGCAAAATATCCCTTAAGGCTTACATTTTTGCGCAAGTGACTAACCTTATTAAACCTGAGTTCACTGTCTGGGATCAAGGTGATTTATGCATCTAGCACATTTAGCTGCCACATTAGTGATAATTGGCAAACTTTTAAGCAAAAAAGTGCCTCAATATGCCCGAATATTTTTGTTTTGATTTAAGTAGAAATACGCAAACCCTTCCCATCATGGAAGGCTAATGAATTAAAAAAAAACCAGTAACAATAAGCATTACTGGCTAATCATATAATATGAAATTTTAAACAGGCTAATCGCAGTTGCCTATAGAATGGTATTTATCAAAAATAACAATGTACTTACGGCTTTTTTTCTTTAAAGCCGTATTGCGAAATTCTTGTTGAGGTAAAAGGTGAAGAACTAATGGCTGCTCATCGTCGTCCACCTCGCAACTTTCGTGGACTAACACCCTAAAATAGGTATTTCCCGTATTTTTTAATACGCCCGCATTTCCATCCATGGCATATTGGAAATCAACTTTTTTCGGTCTAACCACAAAATAGGTTTCTAAACTCACCGTGGGGTAAAATAACGATTGTTGATTCGAAGCCGGATCAGTTTCAACATCCAGCGCCGTTTCACTAATCACAATTTTATAATAACGCTCTTTATCGTCTTCTTTACCGCGATAAAAAATCTTAAAATATTCTTGCTCCCTGGGTAATAAGATTTTTTTTAAGGGAGTAAAAATAATTTCCCCCTCTTCTATTGGCTTTCCTTGTTCTTTGCTCTCTGGCTTATCTATTTGATAAGCACTAAAGGTATATAAATTGACCTTTTTTGTATCATTGATATAGGACTTTGAGAAAAAGCTTTTATTTGGTTCAAGTGCTGAAATATCCGAGCTTAGATATAACGCATGCGCCTTCCCAAAGAATAACAGTATCACCCCAAATAATATGAACTCGTAAAATCGCTTATAGATGCACATCGGGCCCCGTCCAAATCGCCTTCACAACGACAGTTCCACTAGCAGACACCGTACCCAACCAATCAATGCCATCCAAAGTAAACAACGAATTAGACTCATTCATTGGAAAGCGTAAATCTAAATAAGTCCGATAAAATGACCCTAAGTCTTGGTTAGGAATATCCCACGGCGTTTCTGCCCATAAGGCATTATTCATCGATATTTCCGTACCATCACAACTTGAACGATAAGACTCTTCGGCGCCTGATGCATTTTTAAATGACAGGTAAGCTGAGAATGGCACGCGAAATTTATCATCGTCAGAACTGAACAAACAGAAGTTTTGCCCGCTGACATTAACGGTTGGGCCTTCGACCCTAGCCGTAATAGAGTCAGCCTGCCGAGGGCCACTGGTCGTCACAATATAATTAAACTCAATCGGCGGTTCTTCAGGGCCAATTTTACCTGTCTTTGACGGGTTTGGAATATAATCCGCTGGCACAATGCTGATGCTGTAATCCCGAGGCTTGATCACTAACTGGTTTGATGGTGTAAATTCATAGTACCCTGATTGTGGGGCAGCCGCAGGGTTAGTAAACGAAAAGGTAAAAAAGTCTTGGCTATTGGTAAAATCCACATTATTCGTCACGAGCTGCTTAAAAAACGTATTGGAAAAAAAGATAGAAACATATTGGTTCGAACTTTTAAAATACGTATTCGCAGCATAGGTTGAATTATAATTACGCCAAATATTCGAGCCATCATCAGGCCCAATTTTTATTGATGCCCCCGCAACCGTAAATGGGATCAGGGTTGAGTTTACTTTTAAGCTCAGTAACACGTTGGCAAAAACATCCCCTGATGTTTCATGTTTCACGACTTGGCAAATCAAACCATTCACTTTATCAACAACGCCAATTCGGCAAAATTGCTCCCCTGGCCCTAAGCTTGGGTTCCCATTACTGTCAATGTAAACCTCTTGCATTGCCCCTGTTGAGCTAAGCTTAATATGGGCGGATTTGGTGATAGTAAATTCGTGAGATGCAATAATTCGCCCGCCGACACTTTGGCAACTTTCCCCTTTCGCTGGGTCATAATCCAAGTCGGTCATGCATGCACGGTAGCTATAGGTTTCAACCGCACCAACAGCCATCTGCCTAAAGTATTGATAGGTTGATTCGCTAAAAATGCCTCGTGCGTATGCCCCTTCACCCAATGTATTGTCCTGAACGATTTTATATGCGCCATTTCGGCCGACATATTGTGCAGGCCAATACCCTGTATCACGGTTGCAATAATTACGCATACAGCGGTTGCCGATAAATGGGCCATCAATAGGCGAGTTTTCAAACCAAATATCCACATTTTGGTTTGCCCGAATCGAAGTATTGGTGTAGCCCATATAGCCTAAACTTTCTTGGCTTTTTGCTGAATAACGGGAAAATTTATTCGCGCCAGTAAAGCGAGGGTCTAACGACCTCGGCGTGACAAAATATTCATCATCCACGCCATTCTCAACAAAAACAATGGAGTTACTCAGTGCAACGGCACCCGCCGTTGAACTGAATAACATACTGAAAATAATGCTACTAAGAGAAAAAAAAGAAATCGGTTTCATCATCATAAAATTCTCATTGCCTCAATGCGACTGTGCGCTGCGGGTCACAAGTCACATCACCCAACCACAATGCGCCGCGAGCTCCCTCTAAATTTAAATCGGCCTCGCAAATGGTTTGCTCATCTTCTTGTAACAATGAAATAACCGGATAACGCACATCCACATCCATTGAAAACTCACCATTGTGGTCAGTTTTGGTTCGACCAATATGGTTACGAATAGACGCATATTTAATAAATTCACCATTAGGCGATTTTAAACGGCCAAATACCGTTACTAACTGCCTAACCTCTGGCTTATATATTGCAATATTCCCAGGGTATAAAGTGACTGACTTATTTCGCCCAGACACAATGTCAAAACTGTCTTTAGACTTCGCATCATTCATTAATTGGATGTCATAATCTGAATAAGGCGATAAAGGAATAAACGTATTTTTTCCACTAATTGGGTAACTTTGCCCATTAACTCGTGCGGTCATACTCCCTGCCCCATAAATATCCGAATTAATGATGACGCCCGACTTCCCTTGCTGCCCGCTAGGCATAATTGTGCCATCGCTATAGGCTAAAGAGCCGCGAGACGTAAAATTACCATTTAATCTCTGGTTATCAGGGCGATTAACCGTCAGCATCCCTGAGTTATATTTTGTCTCATAGGAGGCATACCCCATCGTTGAGAAATCAGACTCACCATTATTTTTATCGCGCACCAATTTAGAAACAGATCCACCAATATCGGTAATCACCGAATCTTCAAAGCGTTTATTCGCGTAAATATTGGCTTTCATATTGCCATTACTTGACGATAGGCCGGTGCTTAACCAAGTCGATAACGGCAATGAAAAATCAAGGCTAATAAATTTTTCATTGATACTTTTTTGGTCATCATAGTGGTAACGCTGGACGCCCGTTCTCAAACCAACCGTACCATAGCGGCCTGAAAATAAGGTATTGGAATACTCATAGTTAATTGAGTCACTGCCAATACGTTTATCTGTTGTACTGCTAATGGTAAATGCCCCCGAACGCTCAACAACCTTATCAAGGTTCAGCGTCGCACCATAAGAGTAACTATTTGAATCATAAACTGGCAGATCCCCTTTAATAACCGCTTTTTCTTTTGAAGCCCAAACAGAACCATAACCGTCAGGTACGCTGGTAGATACTGTAGCAATATTCCTAAAGCTCCCATGATTCTCAACCATGCCTTGCCAAGAAATAGAAATATATTGGTTTAATGAAAGGTTAATACTGCTTTCATTAATTAAAAAATTGTCATAACCGTAGTTCGACATTTGAACATTTAACCCAGATAATACAGGGAAGCTTTTTGCAACAGACGCCCCTAATAAATAACTTTTTTCTAGTGGTTGGCGATCTGCTTGTTTCCCTCTGACATAACGCTTTTTATCAAAGTCGATATATCCGCCATAAACTTCCCAGTTAAGCTTGTCAAAATCAGCGCCACTTGAGCTAAATGACTTATTAATTGTTTGCCGTTGTGAAGTCACAACCTTTCCATCTACAACAGTTTCAATCGTGACGTCATAAATACCAAACGGCAAAATACTGGTATCTACCTCATAACTTCCCATTGGAAAGTTTTGGATATTGAGTAATTTTTCATCACGGTAAATACGCACTTCACCTGGGCTATTTAAAAAAACATAAATTGGTGTCAGGGAATATTTTTTGTTAACGACAACACTTGAAGCATTATTACCAATAGATGCCGCATATATTTTGCTGCGATTTAAGGTGGTTAAACTCGCAATAGACTGCAAATTCCACGTACTCATTAACCCAATGGCAAAACGCAAGCCATCAAAGTCACGCTCATACATTGCACGGTAAAGCTCAATCTCAGAATTAGACTTACCAATACTGTATGCCGATGCATTTACGTTTATATGGTGCTCAGCAATCGCAAATAGCGTATCTAAGTTAAAATAGCTACTTGATGAGTTTTTCCCTTTTTTTACCTGACTTTCAAAAACCCCGAGATCATAATTAGCTACCGTAGAAAAGGACTCAACGGAAGAATCGCCTAATGAAAATTGCCTGACTTTTTCATTGGGTGCAATTGCCTCTTTATTAACATCAAGAGATAAGTTAAACGAAGCAATATTCAGTTGTAGAATTGCGTTCTTATCAACTTCAATATTATTAAGTTCGTTAAAGAATGCATCTTTTTTACTTTCTAAACTTTCAAGTAATAGTGGCTGTATCTTGGGGCCTTTATTGACATCAATAAAATGAATATTCGCAAGTTTAATCTTACCTTGATCTATAATAATGATTGCATCCGCAATTTTATCTTCACTCTGATTTTGCCCATTCTCCCCTTTCAAACGTAAGAAAACAGGCACAGACATTCCTTCCTCTAAAGCCATGACAAAAGCAGGTGGAATAATATATCCACCGACTTTAATTCGTTTAATTTCTTTAGCAGAAAGTGCATTTGAAAAAACAAAGCTCATGATTGATAACGCAATAATACTTTTACGCATAATTAAGACCCAATCCTAATTATTTGACAACAATAAACTCCCCTTTGTGCCAAATACCAATACTTGTTTTTTTATTGTTTATATCAACCAATTGAAGATTAACTGCTAAATTTGGCATTAGGTAATAACGCTCACGACAAATACCATCGTTTCCTAATTTTATTTTTTCAGTTAAACAAGGCCCTGATGCAACAATACGAAAAGAACTGTTTCCCAGATTTGCAACTTTATTTTTATCATATTTATATTTAAAGTTCTCAACTCGTGGAGCCACAACCAATATGGTACTAATTGTTGCTGATGTGGTCGCCGATGCTGACTTGGCACTTTTCGTCATTCCACTCTCACTAATTGGATCATCCGTCCAATTTAACCTGTAATAACGTTCCTGATCATCTTTCGGGCCTTGGTAAATAATTTTAAAGAGATCTGTCGCTTTACCCGGAAGAATAATATTCGCTGGTGTTGACAATATTTCATTAGGATCGTTAATTGGAATGGTTTTCCCATCAGCTAAAGGTGAGTCTATTCTTTCAATACTTAAATTAACCAACCTCGCCGCATCAACGGTGTTTTCAATTTCTTTTGATAATGTTTCTTCATTTGAAGAAATAATTTCCGTAATATTACCAACATTAACAGCCAAACTATTTTTTAGTGGTAGCATTGATAATAAAATGACTGCGAATGCAATTTTTTTCATTATTTTAACTCGAATAAAAACGATAAAGATTTATTTCCTTATATTATCTTTATCGTAATATAGGATTTATTATTTAATTAATGGAAAAGTTTATGGAGTAACGAAGTCACCTTCCCAGTTTGCAGTAAACTGAACTTTTACATCACCATCCCAAACACCATCATCAAGGTCTTTGAACTCTGCCGCTGCACCTGCTGCTTTAGCATTAGCAATAACGAAAGTGAACTCACCACGGTCGGTAGCGCGGTCTGAGCTATTATAAACGCCATCAGCAGCTAAGTTATCTAAGCCAGAAGTAACCCCATCTGCAACATCAATTAATGTTGTTTCAGTTGCTGTATTTAAATCAGTGCCATTCCATTTAACACCCACTTCTAATGTAGAGTCATCTGTGGTTCTTGCTAAAGTATTTGCAATAATTTTAGACGTTAATTTAAAGTCTGTAGCACCTGATTGGCCTTGAATAGCAACATCAAATGCACCATTTTGTTGGTTAAAGCTTTTTTGACCTTCAGCATAATTAAAGGTTAAGCTTTTCAGTGGGGTAACAACTAACATACTTGTCGTATCTTTAATTGCTGTTGCTTGCCACGTTGCTGTCGCTTGAGCGGTACGAGTATCAGCATTTGCAACAGTCGCAAAAGAAGCAGCAATAATCCCAGATAATAATACAGATGATATTTTTTTATTAAACATATTGTTCTCTCTAATTAATATTTAAAATATAACAAACAAAAAATTACATAGTATAAAAAACACTTAAATGTGTTTTTTATAAAATATAATCTGACCACGTATTTTAATTTTATAACGATAGTTATTTTTCTTTACTAGAAACGAAATCCATTAAATACCGACTTAATGAATAGTTTTCTTTTTTATCCATTTCATTTTTTAAATTATTCTCATTCTCTTTTTCATTTTGCACAAAGAGAATAAGGTCTACCCAACTTTTATCGAGAAAAGTTAATAGTTGATGTAATTGGTCTAGTGTTAATGGCGTTTTCCCTGTTTCATAACGAGAGATTTGTTGCTGACTTACGTGCATTAACTTTGCTAATTGCTTACCGGTTAAATTTTTTTCTCGTCTAGACTTTCGTAAGAAAAAACCAGCATAATAACTTAACTTATTTGATTCCATAAGCATTTCCAAAACTTTCCCAACGGTGAAATAAAGCGAATGACACTATAAAATGCGATTATTAATATATTTATGTTATTAACCAAATAATTCAAAATTTAATTATTCGTAACTAATTTGTTCTTAATAATATAAATGGATACAATTTCGTGTAAAAATGTTTAAAACTATCAAAATAAAACAGATCAATAGTCACAGTCTATCAATATATTTTTTTCGCAACATTTCCTCGACAAGAAACGACAAAAAACACGTAATCAGAGTATTCAATTAATAAGTAACTATGTGATTAATAGATTAATTTTAAATGTTAAAATAATGTTTTTAATATACGGAAAATAAGTTATAGATATAATTACTTATTTTTTGAAATATATTTTACGGACACCTAATCTAATAGGTATTTTCATTTTGTTACAAATTGGAATGAAGTGTATTATTTGAATGGAGATTTAACACCAAATACGAGTATTAAGGTTTTTTACCTGAAAAAAATTCGATATCTAGTGTTAAGATCGAGTACGCCAAGTTTATCCTTGGGGAAGTAAAATGTACTCTTTGCTTTTCAACTTTTCGAAGCATTATAAAAATCTGAACAACGGCTAAAATAACATTTCCAACTGAAATAGTTCATCAATGATATAAAAAAAACGCATTTTTGAACGCCACAATAACGCATAAAAAAGCATCTAATTACCGCTATTATATTAATAATGAAATAAAATGAGTTACTGTTCGAAATCAAAAATAGGCGCCTTACTAGCAGTATGCATTGCAAAATCGTCATATACAAAAATAATAAACGCATTCTATGCGTATATCACCTGTTCATTACGATATGAATCAGTGAAATAAAATGTATCAGGAAGAGAGGTGCCGATGGTAACACTGAGGAGCTAGCACAAATAAAAGTCATAAAAAAAGCCCCGAGCTAATGCTCAGGGCTTTCAATGTTTGGCGGAACGGACGGGACTCGAACCCGCGACCCCCTGCGTGACAGGCAGGTATTCTAACCAACTGAACTACCGCTCCGAATGTCCCCCTGTTGGGAACGCATGCATATTACGAACACTTCATTACGCAGTCAATACTTTTTCTTGAAAAATCGCGCAGTTGAGCAGTTTTTAGCCTTTAATTGATGTAATAACTAATGCTTTCTTTATTACGCTTATTTATCTCAAATCAATCACACTTAGTGTAAGCTATCTTCTTCCTCATTAGACTGCCGCCACAAGCAAGGTTTTCCACCTTTTTTATCAACTATATCCAGTCGTGCTTCGTGAGCAATAAGCTCTTCATCGGAAGCATACAACACCGCCAGACCACTTGATGGACGCTCAATACGCTGAATTTCATACGCTTGCTCATTATTTGCTGATTCGGCATCCATCGAAAATGATAACGATGTCTGCCCCCCCGTCATTGCAAGGTACACATCCGACAAAATTTCAGCATCGAGTAACGCGCCGTGCAACATACGTTTTGAGTTATCAATTAAATAGCGATCACATAACGCATCTAAGTTATTTCGTTTACCCGGAAAAAGCTTTCGAGCTAACACTAAGCTATCAGTGATAGTACAGAAATCGGCTGTTGGTGGGATACCTTTATTGAGTTTACGAAATTCATAATCCATAAAACCAATATCGAAGGGTGCGTTGTGAATAACGAGCTCTGCGCCACGAATAAATTCAAGAAACTCATCAGCAATGTCCGCAAATACGGGTTTATCCTGTAAAAATTCATCACTGATCCCATGAACTTCAAAAGCTTCAGGGTCGACTAAACGGTTAGGCTTAATATACACATGGAAATTACGGCCAGTTAAGCGCCGATTAATCACTTCAACTGCACCAATTTCAATAATGTTATGGCCTTCATAATGAACACCCAGTTTATTCATACCTGTGGTTTCAGTATCGAGGACAATTTGTCGGGTTATCGCCGTGCTCATAATGGTATTTTGTGTCAAACTAGTGGTGAATGAATAATATAGAGTGTACCAGAAATGACAAAGCAGGTAGAAATTTTCACGGACGGTTCCTGTTTGGGTAACCCAGGACCAGGCGGGTACGGTGTTGTCCTTCGTTATCAACAACATGAGAAAACGCTGAGTGACGGTTATTTTATGACGACGAATAATCGTATGGAGCTACTTGCCGCTATTGTTGCTCTTGAGTCCCTCAACAGGCCATGTAACATCATCCTAACAACGGATAGCCAATATGTTCGCCAAGGGATAACTCAATGGATCCATAGCTGGAAACGAAAGCAGTGGCGAAAAGCGGATAAGTCCCCCGTCGTGAATGTTGATTTATGGAAACGACTTGATGAGGCAATTCAACGTCATACAATAGATTGGCGCTGGGTTAAAGGCCATGCGGGGCATCCTGAAAATGAAAAATGTGATGAATTAGCACGCGCGGCTGCATCATCACCAACCAAAGAAGACACGGGTTATCAACCTGCGAAAGATTAAGCGCTAGGTGTTTTTGTACGCTTGCTTAGCTCTTTTGCCGCACCTAATGCCGTTCCTATTTTTACTTTTGGTTGTTTAAATTTTAGTGGCGTGGGCGTAAGCGGATATGTCCGTTTTCGCGCCACGATGACACTCAGCACACCAATTCCACCACAATTTTTGTTAACTCGCCGTTGTGGACTCATCCATGGAATGACATGGCAATTTCGATGATATAATACTTCATAATTTAATAAACTCAGCCAATCAAATACCCTAACCGATGGAAAGAAGCGACTACAATAGGGCTGTTTTTTTCGCAATACAGGAACCAATTTAGCTATCCCAGCGAGGCTAAATGGGTTAAAACCTGAAATAATCAACCAACCATCATCCATTAACACCCGATCAACTTCTCTCAATAACCAATGCGGATCATGGCTATACGCTAAACAATGAGACATTAAGCATGCATCAATTGACTTAGCAGCAAAGGGCAAAGCCTCAGGTTGTGCCATAAGGTGAAAACGAGGATCATTCTCCCCCACATTAAACTGATGGGAGATTAGACATTCTTCGGTATGGATTTCAGTGCTTAAATGCCCTAACTTAAGGAGATGAAAACCAAACATTTTCGGCCACCAAGGACGAAGTTGGTTTTCCAGCGCTTGTCGGTATTGTTCACCAAAAGGAATATCAGACCAACTAACGGGCATTTGAATTTTTTTATCAATACGCGCAGGCTTCATGAAATTCCCCTATTAAACAGTTTTCGAGGTCATTATGGAGTTAATCCGAGTCCCCGCTTTAAATGATAATTACATTTGGGTTTTAGCGGATAACCAGAAACAGTGTATCATCGTTGACCCTGCAGAGGCAGAGCCTGTACTCGAGATAATCACCCAAAAGCATTTAACCCCTGTCGCCATCTTACTTACTCATCACCATAACGACCATACTGGTGGTGTGGAAGAAATTTTAAACAAGTTTACAACCTTGCCAGTATTTGGTTCTAAGGAAACAGCCAATAAAGGTGCAACTGAGTTAGTTGAAGATGGTGACGACATCATTATCAACCAATTTAACTTTCACATTATTTCTTTACCAGGACATACGCTAGAACACATTGCTTTCTACCAAGCTCCCTACTTATTCTGTGGCGATACCTTATTTTCGGCTGGTTGTGGTCGTATCTTTGAAGGTACCCCAAAGCAAATGTACCAATCAATTCAAAAAATTGCTGCACTTCCTGATGACACACAAATTTGTTGTGCCCATGAATATACTTTATCAAATCTAAAATTTGCTCATCATATTTGGCCTGAAAATGAGGCAATTACCCAATATTTACAAAAGATAACGCAAATGCGTGACAAACATCAACCTACAGTTCCTACCACATTGAAAACTGAAAGAAAGATAAATATTTTTCTTCAATGCGATAATCAACAATTACAGAAAAAACTACAGGTTAATATACAAAACCCACCGTTGAGAGCTATTTTTACCCTGTTACGTCAATTAAAAGATCAATATTGAAGTTTATTGATTGTCATCTTGGGGTGGGATAAGTATTATTGTTCGACTTTTAAACATTAAAATGAAGAACAATAGAAAAAATGAAGATAATTGCGACACTTATCGCCATTGTTCTGCTCGCGGGATGTCAAACCGCCCCAAAAAAAGCCAAGCAGAATAAACCCCCTGTAAATCATACAATTGAAACCATTGCTTCACATAACCAAGCAGCTAGTCGACAACAATCTAAAGTTGATTATGATTTATGGGGCTATATTAGTGATGAATTAAATATGGACATCCCTGATAACCCACAAATTAGGGAAATGGCTAACAGCTATATGAATAAACAAAGTTTTGTCTACGATGTGGCATTAAGGGCTGAGCCTTATATGTACCTCATCGTAGACGAAATTAATGAGCGTAACCTTCCGATGGAATTAGCGTTAATTCCAATTATTGAAAGTTCTTTTAATCCAAAAGCGACCTCTCCTGCACAAGCCGCGGGTTTATGGCAAATTGTACCAATTACAGCCCGTTCATATGGGTTAAAACAAACGCAATGGGTTGATGAACGTAGGGATGTTCTTTCATCTACTAATGCGGCATTTGATTTACTTGAAAATTTGAATGTTATGTTTGGCCATGACTGGGAGCTGACCTTAGCGGCTTACAACTGCGGTGAAGGTTGTGTGCAAAACGCAATTAAAAAGAACGAGGCGGCTGGGCTGCCAACAGATTTTTGGTCATTATCTTTACCTAAAGAAACTAAGCAGTACGTCCCTAAAATTTTAGCGTTAAGTAAAGTACTGAAAAACCCTGAGCAATACCAAGTTAACTTGCCTAAAAGTAACAAAAATAGGGCATTAACCCAAGTTGATGTCGGCCAACAAATTACCCTATCCCAAGCCGCTGAACTAGCAGGGTTAACCGTTGAATCCGTCAAAACCTATAACTCAGGTTATACACGTGGTATTACCGCACCTGCGGGTCCACACTATATTATGTTACCCACGGCCAAAGCTGAGCAATTCAAAACCTCACTGACCGATCAGGAAGTTTTAGAAACAATTCGCCTTGCTGCAGTGCAAAATCAACAAGTTAAAGCAATAGCACAACCAACCGCTATTTCTGCGGCTCGTCAAAATCGCGCTAAGATCACCACATATAAAGTTCGTAAAGGCGAATCTATTGCCAGTATTGCCAAAAAATTCAATACGACCGCAAAAAATATTCAACAGCTAAATGGCCTTAAAACTGCCAGCGTGATAAAACCGGGTCAAACCCTCAAAGTGTCTGAGCCAGCTCCTGTTTCTAATAGCCGTAAAAGTACGATATACAAAGTTCGTAAAGGTGATTCTTATTACAGTATTGCCAAGCGCCACGGGATAAAGCTTAATGATTTAATGACCTGGAATTCCGGCGTCAAAATGGCAGATTTAAAACCTGGAGTTACGTTAAACCTTTACCTCTAAATTATTTATACCTTGAAAAGCCTTTGCTTCTTTTTGCAGGGGCTTTTTAATATCCCCTCCCCGGTCATAAACCATTTAAATACTCTAAATGGAGTAATACTTTTTATAACATGTTTTGTATAATCTTTTACCTCTAATTGTATTAAGATAAGGCATGTATGAAGAGCATTTAAATATACCCATAAATTGCGTTTAGTCAGAGTAAACAGTCAGTGCATTACCTCGCGAGTTGATCAAAGCAGAAAAAACAGTTGATATTAGATGACTTATGTAATAATAATGATATTATTACTTCGAAAAAAAAGCAGTTTTCACTACTAGTCTGTATTCGAATATCACTTATGTTAATAGTTTAAACTTTCAAAAATTTAATGAAGCTATAATAAGTTTATATTTTTCAATATATTAACAAATTATATATTCACATTAATCTTAAGTGCTTTTAATTAGTTTATATGGCAGTATTATTGATATAAAAAGATACATAGCAAAAGTCAGATTCGCCTGCGGAGGTGATTATGGATGAATATTCACCCAAAAGACATGATATAGCAGAACTTAAGTACTTGTGTAACAGCCTGAATCGAGACGCTATTTTAAGCTTACAAAAAACGAATACACACTGGATTAATGATTTAAGTTCTCTGCAAAGTGCGGCGCTTAATGAACTCATAGAGCATATTGCTGCGTTTGTCTGGCGCTTTAAAATAAAATACCCAAAAGAAAATCTTGTTATCTCATTAATCGAAGAGTATCTCGACGAGACTTATGATCTATTTGGTAGCCCAGTCATCACATTGAGTGAAATTATTGATTGGGAAACAATGAATCAAAACCTTGTCGCCGTGCTGGATGATGATCTAAAATGTCTCACCAGCAAAACATAAAGATATTATTTATCTTTAGTCTAACTATAACATTGTATATTACCGAGTTATTTTTCATAAAAGAAAGGGCGTTATGACCAAATTTGATTATCTGATGCGTTTAAGAAAATGCACAACACTTGAAACACTTGAGCGAGTCATTGAAAAAAATAAGTATGAATTATCTGATGATGAGTTAGAGTTATTTTATTCAGCAGCCGATCATCGCCTTGCTGAACTTACTATGAATAAACTCTACGATAAAATCCCAGCTTCTGTTTGGAAATTTGTTAGATAATATTTCTTTAACACGTGCAGATAGTAAATGGTTATAGCCGGTAGGTAAACTTATCGGCTAACTGAATCATTAGTTCAATAAAATATTGGCATTATTTTAATGCTAATAACTTCTTTTACAGCTTATTTTTCATTCCTAATTTAATTCACTTCTCATTTTAACAATTCATGCCATATTTTTAACGTTATTCTATTTATGAACTAGAAACTACAAAAAATAAAAGCTAACTTTACATTTATATAAAATTTAAACGTTAAATAAATTAAAAATAATTTTATTATTGAGTCGTTACGGATTTAATACATTGAAAAATTTGAAGAGTAAAACATAAGGGGAATTTTGGGTGGGAACCCTGCCAGCGACATCCCGGCACACACGACCCCTGCTATGGCTGCTTCCTTCCGGACCTGACCAAGTTAACAAGTTAGCGTTGCGGGAGAACCAACAGGGCCCCCATTGAATGCTTCTTTCAAAGCAGGGGCATTATGCTTGATAGCAGCTAAAATAGCAAGAATACAGCGGCTAAGTGCTGATTTATTACACAAAAAAACAAATTATTTTTTATGCTAGTCCGCAAAAAATTAAGTTTCAGCTTGTGGCCTTTAATTAGCAGGCACCATCAGTAATTCAACATTTTTGGTTATGCCATTATTAATTACTTCAACAACTGAATCAGTAATATAGAGTAATTTACCATCCGCACTAACCGTTGCACTCACTGTTAGTTTCCCTTCTGGCCTTACCTCATTTTTATGATAGGTTAACTCAAATGGGATAGTTGGTCGGCTATTTAGCGAGTCATAATACTTTTGCGACAAGATAAGCGCAGGCAAATCCGCAATAGAGGTATCAGCTAAAGTCACCGTCACAGTTGAGCCTGCTGGCAAAGCCGAACTTTGCACAATAACAACACGCCCTTCAATTTTTCCAGAATCGACGGCTTGGTTATTATGGCTAGCTTTACCATTAAGTGCTTTTTCACTTGGCTTTGTGCCATTCCCTTCACAGCCAATGAGTGAAAAAACGATTATTAGGCTAACAAGGTAGCGTAAAAACATCATAGTTATTACCTATAAGACAATGTTTATTAAAACATTTTTAAAAATTGAAATTAGAGAATCTTTTTTTGATGTGGGAATTGAAAAAAGTATAACCAATTTGAATAAAATAATAAAATAATATTTCAAATTGTAACTATAAGTAAGCGTCAATTTACCCATACACAATCTGTCTACCTATTTTGGTAAAATAATGGGAAAATACCGCTATCTCATTATTTTTAACTGTATTAAGGTAATTATGAGCCCAGAATTACAGAACTTAATTAGCCTCATTGAGCTAGAAAAAATTGAAGAAGGCATTTTCAGAGGGCAAAGCGAAGACCTTGGTTTACCACAAGTTTTTGGTGGCCAAGTTGTTGGTCAAGCGATGTATGCTGCCGAGCAAACACTTCCTGAAGATCGCTTCATTAACTCTTTTCACAGTTATTTTTTACGCCCCGGTGATAGCTCTCGCCCAATTGTCTATGACGTGGAAATTTTACGTGATGGTGGAAGTTTTAGTGCACGGCGTATCAGCGCCATCCAAAACGGTAAACCTATTTTCTTTATGACGGCGTCATTTCAAACCCAAGAAGACGGTTATTCGCATCAAAACTTGATGCCTGACGTTCCGCCACCTTCCCAATTAATTTCTCAAGATGATATTGTGCAAGCGCTAGCCGATAAATTGCCAGAAGCTGTCAAAAAATATGCGTTAAGGCCTAATCCTTTCGAATTTAGGCCAGTAGAATTCTACAGCCCATTCGATGCGCCACCTCAAGAGCCATTCCGTTATATTTGGTTTAAGGCTAAAGGGAAACTTCCAGATATTCCATCGTTACACCACTATTTACTGGGTTATGCTTCCGACTATAATTTCCTACCCGCAGCTTTACAGCCTCACGGCCGGGGCTTTATGGAAAGAGATCTACAAGTCGCCACCATTGACCATTCCATGTGGTTTCATCGACCTTTTAAAATTGATGATTGGTTACTTTATGCTGTCGAGAGCCCATCAGCATCTGGTGGAAGGGGTTTTGTGAAAGGTCAAATCTACAATCCTCAAGGTGAGCTTGTTGCTACAGCGGTGCAAGAAGGTGTGATACGCAAGAGGCAATCGCGCTAGACAACCTATATTGAGAAGTAAGTAATTACTCACTTATTTAACTAAAAAGGTAATGGCAGTGTCGTGCATACTGCCATTATCAATTTGAATAGAACACAGTTTTATCCTGAATTCATAGATAGATGAATGTGATTGCCTTAGTTATAAGCACTCTCACCGTGGGAAGTAATATCCAAACCTTCCCTTTCCTTTTCGACACCAATTCTTAGCCCTGATGTCTTAGCGGCAATCATAAAGGCAATAAACGCAACAATGGCAGTCCAAACAACACAGACCAAAATGCTAAACGCTTGGATGCCAACTTGTTTTAGCATTGTGATGCCTTCTGCAAAGCCACTTCCTCCTAATGCACTCGAGGTAAACACCCCAGTCAACAAGCAGCCTAAAATCCCGCAGACACCATGAACGCCAAAAACGTCACAAACATCATCAACTTTCAGCTTGCGTTTTAGTATTACCACACCCCACAAACCTGCAATCCCTGAAAGTAACCCAATCACCAATGCCCCGCCTACACCAACAGTTCCAGCCGCAGGGGTTACACCGACAAGCCCAGCTAAGCAACCTGAGCACGCCCCTAATAAGGAAGGTTTCTCTCTAAAAATCCACTCGGCCAATGTCCATGATAAAATTGCGCCAGACGCCGCAGCAACAGTGTTAACAAACGCTAAAGCCGCGATACCATCTGCGCTTCCCGCAGACCCTGCATTGAAGCCAAACCAACCAATAAATAGAATTGATGTTCCCATAAATACCATCGGTAAGTTATGAGGTTTAATCGCCTCTTTTCCTAAGCCTGTACGATGCCCCAGTAAGTAAGCACCAACTAAGCCCGCAACTGCCGCATTAATATGCACCACTGTTCCTCCCGCAAAATCCAATGCACCATCTTGCGAAAGAATACCGCCCCCCCACACCATATGCGCCATGGGCAAATAAGCAAAAGTTGTCCAAATTACCGTAAAAATTAACACGGCTGAAAACTTGATCCGCTCACCTAAAGCGCCAACCACCAGCGCCACAGTTAAACAGGCAAAAGCACCTTGGAATGCCACATGAACAAACTGAGGGATCGTGGCAGATAAGCTTTCCACTGTAATACCCTTTAACATCACAAGGCTAAAACCGCCAAAAAATGCATTCCCTTCGCTGAACGCTAAGCTGTACCCATAAATAATCCAAATGACTGAAACCAACGCGAGGATCACCGTCGTCTGCGCCATGAGTGAAAGGACGTTTTTACTTCTTAGTAACCCGCCATAAAACAATGCGATACCCGGAACAATCATGAAAATCACTAAGGCCGTCGCTATCATCATAAAAGCATTGTCTGCTTTATCTAATCCCCCTTGCGAAGCCAAAACAGTCATTGGAAAACTACTTACTGCAATTAATATGTATTGAAACCATTTACGCATCGTCGTTCTCCTAAAGTGCTTCGTCTTGTTTTTCACCAGTACGAATTCGTACTGCTTGCTCTAATGGCAAAATAAATATTTTCCCATCACCAACTTGGCCGGTATGTGCTTTTTTCTCTACAGTTTCAATCACTAACTCGACTAGCTCATCAGGAACCGCAATCTCCATTCTCACTTTAGGTAAAAAATCGACGGTATATTCTGCGCCTCGGTATAGTTCCGCATGCCCTTTTTGCCGACCAAAACCACGCACTTCAGTGATGGTCATTCCTTGAATACCAATTTCAGATAGCGCCTCACGCACTTCATCTAACTTAAATGGTTTAATAATTACGATGATATATTTCATTCTTGCTCCTATCAGTCATGCTGATGACACACTCATCCTCGATGAGCGTCATTAACTTAAGAGCAAATCCCATGCCAAAAAATATTTATCTTTAAAATTCAAATAGAAATGACAAAACAAAAAACCACTCGAGTGAGTGGTTTTATGGAATGCATCATAATCGTGCAGAATAATTAGCTAGGAACAACCTCGATTTCAGC
Source organism: Providencia sp. UF-224 (assembly GCF_058245955.1). Taxonomy (NCBI): domain Bacteria; kingdom Pseudomonadati; phylum Pseudomonadota; class Gammaproteobacteria; order Enterobacterales; family Morganellaceae; genus Providencia; species Providencia sp. UF-224. The sequence goes on along the minus strand of NZ_JBSICC010000002.1, from coordinate 207,194 downwards.
ATCACAACGGGCATTTAAGGATTCACCAACTTGTTGTAACTGGTACATTTGGTAATAGCGTCCTTTTTGTTGCAAAAGATGCGAGTGAGTACCTTTCTCAACAATTGCACCACGGTGTAGCACAATCACTTCGTCAGCATCAACAATAGTTGATAAGCGATGAGCAATCACTACCAGCGTTGTATTTTTACGAATAACACGCAGCGCCTTTTGAATCGCTTGCTCTGTACCTGAGTCGATATTTGCAGTTGCTTCGTCTAAAATAAGAATTTTAGGTGTCACCACTAACACCCTTGCCATCGCCAATAACTGCCGCTGCCCAACCGATAGCGTGTTACCTTGCTCACCAAGTACCGTATCTAAGCCATCAGGAAGCTGGCGAACTAAGCCCGCAAGCTGCACAGTTTCCAGCACTTCCCATACTTTTTCTTGGCTGACATCACGCCCTAACGCTACGTTGTCAAAAAATGAAGATGCTAATACGACAGGGTCTTGTTGGACCATAGCAATTCCATTACGTAACGCTTGATGCGATAACGTATGCAAATCACGGCCATCAAGCAATATTTCGCCCTCTTGCCACGGGTAATACCCCATAATCAAGTTAGCAATCGTGCTTTTACCGCTACCCGTATGACCAACCAACGCAATAAAATGGTTATTCGGCACATGCAGGTTAATATCATTCAAGACTAATTTGTCGTCACGGTAGGCAAAAGAGAGATGCTTAATCGTGATTGAGCCGCCTTGTAATGGTGCAATACTTTCACCATATCCTTGCTGTGGGCTATCCATTAATTCAAAAACACGCTCGCCTGAAACCACCGCCTGCTGCAACATTGATTGCTGCGAGGTTAATTCAATCAGTGGCTCATTTAATCGACCTAGATAATTGATAAAGGCGTATAACACCCCGACACCAATGGTTGTAGTCCCTTCAACCCCAAATAGAAATAGCAATCCACACAAAATAGAGGCAGAAAATAAACTCAGTAATGGCCGTAACAGTAAGCCATCCAACTTTAAGGCTTTCATTCTTGCTAGGTAGTGATTTTGGCTCACTTCCTGCATTTTTGCACCAAATCGAGCTTGCTGTAAAAATTGTTGGATAACCGTCATGCCATTAATGACTTCGTTAAAGCCGTTATTAATATCCGCAAGATACGAACGAACTCGACGAACAATCGGCGTACTTAGGCGCTGATAAGCTATCATCACAACAAGCACAGCTGGGAAAATCATGACTGCAACGGATGCCATTCGCCATTCGAGGGAAAACATTGCCACTAACATGGCACAAATCAGTGCTAAGCTACGAAATACAGTTGGAACAACCATAACAAACAGGTCTTTGATCACCTCTGTATCATTGGTGACGCGAGAAATTAACTGCCCAACTGGTTGTTTATCAAATGCACTTAATGGCTGCCTAAGCGCCGCATTCATCACGTCGGTTCGCAAGTTTTGCACCACGCCAACAGCCGCTTTATTGAATAAAATGATTTGGTAATAGTGAAGTAGTGCAGCAATTACCTGTAACAATATGAAGCCAACAGCCATGTATAAGGTCAATGGCATAATGATTTCTTTTTTAGCGACCATATTATCAATAAAATAGCTAACGAGCAGAGGACCGCTGACCTCCGCGATTGCCGCTAACCATAACATGCCAATGGCAATTCCCATCGTACCACGATAGGCTTTTCCATATGAAAGGAGCCGTTTCAGTGCAGGCCAAAGTGGTTTTTTCTGGCTCATAATTCACCATCCAAAGCCGCTTCAATCTGTTGATAATGATACATATCTTTATACCAGCCTGACTGAGCGATAAGAGAGTCATGCTCACCTTGAGCCGTAATTGTCCCTTGGGATAGCACTAAAATGTTGTCGGCTTCCACTAAAGCAGATAAACGATGCGCACTAATAATTAGCGTGCGCCCTTGCCGCCAGCGGCTTAAATTTTGCAAGATAGTAAACTCTGTCTGCCCATCCACCGCGGAAAGGGAATCATCCAACACCAATATTTCGGCATTTTGCAAAATCGCTCGCGCAATAGAAATACGTTGTTTTTGCCCACCGGAAAGCATAACGCCCCGCTCACCCACTTGTGTGTCGTAACCTTCAGGCAAACGTAAAATATCATCATGCACACAGGCGATTCGAGCTGCTTCTTCGATTTCAGCTTGCGTGGCATTCGGCCTGCCAAGGGCGATGTTTCCTGCCACAGTATCAGAAAACAAGAAAGGAGATTGGTTCACAATTGACAACCTTGCGCGCCATTCATCTAATTTAATTTCAGGTAACGGCAAACCTTGATAGCAAATACGCCCTTCAGTCACATCAAATTGGCGCTGTAATAACGTTAATAATGTCGATTTCCCTGAACCAGTCGGCCCACAAATTCCTAAAAACTGCCCTGGTTTTAAGTTGAATTGCACGTTGTGTAGCGAGTTTCTAGCTGCTTCTGGGTAGCTAAAAGTGGTAATGTTCACACTCAATTCACCTTTTTCGGGCTGTAATGAATGCGAGCCATCGTTAATCACCAGTGGCTCATTTAATAAACTTAAAATTCGACTATAAGCGGCACTACCGCGCTCAACAATATTAAACATCCAAGCCAGTGCTAACATCGGCCAAATCATTAACCCTAAATACATAATGAAGCTGGTTAGCTCACCTAAAGTGAGGGTTCCTTCTAAAACCATCCAGCTGCCACCCGCAATGGCGAGTAGATTCGCCATGCCTATAGCCATAAATATGGTTGGGTCAAAACGTGCATCAATTTTGGCGACATGCATATTGCGGCGACCAGCTTCGGTCGCGACTTGCTCAAACTGGTTAGATTGGTGATCTTCAAGGCCAAAAGCTTTGATCATACGAATGCTGGTTAGGCTTTCTTGTGCATGGTTATTTAATGATGAAAATGCACCTTGGGCATGTTTAAACCGATGATGAAGCTGATCCCCGTAGCGTTTGATAACGACCGCCATTATTGGCATTGGGATCAACGCCAGCAAGGTTAATTGCCAGCTAATTTCAACACTCATCATGATTAAAACAGCACATCCCATAACCAATGAATCAACTAACGTTAATACCCCTTCACCCGCCGCAAATACGACACGGTCAACATCATTTGTCGTTCGCGCGATAAGATCCCCTGTGCGATATTTCAAGTAAAACGCTTGATTTTGCAGGCTTAATTGACGATAAAACTTCTGGCGCAATTGAACTGCCAACTTATAAGAAGCACCAAATAGCCAAAGCCGCCAAACATATCGCAAACCGTAAACAATTAATGCAATGAATAACATCAGCAAGACATAGTTGACCAATTGGCTTCTCTGCATGGTTTCTTTACTAATCCCATCAACCACTACCCCAACAATACGAGGAGGAATGAGTTGTAAGATAGCAATGACTATCAAAAAGCAAACAGCGCCGAAGTAGCGCCGCCATTCACTTAAAAAATACCACTTGAGTTGTGAAAATAATCGCACGTATTACTGCCTTGAATAATGTTAATTAATTTATACGCTTTAAGCTGCCTTACTCCATCATTTCATGGAAAAGCTAATCAGGGATCGGTAAAACAGTTGTATATTTGATTTTTTCCATCGCAAAGCTTGAAGTGACATCAATTAAACCATGCACACCATTAACCAATTTTTTATAAAAAAGGTCATAGGATTTCATGTCATGTACCTCAACTTGCATCAGGTAATCATACTCCCCCGCCATTCGGTAGAACATGAGTACCTCTGGCATCTGACTAACAAATGACACAAATTGCTCATACCACTCACTATTATGATGCTGTGTTTTTATCGTTACGATAACAGTTAGGCCTAAACCAAGTTTTTCACCATCAAGCAGCGTGACTCGCCCGCGAATATATCCTTCATCTTCGAGGCGTTTTAGGCGCTTCCAGCACGGTGTAGAGGTTAAATTAACCGCTTCAGCGAGCGTATTGAGGGATAAGCTACTGTCATTTTGCAATAAGCAAAGCAGCTTTTTGTCTATTTTATCTAACATGAGTGGTCTCTTGGCTTAGGTGTGAGTGCTTTTGTTATGTTTTTAGTATTGGAAACCTTATTATGCAAAACACCATCATTTAAAAACAATAATAATGTCACCAATTCGCTTTATTATAGAATAATTTTATACAAATTAAACAATAATAGAATAAATAACACACCAAATGGATTAAACCTGTAAAAATAAGTCTGTTAATTGTGTTATCACCTCGCTAACATAGAAAACTGAAATCTCGTTTTCTTGAATGACATGAATTATCACCAAGGAGTGACTATGAAACGCGCCGTTGTCGTCTTTAGTGGCGGACAAGACTCAACAACTTGTCTGATCCAAGCCTTAGAAAATTATGATGAGGTGCATTGTGTCACCTTCGATTATGGGCAACGACATCGTCAAGAGATTGAAGTTGCACAGAAACTCAGTGCATTACTAGGCGCAGCCGCTCATAAAGTTTTAGATGTCACGCTACTTAATGAACTCGCGGTGAGTAGTTTGACGCGAGACAACATCCCTGTTCCTGACTTTGAAGAAAGTGAGGCAAGCGGCTTACCAAGCACCTTCGTACCTGGGCGCAATATCTTATTTCTGACTCTTGCGGCAATTTATGCTTATCAAGTCCAAGCAGAAGCGGTGATCACCGGAGTATGCGAAACAGACTTTTCGGGTTACCCAGATTGCCGAGATGAGTTTGTTAAAGCACTTAACCACGCTGTCAGTCTTGGTTTAGCAAAAGATATTCGTTTTGAAACGCCCCTTATGTGGTTAAATAAAGCCCAAACATGGGCACTGGCTGACAGCTATGGTCACCTAAGTACCATCAGAGAACAGACTCTGACTTGCTATAATGGTATTCAAGGAGATGGCTGCGGTGAATGTGCTGCCTGCCACTTAAGAAGCAATGGCTTAAGTGAATACTTAAGCCAAAAGGAAGCTGTTATGAATTCATTAAGACAGCTACAAGCCAAATAAATATACCACTCCATCTGCCTACCTAATAAACAACATGAGGTAGGCTTCATTTGCTAGCTGATAAAATCATCCACGACCGAATTAAACGCCCCCAGCTTCTCGCGTAATTCTTCATCGATCACAATGGCTTTGTTGGTTAAGTTATCAATAAACACAAAGGTGACATAAGCATCAGATACGACTTCTGATTGACCTGCTTTAGTACGAATGATTTGTTGATAACACACTGCACTTTTAGAGCCAATTTTATCCATGCGTGTCACAACGGTTAACTCATCTCCCAGTAATACGCCTTGAATATAGTTCACATTGATATTCACAGCAGCCATGGTTAAATTGCTTTGTATTGCCCAACTAATAAAGTTGCGTTTATTCATCCATTCCCAGCGGTCCGCTTCATAGAACTCTAAATAACGTGCATTATTCACATGCTGGAATACATCAATATGATAACCATGAACTTTAATTTTTGTTGCCATAACTACTCCGACCAGTTTATTTTCTGATAACATAAAAATAACAAATGTACGGAAAATATGCTGAATAAATGTCACGAATAAGACTTAGCTCGCAAATTATTTACCATCAAACAATAAATGTGATTAATAAGTAGCCATAACATAAGTGGCTCCTCAATCATTTGAATGAGGAGCCATGTTATTAAAGCATCAGTTTATTTTTGTTTTTCTCTAAAAATGCAGGGCCAATTCCTTGTACTTCCAAAATATTTTCAATGGAATTAAATGCACCGTACTTTTCCCGATACTCAACAATTGCTTTTGCTTTTTGTTTTCCTATTCCATTCAATTTTTGAGCGAGTTCTTCCGCACTGGCGTGATTAATACTCACTTTGCCCGATTGGTTAATATCGGTGCCTTTTGTGTTTTCAGTAGACTCGGTTGGTTGAGAGAGTGTTGTGGCGGGTTTTTCTGCTGTATTTTTTTTCGCCCATGTTAAAGGTGATAATCCCCCCAATAAAAATAAGCATAATGTTGTGACTAAACTACGTTGAACAATTGTTTTCCATGACATGGTATTTCTCCTTTGTGTGTAGAAACATCACAGTGCCAGAGAAAAGTTATTGGCGCATTTAGCGAAAAATAAAAATGCGAAAGGCCACCCAGAGGTGGCCTTTTAATAGCATGCTTACAACTTAAGTTGCGAAGCTACTCGCAATTATTCAAGGTTTAGTACTTCAATTTTCGCGTTTTCACGTAAATTGAGCATTAGGGCTTCATTCACGGCAGAGCTCATCGCACCTTGGTATTCACGAGATAACTGTTTCAGTTCATCTTCAGTTGGTTGACCTAAAGTAACTTTGTCCAGCTGAATAACCACATAGTTATCAGACTCATCACGCGCAAGTGAGTACGCAGGCTTACCATCAACAGGTTGAGCCATTTCCATTGCAGCGTTAATCGTCGCGCTTTGTGGTATTAAGCGAGAAACAGTTTGCACATCAGCAAATTTAACACCTGCTGTATTTAAGGCCTCTTCGCCTTTACCTGCTTTCAAGTCAGCCAATAGCTTGTCTGCGGTTGCTTTAAGTTCTGCATCTGCTTTTTGGCGCTTAACTAATGTTTCAATCGCAGGTTTAACTGTTTCAAACGGCTCAGTGCTTTCTGGTTTATATTCTGTCACACGGACAACAAATGCACGGTCACCTTCAACGTTAATTACGTCGGAGTTAATCCCTTTAGAACCGTTTTTATCAACCAGACGGTCACTAAAAACTTCATTGATAACTTTAGGGAAATTCAGAGCTGCTGGTGGATTGTTACGATCAAACCAATCTGTTGTGACGGCTTTTAAGCCTGAAACAGATTCAACTGAAACTAATGACTCCATATCACTCGTTGCAGCTTCACTGACTTTCTGTTGTAAGTCGTAGAACTGTTTGATGTTTTTATCTTGAAGCAAGCTAACTTTAATCGTTTCGGAAACGTCTTCAAACGGCTTCGTTGACTCTGGCTTGATATCATCTAAACGGAAAACAACGTAGTTATCCTGCGCTTTAACAGGAGCCGAAAGTTGGCCTTTTTCTGTTAAGTTTGCAGTGATAATTTCGCTCGGCGTTGAAGCTGCTTCCATCCAGCCAATCAGGCCTTTGTTACCTGCACTGAATTTATCCGTCGATTTTTCAGCGGCTAACGTTGCAAAGTCTGCACCCGCTTTGATTTCATTGATGATGTCGTTTGCTTCTTTTTCAGAAGCCACTTGGATCATACTGTATTGTTTTTGCTCTGCCTGAGTATAATTTTTCAGGTTTTGCTCATAATACGTTTTCACTTCTTCATCAGAAACCGTAGCTTCTGGCATAGATGCTGCATCCATTTCAACATAGCTAACCTGTACTTTTTCAGGTGAGATAAAGCTATTTTGATTAGCATCATAATACGCTTTCAGCTCTTCTTCAGAGACTGTTTGCTTCGCTTGAATGTCAGCTAAGGACAAGGTTGCAGTGCGAATTTCGCGCTCTTGCATAAATAATTCAGCGTAAGCTTTCACTTCTGATGGCAAAGCGAAGTCCGTCCCAGTGAAGGCTTTACCTAACTGAGCACGTGTTAAATCTTGGCGAATTTGCGCCGCAAAGCTGTCCGCATTGATGTTGTAACGGCTTAAGATTTCACGATATTTATCGCTATCAAACCGACCATCTGTTTGGAAGATTGGCATAGAAAAAATGGACTGCTCAATCTGCTGATCGCTTGCTGAGAGATTCAGTTCATTAGCATATTGATTAATCAATTCATTATTAATCAAATTATCAAGCGCTTGGCGACGCAGCAAATTCATGCTTTCTTCGTTGCTAGCCACTTCAGAGAATTTGTCTCCCAAGTAGTCTTGCAATGATTGGCGTTCCTGCTGAAAAGCCTGCTGTAACTGTTCCCTGCTAATTGGCTGTCCATTAACTTCTGCTGCTTTGTTGGCGCTATTGCCACCTAAGCCGCCCATCATAACGCCTGTCAGCACGAATGACAGCATAATGAGCCCTAGCAAAATTTTAATAAAAGGACTGTTCGCCTTCGTGCGTAGATTTTCCATCATAAAAAGGCTTAACTCCGCTTTGTTGAATTCAATTTCCTAATAATACGCTAATCTTAACTCAGAAAGAAAAAAAAGCGCACCATTTCCATGGTGCGCTTATATATTAGCTGATTAAAGGCATTCCGTCAGTTTGAGTTTTCGCAAAAATGCAAGAAAGACAAACTAAAATACTTAATTAGCTATTAACAGCGTCTTTAAGACCCTTGCCTGGACGGAAAGCTGGAACTTTCGCCGCAGCGATTTTAATCTCTTTACCCGTTTGTGGGTTACGGCCTGTACGTGCCGCACGCTCACGAACAGTGAAATTACCAAAGCCAACTAAAGCAACATCGTCTCCTTTACTTAAAGAACTCGTTACAGTAGCAACGAACGCGTCAACAACGCGGCCTGCCGCAGCTTTAGAAATATTCGCATCAGAAGCGATTTGATCAATCAGTTGAGCTTTATTCACTCTTATCATCCCCATTATTAGTTGGACTATAAATCACCAAATTAACTATAGCAGCTAGCTTCTATTCGTACAGTTAATTAATGATTTAGCCGTTATATCAATCCTGATTACCAATGGCAAGAGAACAGATTGCATACAAACAATTATCAGAATCATCGTTAAATTAGCGATGAAAAAAAAGGCTGACAAGCCCTAAATTAGCTGTCAGCCTTACTTTTATACAAACTTCTTGATTCAGCTCACTCTTTTCGCTTTCTTTTTAACAACCTCAGCCCCAAAAGGCGGGTTAACTAAAGCTAAAGAAAGAACTTCTTCAATGGTTTTCACTGGATGAATTTCCAAATCAGCGATCACATTTTGAGGAATTTCCTCTAAGTCACGTTCGTTTTCTTTAGGGATTAATACGGTTTTTATTCCGCCGCGGTGTGCAGCTAATAATTTTTCCTTTAACCCACCAATTGGGAAAACTAACCCTCTTAATGTGATTTCACCTGTCATTGCCACGTCTGCACGGACTGGATTACCTGTTAAACAAGAAACCAGCGCTGTTGACATCGCAATACCTGCGCTTGGGCCATCTTTTGGTGTAGCGCCTTCAGGGACGTGAACATGGATATCGCGTTTTTCATAGAAATCGCTGTTAATACCCAGTTTTTCAGCACGAGCTCTCACCACGGTTAATGCCGTTTGGATTGACTCTTGCATTACTTCACCTAAAGAACCCGTGTAAGTCAGTTTGCCTTTACCCGGTACACACGCCGTTTCAATAGTAAGTAAATCACCACCTACTTCAGTCCACGCTAAACCAGTCACTTGGCCTACACGGTTTTCGGTATCTGCTTGGCCGTAGTCAAAACGACGAACACCCAGATAATCCTTTAAGTTATCTGCGTTGATTTCGATGTGCTTAAGTTTTTTATCCATTAATAATGCTTTAACGGCTTTACGGCACAATTTCGAAATTTCACGCTCTAAACCACGCACACCCGCTTCACGTGTGTAGTAACGAATAATGCTCATTAATGCGCTATCATCGATGGTTAACTCGCCTTTTTTCAAGGCATTACGTTCAATTTGTTTCGATAATAAATGTTTTTTAGCAATATTCAGTTTTTCGTCTTCGGTATAACCAGAAAGACGAATAACTTCCATACGATCCAGCAGTGGCGCAGGGATATTCATCGAGTTTGACGTTGCAACAAACATAACGTCAGACAAGTCATAGTCCACTTCTAAATAGTGGTCGTTAAACGCAATGTTTTGTTCTGGATCAAGTACTTCCAACAATGCTGATGCAGGATCGCCACGCATGTCTGAAGACATTTTGTCTATTTCATCCAGCAGGAACAGTGGGTTTTTCACCCCAACTTTAGCCATTTTCTGGATAAGTTTACCCGGCATTGAACCAATATAGGTACGACGGTGACCACGAATTTCCGCTTCATCACGTACACCACCTAATGCCATACGGGTGTACTGCCGACCTGTTGCCTTCGCAATAGATTGACCCAGTGAAGTTTTACCAACCCCTGGAGGCCCTACCAAACAAAGAATTGGCCCTTTTATTTTGCTTACTCGGCTTTGCACTGCCAGATACTCTAAAATACGGTCTTTTACACGCTCAAGGCCGTAATGGTCGGTATCCAACACTTCTTGCGCTTTCACCAAATCTTTTTTAACTTTGCTACGTGCATGCCATGGCACTTGCACCATCCAGTCGATGTAGCTACGAACCACCGTGGCTTCAGCCGACATCGGAGACATCATTTTCAGCTTCTGCAATTCTGCTTCTGCTTTTTCTTGTGCCTCTTTTGGCATTTTCGCTTCTTCGATTTTACGTTTCAGCGATTCATATTCGTCTGGCGCATCGTCCATTTCACCCAGCTCTTTTTGAATGGCTTTCATTTGCTCATTCAAATAGTACTCACGCTGGCTTTTTTCCATCTGCTTTTTAACGCGATTACGGATACGTTTTTCCACTTGCAGCAATTCAGTTTCTGATTCCATCATCGCCATCAGGAATTCAACACGTTCAGCAATATTTGCCATTTCAAGAACGCGCTGTTTATCCGCTAATTTCAGCGGCATATGGGATGCAATGGTATCTGCAAGTTTATCAAGTTGGTCTTGTTCGATGGAGTGCAATGCTGTCAGCACTTCCGGTGGAATTTTTTTGTTAAGCTTAATATAGCTTTCAAACTGGCTCACAATCGTGCGGTACAGCACTTCATTTTCTTTTTCATCAAGAATCGATGATGGAGCCCCAGCAGTGGTTTCGTCGTAAACGGCACCTTCAGCGTGTTTATCTTGTTCAGACGCTAAATACTCAGCTTGCGCGAGGAAATACTCGCCGTTATCTGTCAAACTAGTTATACGTGCACGTCTTAGGCCTTCAACCAAGACTTTCACTGTGCCGTCTGGCAGTTTTAGCATCTGAATAACAGATGCAACCGTACCAACAGCAAATAAATCATTCACCCCAGGCTCATCAGTTGAGGCTTCTTTTTGCGCAACCAGCATCACTTGTTTGTCATGATCCATCGCTGCTTCCAGACTGTGAATGGATTTTTCACGTCCAACAAACAGTGGGATCACCATATGTGGGTATACCACTACATCACGCAGAGGCAATACTGGTATTTCAATGCGTTCGGAACGCTCTGGATTCATAAAGCTCTCTCTTCGTTTAGCTCACGCTAGTTTAAGGGTTTCTGTCTCTCGCTTGAAAAATACTCTCAAAAACAAGGAAACCACACCTCAGAATATAAACTATATGGGGACAAGATTTTAGCATTCAATGGTTAGTTGAACATAAAAAACAAAATGAGGGATATCCCTCATTTCGTTTGATTATTTCTTGAACGCTTTCTTAAAGATTAGTTATCGCCTGATGCTTGAGCATCCGGCTTGCTGTAGATCAATAAAGGTTCTGATTGTTCGTTAATCACATTTTCATCAACGACAACTTTTTCGACATCCGTCATAGAAGGGAGGTCATACATGGTATTTAACAGCGCAGCTTCAACAATTGAACGTAAACCACGGGCACCCGTTTTACGTGCCATTGCTTTTTTCGCAATTGCTTTTAATGCTTCTTCACGGAACTCAAGCTCAGTTCCCTCAAGACTAAACAATGCTTGATACTGTTTAGTTAACGCATTTTTTGGCTCTTGTAGAATTTGAATCAGCGCTTCTTCACTCAGCTCCGTCAAAGTCGCGACGACTGGCAGACGACCAATAAACTCAGGAATTAAACCGAATTTAATTAAATCTTCTGGCTCAGCTTGCGTGAGCAATTCACCTTCTGTTGCTTTATCTGACTCACCTTTGACTTCAGCAGCGAAACCAATACCTGAACGGGTATTTAGACGCTGGCCAATCACTTTATCTAAGCCAGCAAATGCACCACCACAAATAAACAGAATTTTCGAGGTATCTACCTGTAAAAATTCTTGTTGTGGATGCTTACGCCCACCTTGTGGAGGAACAGCTGCAACCGTACCTTCGATAAGTTTCAAAAGCGCTTGCTGCACACCTTCACCCGACACGTCACGGGTAATGGATGGGTTATCAGATTTACGAGAAATCTTATCAATCTCATCGATATACACGATACCACGTTGTGCTTTTTCGACATCGTAATCACATTTTTGCAGTAATTTTTGGATGATGTTTTCAACGTCTTCCCCCACATAACCTGCTTCGGTTAGTGTGGTCGCATCTGCCATCGTAAATGGCACATCCAAATAACGTGCTAAGGTTTCAGCCAGCAGGGTTTTACCGCTACCCGTTGGGCCGATTAACAGGATATTACTTTTGCCTAATTCAACACCATCGCTAGTTTTATCACCATTACGTAAACGTTTATAATGGTTATAAACCGCAACCGCCAAGACTTTTTTCGCTTTTTCTTGGCCGATGACGTAGTCATCAAGGTGCTGCCTAATTTCATGTGGCGTAGGCAATTCACTACGCTCACGATGTGGCGCAAGTTCTTTAATTTCTTCACGGATGATATCGAGACATAAGTCTACACATTCATCACAAATATAGACTGACGGACCGGCAATCAGCTTACGTACTTCATGCTGACTTTTTCCGCAGAAAGAACAGTAAAGCAGTTTGCCCGTTCCCTCTTTGCGTTTCTCTGTCATCAGTTGACCTCACTTTTATTCATATTGCCTTGTTTTGTTTAACTAAAACAGTAAACACAGCAACGATTTTCTTAAAATAGTTTATGGTATGAATTAATTATACCAAAAGTTAACCAATTAACGGCTACTATAAATTTGGTCGACTAAACCGTACTCTTTCGCTTCATTTGCCGACAAGAAACGGTCGCGCTCAGTATCACGGCTGATTTCTTCAATGGACTTCCCTGTGTGGTGAGCCATGAGTTCATTCATGCGTGTTTTCACTTTTAAAATTTCTTGTGCGTGGATTTCGATATCTGTCGCTTGGCCTTGATAGCCACCTAACGGTTGGTGGATCATCACACGAGAATTTGGCAAGCAAAAACGCTTACCTTTTGTACCAGCTGTCAACAAAAATGCACCCATAGAGCATGCTTGCCCCATACAAATGGTACTAACATCTGGCTTAATAAATTGCATGGTATCATAAATAGACATACCTGCCGTAATCACACCACCCGGTGAGTTGATATACAGCTGGATATCTTTTTCAGGGTTTTCTGCTTCAAGGAATAACATTTGAGCGACAATTAAGTTCGCCATATGATCTTCCACTTGACCCGTCAGGAAAATAATACGTTCTTTTAATAGACGTGAATAAATATCATATGAGCGCTCGCCTCGAGAGGTTTGCTCAATGACCATTGGCACAAGAGCCATTTGGGATGCTAACTGTTCCTGACCGCCAAAATGTGACATCGAAATCTCCTATTAAAAACTTTCTGGTGCTTGCGCCTAATTGCTATCTACTAACCATCATATTGAGCAAAAAGAGTGTGGCATAACAACGTGTTTTAAAAATACCTCTAGCGGCAAGCTTGCACGAACTGCTTATTTCTCTATTTTAGCCTATATTGGCTGATTACAGGTGAAATAAGAAGAAAATGCCGCAAACTGTGCTGAAATCAATAAGACTCTCTTTTAACGAGTTTAACACAAGCCTGTTTACTTACACGGTATTATCCCATTAGAAAACCATAACTGATTTTCAAAAGTGGCGAAATAACTCTTTTGGTTGAATTCGCCTATTTCTATGATATTTGCTCTTCAAAATAGTTCAAATCGCAAGCGAAACTGAATACATGCTAATTGAAGTGTTAGGGATATAATTAGGGTTTAAATGTGATTTTCAAGGTCACCCTATCTTAATTCACAAAAAAGTCGTTATTTAAAAGCTTTAATTGCAAAAAAACCCGCAGTAGAGCACCACGGGTTTTATTTTGTACAGCAAGAAATAAATTAACCAGCTTGAACTTGGTTCATCAGCTCAGTGAAATTAGTTTCTTTTTCAGTGACTTTAGCAACCGCCAGAACAGTCTCAACCGCTTGTTCTTCTAATGCTAAGTTACGAACGCTGTTCATCAGCTCTTCGTTTTTGCTGTAGTATTCGATAACTTCAGCTGGATCTTCGTATGCAGATGCCATTTCTTCGATCAGTGTTTTAACACGATCTTCGTCAGCTTTCAGTTCGTTTTTATTGATCACTTCACCTAACAGTAGACCGATAACAACGCGACGTTTAGCTTGTTCTTCAAACAGTTCACGTGGTAATTCCATCGCTTGCTGTTCGTTGCCACCAAAACGCTGTGCCGCTTGACGACGCAGAACATCGATTTCACCATCAATAACAGCAACTGGAACTTCGATGTCGTTCGCTTTGATCAGACCATCAAGAACTTGTGCTTTAACACGGTTACGAATGGCATTTTTCAGCTCACGTTCCATGTTTTTACGTACTTCAGCACGCAGGCCGTCTAAAGTACCATCAGCGATACCGAAACGCTTGATGAATTCTTCAGTAAATTCTGGCAGTTCACGTTGTTCTACTTTCTTCAGAACGATAGCGAATTTCGCTGCTTTACCTTTCAGGTTTTCAGCGTGGTAATCTTCTGGGAAGTTAACTTCGATATCGAATTCTTCACCTGCTTTGTGGCCAACAACGCCTTCTTCAAAGCCAGGGATCATGCGGCCTTCGCCCATAACCAGTGCGAAGTCTTCAGCTTTACCGCCTTCAAACTCTTCGCCGTCGATAGAACCAGTGAAGTTGATAGTGATGCGTGAATCAGCTGCTGCTGCCGCATCAACTTCTTTCCACTCTGCTTGTTGTTTACGCAGAGTATCTAGCATGTTTTCCAGGTCTTCGTCTTTAACTGAAACCGCTGGTTTTTCAACTTCGATAGTGTCTAAACCGGTTAATTCGATTTCTGGGTAAACTTCAAACTCAACCGCGTAAACGAAATCTTTACCGTCTTCGATTTGCTCTGGCTTGTAGCTAGGCGCACCTGCTGGGTTGATTTTGTTTTCAATGATTGCGTTGATGAAGTTACGTTGCATCACATCGCCCAGAACGTCTTGCATAACAGACGCGCCGTAACGCTGTTTAACGATGTTCATTGGTACTTTTCCTTTACGGAAACCATCAACACGTACTTTCTTAGCAACGCTAACCAGCTCGCTATTTATTGCTTTTTCAATATCAGTGGCAGGAACGGTGATTGTTACACGACGCCCAAGGCCTTGAGTCGTTTCAACAGAAACTTGCATCTTCTTACCTCAAAATAAATCTTAGTGATCGGTCTACTCCAGAGTTATGCCATTAAGCAATTAATGGCGTTCTCCCTTCCAGAACCGGGGGGCGTTACTTTCATAACGGTCAATCCCTGATATCAGAAGCGTCCCGAAACCTTACTGAAAATTAGACGCAGCATTATACCGATGCCAGCGCCCTGAGTCGAGAAAAGCCGAGAAAAGAAGCGATTTTTCCTCTTTATTTGTGACTTTTCTGACTAAAATTTTTATTTCTTCACCAAAATTGAAGAAAAAACACCCAGCAAACTCGTTTTGAGCTCGAAGGATAATGCCAATAATCACCCATCAAGGTCAATTGGCAGTACTAATTAGCGGTTAACGCCGCCAACACCACGACAAGCAGGTGATTTTAACGCTGTATCAGCCAGTTCGTCCCATTCTTTTGGTGTATAGGTATGCAGTGCAAGAGCATGAATGCCCCCCGCTAATTCATCCGCTAAAATAGCATAGATTTCGCGATGACGGCCAAGCATTCGTTTATTTTCAAATTTATCAGTGACTAAAATAACTTTGAAGTGGCTTTCAGAGCCCGGCAATACATTATGTTGATGGCTTTCATTAATGACATCCAAATGACTTGGCTCGAAAGCATTTTGTAATTTTTGGCTCACACGCGACTGCATACTTTGTGATGCATTGGCGACCATAAAATACTCCTTAATTTGCGGCTCACACTAGTATTGATAAGTGCAGTAAACTATATTGCACATCTCGATTATTGCTATCTTCTTATTATAGAAATATCCGATAATGACCTGACAATGTTATGATATCGACACGTTCGTGCGAATTTTTTCAAAAACTGTTGTCTAATAGTTCAGGATAATTTAGCCACTGGATTTCACATCGTGTGGCGGCTACCCGCACCATAACGAAACATTTTCAATTAGGAAAGATGAACTGGAAAAAATTATGTTAAAAAAACTGTGTTTTCCACTTTTTGCGTTGTTTCTACTTGCTGGATGTGCAACTAGCAGCAACACGCTCTCACTTGAGCCAAAAATTGCTTTACCTGCTAAAAATCCAACTCTTAATGCAACTTCAATTAGTGTGAGCAGTGTAGACAATCGCACCAATAAATCATTAGCCGAAGTCAATCGTAATGGTAGCCTAGTCGTGCTCAATCCATCCCGTGATCCGCGCTATTTAATGCAAGAAGCTGTTGAAAAACAAATGGCTGCACGTGGTTTTATGGTTACATCACCTGCCAACGTTAATTTAGTCGTTCAATTAAACAAATTAGATACGAAAGTGGCTGAGGGAAGTCTGCGCCACAATATTACCGTGAACTCTAGCGTCAGTATTACAGCAACTGCGCCAAATGGCTCAACAAAAACTCGCTCATTCACCCGCAATTTCAATACCCAAGAATTGTTAGCAGCGAATAATGCAAAAATCGAAGCGGCAATTAACAGTGCATTATCTGATTTAATTGCGGACATGGCATCCGACCAAGAAATCACCGATTTTATCAGACAAAATTCACGCTATTAAGCGGGCGAATATCCCAATTTAGTATTAAGCTGTCCAAGTTAACTCTTGGATAGCGTTGCGCGGTCAATACCTCTACAGCGCTATGTATTGCAGCAAAATCACTTTAGGCTTAGAGGGAATAATGCCTCGTTTCACACTTCCGAATAATATTACCTTAATCCTTTTAGGGTTCGTCTCAGGCTTACCTTTAGCGCTGACTGCGGGGACATTGCAAGCTTGGTTAACCGTCGAAAATGTTGATATCAAGACGATTGGCTTTTTTTCCTTAGTTGGTCAAGCTTATGTTTTGAAGTTTTTGTGGTCACCCATGATGGACCGCTATACCCCACCATTTCTCGGTCGCCGTAGAGGCTGGCTGTTAACCACACAAATCCTTCTTATTATTAGTATCGCCGCAATGGGGTTCATGAATCCTTCCGAACATTTGTGGTATCTCGCCGCATTAGCTGTCACCGTCGCCTTTTGTTCTGCATCCCAAGATATTGTATTTGATGCCTATAAAACGGATTTATTGACTGCTGAAGAAAGGGGAATTGGGGCCGCAACCTCAGTGATGGGGTACCGGATCAGTATGTTAGTTTCTGGTGGATTAGCCCTTTGGCTCGCAGATAAGTTCCTGACATGGAAACAGCTTTATCTCGTCATGGCCGGGTTAATGATTATCGGTGTAATCGCCACTTTGCTAGCAAAAGAACCTGAAGAAAACAGCGCGCCGCCTACCTCATTAAGAAAAGCGATTTATGACCCGTTAGCGGAGTTTTTCAGCCGTAACAACGCATGGCTCGTCTTATTATTATTGGTATTTTATAAATTAGGTGATGCCTTTGTGATGGCGCTCAATACCAACTTTTTACTGAATGCACTGGGCTTTAGCCTTAGTGAAGTTGGTACCGTGAATAAAACCGTCGGAATGGCTGCCACTATTATTGGTGCACTCTTAGGTGGTTATCTAATGAAAAACATGAGCTTATTTAAGGCTCTGTTTCTTTTTGGCTTACTCCAAGGTGGGTCTAATATTGGTTATTGGTTCCTCGCCGTCACGCCGCCTAATATCATGACGATGGGCTCCATTATTTTCCTTGAGAATATCTTTTCAGGAATGGGCACTGCGGCGTTTGTCGCCCTTTTAATGACGCTGTGCAATAAATCCTTATCCGCAACGCAATTTGCACTTCTTTCCGCGCTTTCAGCTGTAGGGCGGGTATATATTGGCCCAGTCGCCAGTATTTTCGTCAGTAACTATGGCTGGCCACTATTCTATTTGATCTCTATTGGTGTTGCCGTTCCTGGGATCTTACTGTTATTAGCCTGCCGAAGTTCTTTACTCTACACGCAAGCCACAGGGCTATTCCAGCGCCGAGAGCTATACGCAAATGGCTATCGTTTCGCTGTTTACGCCCTACTTGCTGCGGTAACTTGCCTTGCGATTTGGCTACTTTCTCTATTAGCATTTTCTTTTAGTGGAATGAAAGTATATCTATTCACCACACAAATTGAATTTTGGTTAGCTATCCCAAGTTATCAAAACATCCTATTTAATACTGGCATTAGCATCGGTGCTATCAGTTTAATTATCGGTGGTAGTTTAGATTTCCTCGCTGTTCGCAAAACCGTCAAGCAATAAGCAATAATTGGTTTTCCTTTCATTCTTACTTATCTATTTAGCTGATTCCCTAAGACTAACTTATTAGTTTAGGGAATCTGATCATTTCAGAAAAATAGCCCTTTCGCACAAAATACACTTAAATCACTTTTTGATCGTGACTTTGATCACCCAACCAATGAAAAATATTTCTTAATTACAATTTTCAAGCTTAATATATCACATGTTAGAGGCTAGCTAGATAACACGTTAACGAATAGTGCACTACTCAATCCCATTAATTAATTAACGAAAATAATCTATTATGAAAAAACTCCTTTGTATTGCCGCCTTAGCTTCTGTGGCAGGTACGGCATATTCTGATGATCTTTTGGGCTATCAAAATGGTTTTGCTGATATCAATATTAACTATTTAGATTGGTCGCACCGTACTGAGACCAAAACGGAGAAAACGACTCGTAAGAAAGATTTCGCGTATATTGAATTAGAAGGTGGTGCTAATTTTAATTGGGGTGAACTTTACGGCTTCTTTGATGTGGAAAACCCGCTCCATACACAACATACCGATTCAGGGCGTAATAAGCGCTATACCATCAAAACGACAGGCCGTTTTTATTTAGGTGATACAGGTTTTAATCTGTACGGCCACGTTTATGGCACATGGTCATTACCTGGAACAAAATATGGCGGTAATTTCCATGATATCAACACATTATATGGCATTGGTTACAATACCGCTTTTGGCGATTTATGGTTTAAGCCTTTTATTGCCCTAAACTATACTGATCAAACATTCTATTCAGGTAATAATGGTTATACCGCAGGGTGGGTAGCTGGATATAATTTCAGCGCATTTGAAGAAAACTTCATGATAACCAACTGGCATGAAATGGAATTTGCACGCAATAAGCGCTACAACGGCGGTAAGCGAAATGGCATTAATGGTGCCATGGCTTTTTGGTGGAATGCGACACCACATTTAGCTGCGGGTATACAATATCGCTATGCTGACAATAAATTAGGCGATACTTTTTATCAAGACGCAATCATTTATACATTAAAGTATACGTTCTAAAAGTGTTCTAATGCGTTATAGAAAATTGTATCGAGATTTAATTTTTTTCTTTTTAAATCAAATCAATAATAATTTTTCTTAACAATTCTGCCGATAAAGTGGATAAAATAGCTTTATCGGCAAGAAAAAACGTAATTTCCCTTACCGTATTGCTTATCATTCATATCAGTTTTGTCATTTTTTCAGTTCTTTTGTATATATTTTCCTTTGAAAAATTACTAAGATAATTTAGTATTAAAGGGCTTTTATCAATATATACTTATAACCCGTATCAATTTTAACTTTTTCTTTATAAGTTCTTTACATGTGATCATATTAACATAAAGAGCTAACAATTCCGTTTCTTTGCCTTACAATCATTTACACTCGCATAACCTTACCGTAAAATGCCCGCACTGATGAAACGACAATTAGAATCTTGTCATTTGGGGTCGTGGATGAGACTTATGAACTACAAAAAAAGTATCGGAGCAATCTCGCTAGTTGCAGCAGCCTTATTATTAGGCGGTTGTGATATGGTGTTGATGGATCCAAAAGGCGCCGTAGGCGTGAAACAAAAAGAGCTAATTCTTATTGCAATTGGCTTAATGCTGCTTGTTGTTATTCCTGTTATTTTTATGACGATTATCTTCGCCAGAAAATATCGTGAATCCAACACGTCTGCTACATACCGTCCAAACTGGGCTCACTCAAATAAAATTGAGTTAGTCTGCTGGACTGTTCCTATCATCATTATCATCATTCTGGGTGCTATCACTTGGAAGACGACACATGAGCTGGACCCGTATCAGCCATTAGTGAGTGATCAGGAACCTGTCACAATCGAAGTTATTTCGGCTGACTGGAAATGGATCTTTATCTATCCAGAGCAAGGCATTGCGACAGTTAACGAAATCGCATTCCCTACTGGTGTGCCAGTTAACTTCAAAATCACGTCTGATTCGGTAATGAACTCGTTCTTCATTCCATCTTTAGGTGGCCAAATCTACGCGATGGCGGGTATGCAAACTAAACTTCATTTAATCGCCAATGAACCTGGTACTTACAAAGGCTTCTCAGCAAGCTATAGTGGCCACGGCTTCTCTGATATGAAGTTCAACGCAATTGCAACCCCTGACCGCCAAGGCTTTGATGAGTGGGTACAAAAGGTAAAAGCGTCTCCTAAGACAATGGATACAATGCAGGCATTCGACGAAGTCGCTAAGCCAAGCACAAATGTTCCTGTTACCTACTTCTCTAGCGTGAAACCTAACCTTTATAACGACATCGTTCTGAAGTTTGGTCATGAGCACCATAAAGGTCACGCTCCTGTAGAAACCAAAGAAGAATCTACAGGTCATTCTATGCATATGAGCCATAACGCTCATGCAGCAGGCGCTGAGGAATAAGGGCATGTTCGGAAAATTAACACTAGATGCAGTTCCGCTCCATGAGCCGATCATCGTTGTCACACTGATTGCTATTGTCCTTGGTGGGCTTGGCTTAGTCGGTGTGATCTCCTATTTCGGTAAATGGAAATGGCTGTGGAAAGAGTGGTTAACCTCGGTTGACCATAAAAAAATTGGTGTCATGTACATCATTGTTGCGATGGTCATGTTGTTCCGTGGCTTCGCGGATGCTGTCATGATGCGTGGTCAGCAAGTTCTCGCTTCTGCTGGCCAAGAGGGCTTCTTAAACCCTCATCACTATGACCAAATCTTTACCGCGCACGGCGTTATCATGATTTTCTTCATGGCAACCCCATTTGTTGTCGGTCTGATGAACCTCGTTGTACCTCTGCAAATTGGTGCCCGCGACGTTGCCTTCCCATTCCTTAACTCATTGAGCTTCTGGTTCTTTGTAGTTGGTGTTGTCTTAATCAACATCTCTTTAGGGGTAGGTGAATTTGCGCAAACAGGTTGGTTAGCATATCCGCCATTATCAGGCTTGGAGTACAATCCGGGGGTCGGGGTCGATTACTGGCTCTGGAGTCTCCAGATATCCGGTATTGGTACGTTATTAACAGGGGTTAACTTCATCGCCACGATTATCCGTATGCGTACGCCGGGTATGTCGATGATGAAAATGCCTGTATTCAGCTGGGCTGCGTTATGTACTAACGTATTGATTGTTGCTGCTTTCCCTATTTTAACTGTTACTCTGACGCTTCTGACGTTAGACCGTTATTTAGGTACCCATTTCTTCACTAACGATATGGGCGGCAACATGATGATGTACATCAACCTGATTTGGGCATGGGGTCACCCTGAGGTGTATATCCTTGTTCTGCCAGTGTTCGGTGTATTCTCTGAAGTTGCAGCAACTTTCTCGAAAAAACGTTTATTCGGTTATACCTCATTAGTTTGGGCGACAATCGTTATCACCGTTATGTCCTTCATCGTATGGCTGCACCACTTCTTTACGATGGGTTCAGGTGCGAACGTCAACGCCTTCTTCGGTATCGCCACAATGATCATCGCAATCCCAACAGGGGTTAAGATCTTCAACTGGTTGTTTACGATGTACCAAGGTCGCATCGAGTTTAAATCACCGATGCTGTGGACTATCGGTTTCATCATCACCTTCTCTGTGGGTGGTATGACGGGTGTTCTGTTAGCCGTACCTGGTGCGAACTTCGTTCTGCACAACAGCTTGTTCCTGATTGCTCACTTCCATAACGTTATCATTGGTGGTGTGGTATTCGGATGTTTCGCAGGTATGACTTACTGGTTCCCGAAAGCTTACGGCTTTACGCTGAATGAGAAATGGGGTGTCCGTGCATTCTGGTTCTGGATCATCGGTTTCTTCTTAGCATTCATGCCATTATATATTCTAGGCTTTATGGGTATGACCCGTCGTTTAAGCCAGAATATTGACCCTGCTTATCACTCAATGTTAGTTGCGGCTGCATTCGGTGCTGCGTTAATCGCAATCGGTATTGCATGCCAAGTTATCCAAATCATTGTGAGTATTCGTGACCGCCATGAAAACCGTGATTTAACGGGAGATCCATGGGGTGGACGTACTCTTGAGTGGGCAACTTCTTCACCACCACCATTCTATAACTTTGCGATTGAACCACACGTTCAAACTCGTGATGCTTGGTGGGATCTGAAAGAAAAAGGTCTTGCTCATAAGAAACCAACTTCATATGAAGAAATTCATATGCCGAAAAATACCGGCGCTGGCGTGATCATCGCAGCATTTAGCTTGGTTTTAGGTTTCGCAATGATCTGGCACATCTGGTGGCTCGCAATCGTTGGTTTCGGTGGAATGATCGTCACTTGGATTGCAAAAAGCTTCGACGAAGATGTTGATTACTACGTACCTGTGGCTGAAATCGAAGAAATCGAGAATAAGCACTTTGAAGAATTGCGTAAGGCAGGTGTGAACGATGTCAACTAATACAATGACTAACCAAAATATCGCCCATGCTGAGCATGGGCACCACGATGCAGGTGGCACTAAAGTATTCGGTTTCTGGCTCTATATCATGAGCGACTTGATTCTGTTTGCTTGTTTGTTTGCAACCTATGTTGTTTTGGCCGATGGAACTGCTGGCGGTCCTGCTGGTAAAGATATCTTCAGTCTGAAGTTCGTATTAGGCGAAACCTTCTTACTGTTAGTGAGTAGTATCACCTACGGCTTCGCAATGATTGCGATGCATAAAGGCAAAATCGCGGCGGTTAACTTATGGCTGTTCGCGACATTCCTGCTAGGTCTTGGCTTCGTTATCATGGAAGTCTATGAGTTCCACGAACTGATCGCTGAAGGCTTTGGCCCTGATCGTAGTGGTTTCTTATCTGGCTTCTTTGCACTGGTTGCAACACACGGTCTGCACGTTTCTGCGGGTCTGATCTGGATTGTCATCATGATGATTCAAGTCACTCGTCGCGGTCTGACTGATGTTAACAAAACGCGTTTGAACTGCCTGAGTCTGTTCTGGCACTTCTTAGACGTGGTTTGGATCTGTGTATTTACCGTTGTTTATCTTCTGGGGGCTATTTAAATGAGTCATGCAAAAGATGCTCACACTGGAGCAAGCCACGGTAGCGTTAAGACATACCTGATTGGCTTTATTCTGTCAGTCATTCTAACGGTTATCCCGTTCTGGATGGTGATGGAAGGCACAGCGACGACGGCAACAATCCTTTGGACTGTTGTCGGTATGGCAGTCGTGCAAATCTTCGTTCACTTAGTATGTTTCTTACATATGAATACCTCATCTGATGAGCGTTGGAACTTGGTTGCATTTCTGTTCACCATGCTTATTGTCGGCATCGTAGTTGTCGGCTCGCTGTGGATTATGTACAACCTGAACATCAATATGATGCTCGACTAAAGAGTTGCCGATATGTTTAAGCAATACCTGCAAGTGACCAAACCAGGAATTATATTCGGAAACTTGATTTCTGTGATCGGCGGTTTTCTCTTGGCTTCAAAAGGGTCAATTGACTACCCGCTGTTCGTTGCGACTTTGCTGGGTGTATCACTGGTCGTGGCTTCTGGTTGTGTTTTTAACAACTACATCGACCGTGATATCGACCGTATCATGGAAAGAACTAAGAATCGCCCTTTAGTTAAAGGGCTGATTGACCCGAAAGTTAGCCTGATTTACGCCGCTGCATTAGGTATTGCTGGTATGGTGCTGCTACTCGTAGCAGCCAATGCCTTGGCAATGCTACTTGCAGTCATTGGTTTCATTGTTTATGTGGGCGTCTATAGCCTGTATATGAAACGTAAGTCAGTCTATGGCACGCTAATTGGCAGCCTGTCTGGCGCAGCACCACCGGTTATCGGTTACTGCGCTGTCACAAATGAATTTGATACTGGGGCTCTGATCCTGTTATTAATTTTCAGTCTGTGGCAGATGCCTCACTCGTATGCCATTGCCATTTTCCGCTTTAAGGATTACAAAGCCGCGAACATTCCTGTGTTACCGGTGATTAAAGGGATTTCTGTCGCTAAGACACACATCTTCCTGTATATCCTTGCGTTTATGGTTGCAACGTTAATGTTAGCTATCAGCGGATACGCGGGCTATAAGTATTTAGTCGTGGGTGCAGCAGTTAGCTTGTGGTGGCTGGGTATGGCGATTTCAGGTTTCAAAACCGAAAACGACGACCGAGTCTGGGCAAGAAAACTATTCATTTTCTCAATCGTAGCAATTACTGCATTGAGTGTGATGATGTCTGTTGATCCTACAGTTTCAAGCGATACTGTTATAGCTCTCGTCAGATAACCCATCTGTTCTCTGATGACAACAATGTTTAAACGGCGGGCTTTCCCCGCCGTTTTTATTTGTCTCTGATTGCTTTTACAACTCACTTTTACGCATTCTGCCTATCCTTATGAATCTATTTTATGGTTAAATAGCCGCTTGCTATTATAAGCTAGATATAAAATGCACCATTAAAAGCTATAACTCGTTGAATTTAAAAATTAAAGATAAATATCTCCCATAAAGATTCAAAATAGTTCGAGTTGTAGCAAGACGGCAAACGAAGATATTTTAGGGATGACCTAAGTAGCTAAGAGAAGCCAACACCGCTACAGCTCCAATTACTAGCAATTGGATTTAAATAATTTTGCTACAACATAAAATGAATTTATTCAAAATAGTTCGAGTTGTAGCAAGGCGGCAAAGTGAGGACATCGCAGGGAGCATACATAAGTATGTGACCTGTGTGGCCGAACGAAGCCAACACAGCTACAGCTTGAAATATGACGAATAAAAATGAACGATAACAAAATGACATCCGCAGAGCTCAGATCCACATGGGGTTTAGGCTCTGTATTCTCCTTGCGAATGCTTGGCATGTTTATGGTTTTACCCATTTTGACCAGCTACGGAATGCACTTACAAGGGGCAAATGAATTTTTAGTGGGCGTTGCCATTGGCATTTATGGTCTGAGCCAAGCACTTTTTCAGATCCCTTTTGGTTTGATGTCAGACAAAATCGGTCGTAAGCCACTCATAGTTATTGGTTTAATCATTTTTATTATAGGTAGTATCGTTGCTGCGCTCAGTGACTCCATTTGGGGCATTATTATTGGCCGCGCATTGCAAGGCGCTGGTGCGATATCCGCTGCAGTAATGGCGCTACTGTCTGATTTAACCCGTGAACAAAACCGTACCAAAGCGATGGCATTTTTAGGCATAAGCTTTGGGCTAACTTTTGCGATTGCGCTTGTTTTAGGCCCTATCATTACCCATCTAATTGGGTTAAATGGGCTATTTTGGGGAATTGCCCTGCTTGCCGTTGGCGCGATTGCACTCACTATTTTTGTTGTGCCAAACACCAACACCCATGTATTGAACCGTGAATCCGCCTTTGTGAAAGGCAATTTAAAAACCGTTTTAGCCCAGCCTCAATTATTAAAATTAAATATCGGTATTTTGTGCCTGCACACTTTGCTGATGTCGAGCTTTGTTGCCCTGCCCCTCATCATGACAAAAGCGGGTTTTCTCGCCCAAGATCATTGGAAAGCCTATTTAGTCACCATGCTAATTTCCTTTGTGGCTGTTTTGCCTTTTATTATCTACGCAGAAAAATACCGCAAAATGAAGCAAGTCTTCCTGTTCTGCATCGCGCTATTGGCAGTTGCAGAAATTACATTGTGGTTCTCTGGTAGCCAGTTATGGGTCATCATCCTTGGCTTACAGATATTTTTTATTGGCTTCAATATTATGGAAGCCATTTTGCCATCGTTGATTAGCAAGGAAGCACCCGCAGGCTATAAAGGAACCGCGATGGGGGTTTATTCCACCAGCCAATTTTTAGGTGTTGCCCTTGGGGGGATTGTCGGTGGCTGGTTATATAACTTCGAAGGGGCAGATACCGTCTTTATTGGTGGGTTGATCCTGACAATCCTTTGGTTTGTCGTTAGCTTAACCATGAAACAACCGCCATACGTCAGCAGCATTCGCATCGAATTGCCTGCACACCTAAAAAATACTCAAATGCTGGAGCAAAAGCTACGAGCTCAAAATGGCGTCATGGAAGCCTTGGTTGTCGATGAAGAACTCAGTGTCTACGTTAAAGTTGATCGAAAAATCATTAATCGCGAGCAACTGGAAGCCATTATTCAGCAGTAAAAAAATAGGCCTGCAAAATTGCAGGCCTATTTTTATTGATAACTTACTCGCCGTGATTAATCACGGAAATTATTAAATTGGAAAGGCTGGCCTAAATTTCCGCCACGAACTAACGCCATGACTGATTGTAAGTCATCACGCGCTTTGCCCGTCACACGCACTTGATCGCCCTGAATTTGCGCTTGAACTTTCAGCTTACTGTCTTTGATTAGCTTAATAATTTTTTTAGCAATCGCCGCATCGATACCCTGTTTGAACGTCACTTCAACACTATAGGTTTTCCCGCTATGAACAATATCGTCAGGGACATTTAGCACTGCGCCATCAATACCACGCTTTGCCATTTTTTCTCTCAAAATATCAACCAGTTGAAGAACTTGGAAATCCGATTCACTGGTGATTTTCACTGATTCATTTTTATCGTTCAGTTCAAAGCTCGCTTCGACATTTTTAAAGTCCCAGCGGCTCGTTAACTCGCGCTGCGCATTTTCTACCGCATTACGCACTTCATTCATTTCAACTTCAGACACAATATCAAATGATGGCATTGTTCAGACCTCTAAGGATATTTTTTGTTACGTGCATAATAACGTTTTTAGCCACTGTACTTCAAGTTATCAGGGTATAAGCCCTTCCCTACGCTATAATTACCCCACACTAAGGTATATACTGGTTAGATAGCCAATGTCAGAGATGACAAGGTGTTAGAGCACATATTTCAGAGGGACACTATGAAAATAACCCTGATCGGTTGTGGTGCTATCGGTAAGCTGTGGCTTGCTGCACTCACCTTACAAGGCCATGATACTCAAGGCTGGCTACGTGTGGCTCAGTCTGATTTGTTTGTCGATGTGAATGAGCCTGATGGACGCACTTTTCGCGAACTCATTCCCTGTAACAATATCAATCACCTACAAACCAGTGAGCTCGTGATTGTCTGCTTAAAAGCATGGCAAGTTTCCGATGCCTTATTACCTCTACTTGGCAACATTCCCGAAAAAACACCGATTTTACTACTCCATAATGGAATGGGGACAATAGAAGAATTGGCACCTTTACGACATCCCATTTTAGCCGGTGTGACAACCCATGCCGCTTGGCAAGAAAACAACCAAGTATTTCATGTTGCTCACGGAATGACACACATTGGGGCGATCAATTCACAGGCACAAACCTATTACCCTATTGCAGATGTTCTGCATGAAGCACTTCCTGATGTCGCTTGGCACAATCAAATTTTGACGACCTGTTGGCGAAAACTGATCGCTAATTGCGCCATCAACCCACTAACTGTGGAACACGATTGTAAGAATGGTGAATTAGTGCACCATACTGAACAAATTTCACGGATTATTGATGAAATCTGCCGCGTGATGGCTGCTGAAGGGTTGCACACCGATAAAACAGAGCTAACTGAGTATATTAATGGCATCATTCAAAATACCGCCAATAACTACTCATCCATGTTGCAGGATATTCGCAATAATCGCCGTACTGAAATTGATTACATAACTGGATTTTTAATTAAGCAAGCCAGAGCTCATGGCTTAAGCACTCCTGAAAATGACCGTTTATATCATTTAGTCAAAAATAGAGAACAACAATATGACGACTTCCGTTCTAATTTGCATCACCCATGGTAGTGAGGAAATTGAAACTGTCACTACCGCAGATTTATTAGTCAGAGCAGGTATTCAAGTCACTCTTGCCAGTGCAAATGAAGACGGCTCCCTGCAAATTACAGCTTCTCGCGGTATGAAACTCATCGCTGATACCTCACTTATTAAGGTTGCAGATGAGCCTTTTGATGCCATCGTCCTTCCAGGTGGCATTCAAGGTGCTGAAACATTTCGTGATAGCCCATTAGTGGTTGAAAAAGTACGCCGCATGCACCTTGATGGTAAAATTGTTGCAGCTATCTGCGCTGCCCCCGCCGTCGTTTTAGAATATCACCAGCTATTTCCACTCGGAAATATGACTGGCTACCCAACGATGAAAAATCAAATTCCAGCCGAAAAATGGGTAGATCGCCGTGTTTACTTTGATGAACGCGTCAATTTGCTGACAAGCCAAGGACCCGCTACGTCCTTTGATTTTGCCTTGAAGCTTATCGAGTTATTAGTCGGTCGAGAAACGGCAGGAATGGTTGCCGGACAGCTAGTTTTACCGAATGGAATTAACGATTATTTGGAAGATAAACTCTAGACTCATCCCCACCATGAATAAATGGTTAAGAACCAATTAACACACTGAATTAAAAGAATTTATTTTACAAATAATGACAAGAAAAGCCTTTGACACTCACGGCTTTTTGTTATGATTGCGACGGGTGCTTGGATCATTTTTGGTTCAAGCATGAGCAAGAGCCAAAAAGATAAAAGCCCCGAATTTAGATGTTAATCTTAATCCGAGGCAGTCTCAAAACCGAACAGTTTGATTCTGTCTCCTTTTAGAAAAGGAGTCAAGAGGAATGGCCAAATTTGCCCTTGTAGGGTTAATTACCGTGTGTCTTACGGTATTGAGTTTTTCAGGCATGATGCAAGAAAGGTTGTGTTCGTTAAGCATCAGTAGCGGAAACACTCTGGTTCAAGCTACTTTATTGTGCGGTAAGTAGTCTTGTGGGGGAGTTATCTCCCCCACATTTCTCTTTGATTGGTTTGGATGATACAAGCACCCTACCTTATTTATCACTCATATGGCATACCACTATCATTGGTTTTTCCCAATAGAATTAACGACTATTTGGAAGATAAACTCCAGATTCATTCCTACCATGAATAAATGGTTAAGAACCAATTAACACACTGAATTAAAAGAATTTATTTTACAAATAATGACAAGAAAAGCCTTTGACACTCACGGCTTTTTGTTATGATTGCGACGGGTGCTTGGATCATTTTTGGTTCAAGCATGAGCAAGAGCCAAAAAGATAAAAGCCCCGAATTTAGATGTTAATCTTAATCCGAGGCAGTCTCAAAACCGAACAGTTTGATTCTGTCTCCTTTTAGAAAAGGAGTCAAGAGGAATGGCCAAATTTGCCCTTGTAGGGTTAATTACCGTGTGTCTTACGGTATTGAGTTTTTCAGGCATGATGCAAGAAAGGTTGTGTTCGTTAAGCATCAGTAGCGGAAACACTCTGGTTCAAGCTACTTTATTG
This sequence comes from Providencia sp. UF-224, assembly GCF_058245955.1. Classification (NCBI taxonomy): domain Bacteria; kingdom Pseudomonadati; phylum Pseudomonadota; class Gammaproteobacteria; order Enterobacterales; family Morganellaceae; genus Providencia; species Providencia sp. UF-224. The sequence continues at coordinate 177,499 of NZ_JBSICC010000002.1, read as the reverse complement.
TGCGGTAAGTAGTCTTGTGGGGGAGTTATCTCCCCCACATTTCTCTTTGATTGGTTTGGATGATACAAGCACCCTACTTTAATTTATGGTCGATAAACCTTAATATTATCAAACCCTTGTTCTTTGAGGTATAGTGCCTGTAAACGGCTCATTACCCCACGGTCACAATATAATAGATAGGTTTTATCTTTGGGTAAGTCACCAAATTGTGTGCTGAGTTTGTAGAATGGAATATGTTTGATTTCCATACCTTCAACTTTCAAAGGCTTATCTTCGAACTCATCAATAGAGCGGATATCCACAATCACTTCATTTTCGACTGAAAGCTCACTGACCATTTCAATCTCAGGGACTTTCTCCAGACTTTCTTGTGCGATTTGGCGAATATCAATATTTTGTGCCTGCTCAACAACAGACTCTAAAATACCAAAGTCAAAGTTTTCTTCTTCCGCTTCGATGCGCGCTTTTACTGCTTTCACCGTTGGGCTTTTCGAAATTACACCACAATATTCCGGCATGGTTTTCGCAAAATCTTCGGTACCAATTTGGCGAGCCAATTTGATAATGTGTTCTTTATCATGGGATATCAGCGGCCTTAATACTAAGGTATCAGACGCATTATCAATCAAACGTAAGTTTGTTAAGGTTTGGCTAGAAACTTGCCCAAGCGCTTCACCCGTCACAATCGCTTGCACGCCATAACGCTCTGCGACTTTAGACGCTGCACGCACCATCATGCGTTTTAATACGACACCCATTTGGCCATCGTCGATTTTTTCTAAAATTTCCGCGACAACGGGTTCAAAATTAACGGCAATAAAGCGAACTTTATGAGAGCTACCAAAGCGGTTCCATAAATAGTGAGCAATTTGTTTCACACCAATTTCATGGGCTGCGCCCCCTAAATTGAAGAAACAATAATGCACACGGCAACCACGACGCATTAACATGTAGCTAGAAACGCCAGAGTCAAAACCGCCTGAAATCAATGATAAAACGTCTTCTTGAGTCCCAATAGGGAAACCACCGATCCCTTCAATGCGTGCTTTAACTAAGATGAGTTTGTCATCTTCAATTTCTAAATGCACCGTGGTATCAGGGTCTTTAAGCTTTACTTTCGCAGAAGCAATGTGTTGATTTAACCCGCCGCCAATGTAGCGCTCGGCTTCAATAGAGGAAAACTCGTGCTTACCGCGACGCTTTACACGCACACAGAACGTTTTATTTTCTAATGATGGGCCATAAGCTTCATGGGCCATTTCAAAGATATGGTGCAAACTGGTAAACGGTTTTTCTTCGACTTCAAGAATATGGTGAATACCGGGAATACGGCCCAGCATGTCACAAATTTCGTCATGCTTCGTTTCCCCTTTCACACGCACTTCTATGTTATCCCAATTACGGACAACCGAAATTTCTTCGCCAAGTGACTTAAGCACGTTACGAATATTGCTGGTCAAAATTTTAATAAAACGTAGCCTAACAGTTTGGCTTTTAATGGTAATTTCTGGGAATAACTTAATGATAAACTTCATAATAGCTGCATGTTCATGGTTGTTGGGGCAAACGAATGTATCTAACAGTGACACATCTGCACGTTACCAATTGTCAATAAAGAGGCGTATTATAACACTATCTTGCGGACTGAATCTAAAAACACCAATAATAAATTGTAACCGTAGCAAGACTGCGTTAGTCTGCTAAATATTTAAAATACCCCAAATATATTGATTTAACATTAGTGGCTAAACAACATGGCTAAAGAAAAATCTCAGCAAGTTCCAACGGTTAGTTTCGAAAATTCACTTCAAGAGCTGGAGCAAATTGTTGCTCGCCTCGAATCTGGATCTCTTCCATTAGAAGATGCGCTCAACGAATTCGAGCGTGGTGTTCAAATCGCCAAACAAGGCCAAAAAGTCCTGCAACAAGCCGAGCAGCGCGTACAAATCTTGCTTAGCGATGATGAAAATAAACCCCTTGCCGATTTTTCACCTGAAACTGAATAAATTATGTCTGAACAACTTCCAGATAGCTTCGCGCTGCAACAAAAATACGCCTACGACAGAGTTAACCAATACCTATTAGATACGCTAAATTCGCTCCCCTTTGCCGAACTGCCGCTGGCCAATGCCATGCGTTACGGCGCATTATTAGGTGGAAAGCGTTTACGCCCCTTTCTAACTTACGCAGTCGGTTCCATGCTGGGTGTCAGTGAAGAAAACCTTGATGCACCTGCATCAGCGGTTGAATGTATTCATGCTTATTCATTGATTCATGATGATTTACCCGCAATGGACGATGATGATTTGCGTCGCGGTCAGCCAACTTGTCATATTAAGTATGGTGAAGGTAATGCCATTTTAGCGGGCGATGCCTTACAAACCTTAGCATTTCAATTACTTGCATCAGCAAAAATGCCTAATGTCTCTGATAAAGACCGCATTGCGATGATAGCTGAACTCGCATATGCCAGTGGTCTTGCGGGGATGTGTGGCGGCCAAGCCCTTGATCTAGATGCTGAAGGCAAACGTGTTGACCTTGCTTCGTTAGAACGTATTCATCAACATAAAACTGGCGCGCTGATCCGTGCAGCCATTCGCCTTGGGGCATATGCCGCAGGCAATAAAGGCCATCAATTGTTACCAGCCTTAGATAAATACGCTGAATCCATTGGCCTTGCCTTTCAAGTACAAGACGATATCCTAGACGTCATTGGTGACAGCGCAGTAACGGGCAAGCGCCAAGGCGCGGATGCCGAACATGAAAAAAGTACCTATCCATCTCTACTTGGCCTAGAAGCCGCACAGAAAAAAGCGCGTGAGCTATATCATGATGCGGTAGACGCTTTAGAGACGATCCAATCCCATGGGTATAATATAGATATGCTAAGTGCTTTAGCTAATTTTATTATTGAGCGTAAAAGCTGACAATATGCTTTGCCTTTAGGCATTAAGAAGACTGATAATTACGGCATTGATTACCCGACGTAGTTTAAGCTGTAAAACGGGCTTTACCTTAAATATTTGATGTGACAGGTCAGAGGCTAATAGAACAAATCGCGAAACATCGGCTTTTATGTCTGGTTAGCGTAAGAAAATACAGCCCCTTACTGTCACTGAAAATAGGACGGGTATTTTTGATTAATTATAAGTGAGCACCTAATGAGTATTGATATCGCTAAATATCCAACGCTAGCATTGGCAGAGACGCCAGATGAGCTTCGTCTGCTGCCCAAAGAAAGCTTGCCTAAGCTTTGTGATGAACTCAGACAATTTTTACTGAGTAGCGTGGGTCGCTCTAGCGGTCATTTTGCCTCTGGCCTTGGTGCAGTAGAACTGACTGTTGCCTTGCATTATGTCTACAAAACACCGTTTGATAACCTAGTTTGGGACGTAGGCCACCAAGCGTATCCCCATAAAATATTAACGGGACGCCGTGACCGCATTGATACTATTCGCCAAAAAAATGGCTTACATCCATTCCCTTGGCGTGATGAAAGTGAGTATGACATTTTAAGCGTTGGCCATTCCTCAACATCCATTAGTGCCGGTTTAGGTATGGCCATTGCGGCAGAAAAAGAGAAACAAAACCGTAAAACTGTGTGTGTGATTGGCGATGGTGCAATCACGGCGGGTATGGCATTTGAAGCCATGAACCACGCGGGGGATGCTGCACCTGACATGTTGGTGATCCTTAACGACAATGAAATGTCGATTTCTGAAAATGTCGGCGCGCTAAATAACCATTTGGCTCACCTGCTTTCTGGCAAGCTGTACACCACATTACGCGAAAGTGGCAAGAAAGTGTTTTCTAACATGCCACCGATTAAAGAATTACTGAAAAAAACCGAAGAACACATCAAAGGTATGGTGGTTCCCGGTACAATGTTTGAAGAGCTTGGCTTCAATTATATCGGCCCTGTCGATGGTCACGATGTTGTGGCGCTCACCCAAACATTGAAAAATATGCGCGACTTAAAAGGGCCTCAATTCCTGCATATCATGACGAAAAAAGGTCGTGGTTATGAGCCTGCGGAAAAAGACCCAATTAGCTGGCACGCTGTGCCTAAATTTGACCCAAGCACCTTTACGTTACCCAAAAGCAAAGAAACGGGCCCAACATTCTCCAAAATTTTTGGGGATTGGCTGTGTGAAGAAGCAAAAGGCGATGACAAATTGATGGCTATCACGCCAGCTATGCGTGAAGGCTCTGGTATGGTGCGTTTTTCAAAAGAATTCCCAGACCAATATTTCGACGTCGCAATTGCTGAGCAACATGCAGTCACCTTTGCCGCTGGTTTAGCCATTGGGGGTTATAAGCCAATTGTGGCCATCTACTCAACATTCTTACAACGTGGTTATGACCAAGTCATTCACGATGTGGCGATTCAAAAAGTTCCCGTAATGTTTGCGATCGATCGTGCGGGGATAGTAGGTGCCGATGGGCAAACTCACCAAGGGTCTTTTGATATTTCATTCCTACGCTGCATACCAACTATGGTTATTATGGCTCCAAGTGATGAAAACGAGTGCCGCCAGATGCTACACACCGGCTACCATTATAACGATGGCCCAAGTGCTATCCGTTACCCTCGTGGTACAGGTACAGGGGCTGAGCTTCAGCCTTTAGCACCATTGCCAATCGGCAAAGGCATTGTCCGTCGCCAAGGTGAAAAGGTTGCTATTTTATGTTTCGGTACTTTACTCGCTCACGCGCTTGAAGCGGCAGAGCAATTAAATGCGACCGTTGTCGATATGCGCTTTGTGAAACCACTAGATGAAGCATTGATCCTCGAAATGGCAAATAGCCATGATGTGTTAGTAACACTCGAAGAAAATGCCATCATGGGTGGTGCAGGCAGCGGCGTGAACGAATTTTTAATGCAGGAAAAGAAAATGATTCCTGTATTAAACCTTGGCCTACCAGACTACTTTATCTCTCAAGGTAGCCAAGAAGAGCTGATTGCTGACCTTGGATTAGATGCTAAAGGCATTACAAATTCAATCACAAGCTACCTGAATAAATAACCCCTTATTGAATGAGAGTCATTATTTCACGTAATGACTCTCATTCTTTAAATACACACAAATTGAGTAATAAATTAATTTGTTATAAAAATAGTTATTTTAAATAACAACTTTCACATATCCCCATTAATTTAATATCATCCCTTTCAATAAAAAAACCAAATATAATCAGCTAATAAACAACAATGTTTATCTCTTTACCCAGAAATAGAATATAAACAAAATTATTGCCTTGAATGTAAATTTCAAAAATAAACACATGCAAATTATATTTAAATCTATTATTATGAACCATGTCACTGTATGACTGCGCAATTTAGGCTCTGACTTATATTCGTTATAAATTACTTAACCATCTAAAAGTAAAGTAAAATATATTAATAACGACTATATTATTTTAACAATTTTAACCAGGCTTTAATAATTAATTATTTTCCTTTAATTTATCACTGGAAATTAATAACATTATTCCAACTACAATTTACATATAGTTTCTCTTTATTTATTCAATTTTAATAATTAGATTTGGGAGCGCTTATGTGTGGACAATATATTAACGAACCCTTGTATTTATCCATAGCACATTGGGTAATGAAGCAAGGTCGTTGGACAACAGCCAGAGAAATATCTAACAATTTCGATATCCCGCATCCTAATGCCGTTAATATTGTCTCTTATATTCTATCGGATGTGGCTGAGATCCAATGTGAAGTTAAAATGATCCCGAATAAACTGTCGGGTCGTGGGTGCCAATGCCAGCGTTTAATAAAAGTGAGTAAAATTGATAACCAACTTTATTCTCGTTTAAGAAACCACCAATCGGAAAAAGTCACCATTGATTCCCCCGTGAAAGCGGCCTCAATGCCACCAAGTGAACTGAATAGAGAGCAGAAATGGCAATGGATGTTATCCAAAGCACAACGCCGCTAGTTAATGTGTTATATCAATAAAAAAACGCAGGTTTTTAAACCCGCGTTTTTTATTTCCGACCAGTACTTATTGCCCTTTAGGCTTCACATCTGTGGTGCCAAACAATTTCGGTCGATTAATTTCAATTTCAGTAAGGGGCTTAGTCTCTTCGAGTCCAATAAGATAGCGACCAGCAAGATCCTGATACTCTTTGGTATTTAGCTGCTTCCAATGTAATTCTTCATCCCTAACCTGACGAAGAAACCGCGCAGGGCTTCCCACTAACATCTGCCGCGGTTCGCCTTGAAAGCCCGCTTTAACAAAACTCATGGCAGCGACAATGCTTTCTTCACCAATCACAGCGCCATCCATTATGACGCTATTCATGCCAACTAACGCATCGCGACCAATGATACATCCGTGTAAAATAGCGCCATGACCAATATGCCCGCACTCCCGCACAATGGTTTCCACATCACTGTAACCGTGCATAATGCAACAATCTTGAATATTGGCGCCTTTTTCAATTACCAAGCGCCCATAGTCCCCTCGGAGTGACGCATTCGGCCCAACAAATACCCCTTCCTTGATAATCACATCACCAATCACAACCGCGGAAGGATGTACATACGCTGTTGGGTGAACCACGGGCCTTGCGCCTTCAAATGAATAGAAGCTCACAATTAACCTCTCAGATGGCTAGGCTAGCGACCTTTCCAGCTTGGTGAGCGTTTTTCTGCAAACGCTAACGGCCCTTCTGTCGCATCTTCCGAATGTAAAACCGCTGGGTAGTTGGTTAGTACCCCACTACGCATCAGTTTATAACCTTCTTCTACTGTCAGTTCCCCAGTCGCACGGAAAATTTCTTTTAATGCTGCAACCGCTAATGGTGCGCTTTGCGTGATTTGCTCCGCTAGCTCACGGGCTCTATCCATTAATTTTTCAATGGGCACCACGTCATTCGCAACCCCCCAACGTAAGGCTTCTTGAGCATCCATGCGTCTGCCTGTCATCACCATTTCATTGACAATAGGTGCCGGTACAATTTTCGGCAGGCGTAAAACACCGCCACTGTCTGGGACAATCCCTAATTGGGCTTCAGGCAGCGCAAAACTGGCATTTTCTGAACAAATAATCATATCTGCCGCCAATGCAAGCTCAAAACCGCCACCAAATGCATAGCCGTTCACTGCCGCAATCACCGGTTTATTCAGATTAAAAATCTCGGTTAAGCCAGCAAAACCGCCAGGGCCAAAGTCCGCATCAGGGGCTTCACCTTCCGCAGCAGATTTTAGATCCCACCCCGCAGAAAAGAAGCGCTCTCCTGCCCCGGTAATAATGGCAACTCTTAAGGATGGGTCATCTCGAAAGTTAAGAAAAACTTCGCCCATTTTGAAACTGGTTTTTGCATCTATCGCATTCGCTTTAGGCCTATCGAGTACGATTTCCAAAATGGAGCCATTACGGGTAACTTTTAATGATTCGCTCATAGTGCAATCCTTTAGTCATCATAGGGTGGCAGCTCTGTTTTGAGTCATAAACACAGCTGCACTCAGAATTAATAGAATGATCAGATTATTGCAGATGCTTTTTCAGTACCTTCCCAGAACAATTTCGCGGCAAATCTTTCCGCACTTCAACACAAGTAGGCACTTTGAATTTCGCCATTTGTTTTTCACAAAAGGCAAAAAACTCTTCCTGTGTTAAGGTTTCCCCTTCCTCCAGCACAATAAACGCCTTAATGGCTTCGTCGCGTATATCATCCGCAACACCTATGACAGCCACATCGACGATAGCAGGGTGCGAGGCAATGATATTTTCGATTTCACTGCAAGAAACATTCTCACCACCGCGTTTGATCATGTTGCTGCTTCTATCGACAAAATAGAAAAAGCCATCTTCATCTTGGTACGCAAAGTCCCCTGTGTGCATCCACCCTGCGTCATCAAAGGTTTTTGCCGTTACTTCAGGGTTGTTGTAATACGCTTTGAATAGCGTTTTGCCCCGTTCGCCTTTAACACACAATTCGCCGACCACGCCACTTTCGACAGGTTGATTATTTTTATCTCGAATTTGCGCTTGGTAACAAAAACCTGGACGACCAATGGATGGCCAACGGCGGATATCGCCCGGCCTGTCTCCAATTAACCCCACTATTGTTTCGGTCATACCATAAGAGGTCAAAAAGCGTTTTACGCCAAAACGCGCCATAAACTGCTCTTTTTCTTCATCGCTTAAATTGAGATAAAACATCGCTTCTCGCAGGCAATGGTCTTTTTCGTTATCCGCCAGCGGTTGGCTTAATAACGTTCGGATCATCATTGGGATCAGCTCGGTGACAGTGGCACGGTGCCTGACAACTTGCTGCCAAAAACGGCGCGCACTGTATTTTTCGATTAAGACAAACGTGGCACCTACAGAGAAAGCTGCCATCGATGCCGTACACTGGCAGTCAATGTGAAAAGCGGGCATCACGGTTAAATACACATCATCGGCGCGTAACGCGTTTTGCCATGAAGAGTAATACCCCGCAAAACGTAAGTTATAGTGAGTGATAATCACCCCTTTGGGTTTTGAAGTTGTCCCTGAGGTAAATAAAATTTCCGCTGTATCGCTCACACTCAGTTCCACAATTTGTGTGAGTTCGATAGGTTGATGCGCCTGTTCTGATAAAAAGTCTGAAATACCGTCTTGTTGTGGGATAGATGTATCTGCAATTAAAAAAATATGTTCGAGACAAGTGCTTTCATCCGCTAAAACACGTTGATAAATATCTAAAAACGGCGTGCAGGTCACCACCATACGAGGTTGGCAGTTCTGCATAATCCACGCACTTTCGTTATATTTATACCGTGCATTGATGGGCACCATAATTGCGCCGATTTTCGCTAAACCAAACCAGCAAAAGAAAAATTCAGGGCAATTATCCAGATGTAAGGCAACTTTATCCCCTTTTTGAATGCCATAGGCTAAAAAGAGATTCGCTGTGCGATTAATTTGCGCATTCATATCTAAATAACTGAATTCGCGAATATTTCCATCACAAGACTCAAAGATAAGCGCCTTATTGTCTTGGTGAGTCAACGCAAGGTCGTCCCACATTTGACGCAAATTTTGTCTACCGATTACATCCATTAATTGTTTTCCCTCTATTTCCCCAATGAACATTCAGGCCAACAGGAAAGATTGACCTGAATAATCATTTAATTACTCAACAATTTTGGCTAGCCCTTTATCGACTAGCTCCCGAATATCATTTTCGTTGTAGCCAATATTTTTTAGTATTTCAGTGGTATCCATACCGTGAGATGGCATACCGCGCCAAATTTGCCCTGGATTGTTTTTGAATTTTGGCATCACATTTGGGCCACGACAGGTTTCGCCATCCATGGTTTGCCAACTGGTGATAGATTCACGGGCAATATATTGTGGGTTAGTTTCTAACTCAGGAATGGTTAACACTTTGGCGCTTGCAATATTTAGCTCGGCTAACCTTGCAAGTACCTCTTCGATGGAACGTGCGCCTAACCACTCATCTAATTTTTCTTCAACCAGTGGCCCATATGGGCATTCAACACGGTGAATCAGTTGTGTGCCTTCTGGAATTTCAGGCGTACCCAATAAATGCGCTAGGCCGATATCTTTAAAGATTTCTTGAATTTGTGTAATACCGACAATTTCCATGACAATATAGCCATCATTACAGCTATACAGGCCGCAACCTGCGTAATACGGGTCTTTCCCTTTGGTCATACGTGGGCAAACTTCACCCCCATTGAAATAATCCATCATGAAGTACTGCCCCATGCGCAGCATAACTTCATACATTGCCACGTCGATGCTTTCCCCTTTTCCTGTTTCGCGCGCTTTATATAACGCCGCTAATGCCGCGGTTGTGGCGGTCATGCCAGAGAAATAGTCTGCCGTGTATGGGAATGCTGGCATTGGTTGGTCTTTATCACCGTTTTGAATGAGGTAGCCACTGAAGGCTTGAGCGATGGTGTTATATGCAGCAAGGTTGGTATATTGCGGATCACCATACTGGCCAAAGCCCGATAAGTGAGCGATAACCAATTTTGGATTGTGCTCCCACAGCACTTCATCCGTGATCCCACGGCGAGCAAATGCAGGGCCTTTACTTGCTTCAATAAATATATCCGTCGTTTCCATCAACTTGAGAAATGCTTCTCGTCCTTCATCCTTAAAGATATTCAATGAGAGCGCCCGTAAATTACGTCGCGAAAGCTGCGGGTAATTTGGCTGGACACGGATAGTGTCAGCCCATGCCACGTTCTCAATCCAAATAACTTCTGCGCCCCACTCCGCAAACATTTGTCCCGCGAATGGGCCTGCAATTTCAATTCCTGAAAATACGACTTTAACCCCTGAAAGCGGGCCAAATTCAGGCATAGGTAAATGCGCTGCCATGTTCGATTCTCCTGTGAAACTCGGTTGACCCTCTAACTTTGGTTAAAGGGCCAATCCACGACGGTTACGTCATTAGCGGTACTGTTTCAGTACACTGCGGCCTAGTGTCAGTATTTGCATTTCATCTGAACCACCCGATACGCGGTCAACACGCAGGTCGCGCCAGAAACGTGCGATCCGATGTTCACCCGCGATACCAACGCCACCCAGTACTTGCATCGCAGAGTCCACCACTTCGAATGCGGCATTTGCACAGAAGTATTTACACATAGCTGCATCACCTGAGGTGATCAGCCCGTTATCACTCTTCCATGCAGTTTCGTATAACATGTTGCGCATTGAATTGAGCTTGATCGCCATATGTGCAAATTTTTCTTGAATTAATTGGTAACGACCAATTGCTTCACCGAATTGAACACGTTGGTTGGCATAACGCGCTGCATCTTCAAATGCGCACATTGCGGTACCATAGTTAGTCAGCGCCACTAAGAAACGCTCGTGGTCAAACTCTTCTTTTACGCGGTTAAAGCCGTTTCCTTCGCGACCGAACATGTCTTTTTCATCCAGTTCGACATTATCAAAGGTAATTTCACAGCAGCTGTCCATGCGCAGACCAAGTTTCTCAAGTTTGTTAACCTTGATACCCGGTTTGCTCATATCCAAGAACCACTCAGTAAAGACTGGTTTATCCGGTGAGTCTGCATCGCGGCTCATCACCACAATGTATGGAGTGTAAGCGCTACTGGTGATAAAACATTTGCTTCCGTTCAGGTAAACTTTACCGTTACGGCGCTGATAAGTGGTTTGCAGGCTACCCACGTCAGAACCCGCGCCCGGCTCAGTAATTGCCGAGTTCCACATTTGCTTCCCTGTGCCGCGGAACGCCATGATTTTATCAATCTGCTCTTGTGTCCCTTCACGAAGCACGGTATTGAAACCACCCGGCAGTTGATACAGCACGTAAGTTGGCGCACCTAAACGACCCAGTTCCATCCATACCGCTGCAACGGTAATAAAGCCTGCATCTAAACCACCGTGTTCTTCTGGGATCAGCAGGTTATCAATTTCCATATCCGCTAACGCTTTGACAAAACGTTCAGGATATTGGCTGTCACGGTCACATTGTGCGAAGTAGCTTTCCCAGTTTTCACTGGCCATCAGTTCACGGATCCCTGCGACAAACAGTTCCTGCTCATCATTCAATCTAAAATCCATATCAATAACCTCTTAAATGTTGTTTCTGAGTAAATTAGTCATCTTTCCAATGCACTTTGGCATCTTTAATAAACGAGAGCGTTACCATAATGTTGACGAAAAAAAGTGGGCATCCTCCGGCAATTATCGCTGTTTGAATTGGTTTCAATCCGCCGAGTGCCAGTAAAACAATGCCGATGACACCCACTAAGACAGACCAACCGATGCGCACTAACAATGGCGGCTCATCACCATCTTTCACTGCGCGACAAGTCGACATAGCGAGGGTGTAGGAACAGGCATTAATTAGTGTCACAGTGGCGATAAAGCAGAGGATGAAGAAGCCCCAAATTGTTACAGTGCTCAAAGGTAAGGCAGCCCATGTCTCAATGATGGCGCGTGGAACGCCAAACTCATCAATCAGTTTTGGAATGTTAATAATATTTTGGTCGACAAGTTGCAGTGTGTTACTGCCTAAAATCGTCCAAATCAGCGTGGTACCTGCGGTCAGACCCGCAACCATACCAATACACAGTTCACGAACAGTACGACCTTTAGAGATACGTGCGAGGAAAATACACATTTGGATAGCGTAGATAACCCACCAAGCCCAATAGAATACTGTCCAGCCTTGTGGGAAACCGCTTTTACCGACCGCATCTGTATAGAACAGCATGCGCGGCATATACATCATTAATACCCCGATAGAATCGGTAAAGTAGTTAACGATAAAACTTGCACCGCCGACAATGAACACCCACCCAAGCATTAAGAAGCTCAAGTAGCTACGCACATCACTGGCAATTTTCACCCCTTTTTGCAAACCAAATGCCACACAAATTGCGTTCAAAATGATCCAACAGAAAATAATGATCGCATCGAGCTGTAAGGTATGAGGGATCCCAAATAAATACTGAATACACTCAGTGACTAGCGGTGTTGCTAGCCCTAAACTGGTACCCATTGCTAGAATTAACGCGACTAAATAGAAGTTATCAACGATTGTCCCGAACCAACCATTAACACGTTTTTCACCTACCAGCGGTACTAACGTACTACTTGGGCGGATAACATCCATTTTGCGCACAAAGAAGAAGTAACCAAACGCAACCGATAAGAAGCTGTAAGTTGCCCACGGTAACGGCCCCCAGTGGAATAAGCTATAGGCTAAGCCAATACTTTTCGCCTGAGTTGAATATGGTGCAAATTCAAAAGGTGGTGTTGAAATATAATAATAAATTTCAATAGACCCCCAGAAAAGCACCGCTGCCGATGTACACGACGCGAACATCATGAAAATCCAGCTCGCACGGCTAAATTCAGGCTTCTCTTCCCCTAGACGTTTTTTAGCATATGGCCCTAAAATCAACCAAAACCAGCCACCAAACATCACGACCATATACCATTCAAATGCCCAGCCCCACACGTTTGTCACGTAGCTAAACACTTGGTTGATCACTTCATTTGAAGCATCAAGGTCACGGACGGTTAACCAGCACAATAGTCCAACAATGATCAATGGAGGAAAAAACACTTTAGGTTCTATCCCACCCTTTTTATTTTCTTTGCTCATAGTTCGATCCCAATTTATTATTTAATACATAAGTTTTAAAATAGATATTATTCTCAATACCTCACCACTTATTTATTATTTAATTCCCATAAATTTAATTAATTATTAATCCAATCACTATTCAAATCATGTCGGCTCGTCATTAACAATTCTGTTATTAAGGTCACAATATTATTCGTGATAAATATTTGTTACTATTTTTATGCGTTTTAATAATTAAAATTCTTAATAAATACAAAAGGATAAAATATAGTGTAACGACGATGTTATTAAATACCTTCAGTATTGGTGATTAGGGTAGCAATATTGAACATTTCGTCGCTAAGTTGATGATTTTTACAATATTGGTGAGTAAGGTAGCAGTATGAATATTTAAGTCACGTTTAATTTCAAGTTTTCAATATTGGTGACCTAGGTTTTATTTTTAAATATCCAGTTCATGATAATTATATAATCCGAAACCAAAACGGATCATATTTATTAAATATATTTTAGGAGATGTAATGAATATTATTACATGCTATAAATCTGTTCCTGATGAACAAGATATTATTATTAATAGCTCAGATGGCTCTTTAGACTTTTCCCGTGCGGATACCAAAATTAGTCAATATGATTTAAATGCCATCGAAGCGGCTAATCAAATTAAAGCACAACAACCCGATAGCAAAATTACAGCGTTAAGTATTGGTGGCAAAGCGCTGACCAACATGAAAGGCCGTAAAGACGTACTATCTCGCGGCCCAGATGAATTAGTCGTGGTTATTGATGACCAATTCGAACATGCCCTTCCTAATCAAAGTGCGATCGCCCTTGGTGCAGCAGCACAGAAAATAGGTTTTGACTTAATCATTTGTGGTGACGGCTCTGCTGACCTCAACGCGCAACAAGTCAGCATTCTACTGGGTGAAAGCCTGCAAGTTCCTGCCATTAATGGCGTGAAGAAGATTGTGTCTCTTGGGGCAGATAACATTGTGGTTGAGCGTGAACTTGAAGATGAAATTGAAACATTGTCGCTCCCGCTGCCAGCCATTATTGCTGTGACCTCCGATATTAACGTCCCTGTTATTCCGTCTATGAAAGCAATTTTAGGCGCTGCGAAAAAACCCGTTCAAGCTTGGAGCATTGCAGATATTGCCCTCACTGACATCGCCGCTTTATCGGCTCAATCGATTGCAGCACCGAAGCAAAAAGTACGTCAGCGCATCATTATTGAAGGCGATGGCGACGACCAAATTGCACAGTTTGCTGAACATTTAAGAAAAATTATTTAATCGGAGGCGTTATGAGCAAATTATCAACCGTTTGGGTCTTTAGTGATATGACATCTCGCCTACCCGAACTGATTGGCGGAGCACTCACTCTCGGTGAACAAGTAAATGTATTAGCATTAGATGAAGCACAAAGTTCCCATGCATTTCAATTAGGTGCAACACAAGTTTTTCAATTAACGGGCAAACCAGATGACCGTATTTTGGAAGACTACGCTGACACCATCGTTGCGACCATCAAACAACATGGCGATAAAGGTCTGTTGCTACTACCGAACACACGTCGTGGAAAATTACTGGCTGCTCGTTTAGGGGCAAGGCTACAAGCTGCTGTTTCGAATGATGCAGCATCGATTACGGTCGAAGCTGACAAAGCGGTTATTAAACATATGGTTTATGGCGGTTTAGCTTTTGGTCAAGAAACCTTAAATAGCATATTTTCCATTGCAACCGTTACCACCGGCACCTTTGAAGCCGCTGCAAGTGATGCATCACGTAGCGGCGCGGCTCAAGCTGCACAATGGGTCGAACCAAAACAATCTGTTGTACGTACCTCGGTTCAGAAAAAAGCAGGTAACTCCGTGGAATTAGACAAAGCTCGCCTTGTAGTGAGTGTCGGTCGTGGGATTGGCAGCCAAGAGAATATTGCGATTGCGAAAAGCCTTGCAGATGCCATTGGCGCTGAAATCGCCTGTTCTCGTCCTGTCGCTGAAAATGAAAAATGGATGGAACACGAGCGCTACGTTGGAATTTCCAACCTGATGATCAAACCTGAACTGTACCTTGCTGTCGGTATTTCAGGGCAAATCCAGCACATGGTCGGGGCAAATGGCGCACAAACTATCGTCGCCATCAACAAAGATAAAAACGCGCCAATCTTCCAATTTGCAGACTATGGGATTGTCGGTGATTTATTCAAAATTCTACCTGCTTTAACGCAGCAATTGGCGAAATAAGCCTATCGCAGTGGGGCATTGGCTCCACTGCTTTGTAAGATTTGGAGAAACTATGTCCGATGATATTTTTGATGCAATCATTGTTGGTGCAGGCCTAGCGGGTTCTGTCGCTGCACTGGTGCTTGCCCGTGAAGGTGCGCAAGTTCTCCTAATTGAAAGAGGAAACTACGCCGGCGGGAAAAATGTTACAGGTGGGCGAATGTATGCCCACAGTTTAGAACGCATTATTCCTGGATTCACCCAAGAAGCGCCTATCGAGCGCATGATCACCCGTGAAAGACTGTCATTTATGACCGACACAGGTGCTGTCACTGTCGACTTCCAAAATAGCGCAGAGCAAAGTCCTGATGAAACGTCTTGGTCTGTTTTACGCGGTAAACTCGACCCATGGCTGGTAGAACAAGCAGAAAATGCGGGAGCGCAATGCATTACAGGTATCCGAGTTGATAAACTGGTCGAACGAGATGGCAAAATCGTTGGAGTCGAAGCAGATGGCGATGTACTTGAAGCCAAAGTTGTCATTTTGGCTGATGGGGTAAACTCACTGCTCGCTGAGCAAATTGGCATGACCAAGCGTGTGAGTGCTGAACATGTCGCCGTTGGGGTTAAAGAGTTAATCGAACTCCCTAAGGATGTTTTATGTAACCGCTTCAATATTAAAGATAATGAAGGTGTTGCATGGTTGTTTGCGGGCTCACCAACTGATGGGCTAATGGGCGGTGGATTTTTATATACCAATGAGGACACGGTTTCTTTAGGCCTGGTTTGTGGCCTGCATCATATCAAAGATGCCAAAAAGTCCGTTCCACAAATGTTAGAAGATTTCAAGCAGCACCCCGCAGTCGCCCCGTTAATTGAAGGTGGCAAAATGATTGAATACGCAGCTCACGTTGTGCCAGAAGCAGGCTTAAAAATGCAGTCAGAGCTTGTCCGTGATGGCGTGTTAATTGCGGGTGATGCCGCAGGTATGTGTATGAATCTTGGCTTTACCATTCGCGGCATGGATTTAGCAGTTGCTTCTGGAGAAGCCGCAGCTAAAACCGTACTTAACGCAATGAAAAAAGAAGACTTTAGCAAACAGGGGTTAAGTGAATACCTCACATTGTTAAATGAAGGGCCACTTAGGGACATGAAAATGTACCAAAAAATGCCTGAATTCTTAGATAACCCACGCATGTTTACGGCTTACCCTGAAATGGCGGTGGGGATTGCGAAAAAGCTGTTTACCATCTCTGATGAAGCACCTGTTCCACTGCGTAAAACCATGCTGCAACATGCGAAAAAAGTGGGCTTCATGAATTTAATCAAGGATGGAATTAAAGGAGTGAGAGCAATATGAGCCAGCCAGTTAACGTGGACGTCAAACTTGGCATTAATAAATTTAATGTCGATGAAGAAAACCCACATATTGTCATCAAAGAGCACCCAGATATGCAAGTGCTCGATACTTTAACAAAGGCCTGCCCCGCAGGTTTATATAAAAAACAAGAAGATGGCTCAGTCCGTTTTGACTATGCCGGATGCCTTGAGTGCGGTACCTGCCGTATTTTAGGTTTAGAGGGTGCACTCGAAAAGTGGGAATACCCACGCGGCACTTTCGGCATTGAATTTCGTTACGGCTGATTAGCATTACTCTCGGAGTTTCAAAAGCTTCGAGAGTTTTATAGCGTATTTTACGCTGACACTGGGATACACAATGAAACCGAAAAGTTTTGATGATATTCAATTCTCCTCCGTGCATCGGCGGATCATGCTATGGGGCAGCGGCGGGCCTTTTCTTGATGGTTATGTATTGGTCCTCATCGGTGTCGCACTTGAACAACTCACCCCCGTGCTCAATTTAAGCAGCGAGTGGATAGGCTTACTGGGCGCAGCAACCCTTGCTGGGTTATTTATCGGTACATCGCTCTTTGGCTATATATGCGATCAAGTCGGTCGGCGTAAAATGTTCCTCATTGATATTGTGGCTATCGGCGTTATTTCTGTCGCAACCATGTTTGTCTCTACGCCATTGCAGCTACTTCTCATGCGCTTTTTAATTGGTATCGTAATTGGTGCAGACTACCCCATCGCCACCTCAATGATCACCGAATTTTCAAACACCAAGCAGCGGGCATTTGCTGTCGGCTTTATTGCTGCGATGTGGTACGTGGGTGCGACTTGCGCCAACCTTGTAGGCTACGCGCTGTATGATGTTGAAGGCGGCTGGCGCTGGATGTTAGGCAGTGCAGTGATCCCCTGTATCATTATTTTGATTGGTCGCTTTGATTTGCCAGAGTCTCCACTATGGTTAATACGCAAAGGGCGAATTAAAGAATGCGAAAAAATGATGGAAAAGCTCTTTGGCCAGCCAGTGATTTTTGAAGCTGAAGAACAGAAAAAAACCCATTTCCTGCAATTATTCACTAAACGTCATTTTTCTTTTGTCTTATTTACCGCGATTATTTGGACTTGCCAAGTGATCCCAATGTTCGCTATCTACACCTTTGGCCCACAAATCGTTGGGCAACTCGGTTGGGATCAAGGTAAAAACGCTGCGCTTGGCAATGTCGTGATCAGCCTATTCTTTATGTTAGGCTGCGTCCCTGCGATGTATTGGCTTAATAAAATGGGCAGACGCCCCTTACTTATTGGTAGCTTTGCCATTATGACCCTTGCATTGGCGATCCTCGGGTTATTCTCCAACCTTGGGATCTGTCTGGTGATCATTATGTTTGGGATCTACGCCTTTTTCTCTGGCGGGCCTGGGATCTTGCAATGGCTTTACCCAAATGAACTGTTCCCAACCGATATCCGAGCTTCCGCCGTGGGTGTGATCATGTCGATTAGCCGTATCGGAACCATCTTTTCTACGTGGGCTCTGCCCGTGTTTATCAGTGAATATGGTATTAGCAATGTGGTGTTGATGGGGGCGGGCGTGTCATTATTAGGCTTAGTTGTTTCGATACTGTTTGCACCAGAAACCAAAGGCTTAACGTTAGCACAAACATCAGTAATGGGAATTAGCCGTCGAAAAAAATAGCGTTCTTAAAATACTCATGAATACAAAAAAGGCCATCGATTGATGGCCTTTCTCATTTTGTTGATTAAAAGGGCAGGAGCTTATACCAAACGCATAACCAAACGGTGAAATAAGCAAAAATAGCCGCGATAATATCGTCGATCATAATGCCAAAACCACCGCTGACTTTACGGTCAAAAATACGGATCGGCCAAGGCTTCCACATGTCGTAAATACGAAAAACAACAAATGCGGTGAGAACCCAAGCCACATTTACCACAGGAATTGCCATCAGTGTGATCCACATACCGATAAACTCATCCCACACAATACTGCCGTGATCATGAATTTTCATGTCGTCCGACGTACGCTGGCAAATATAACAACCAATAATAAAACCAACCACAATAATAGCCCAACATAACCATACTGGTAGGTTGATCATCAATAACCAAAATGGGATCGCAGCGAGTGACCCCATTGTGCCGGGAACAATTGGCGATAACCCACTGCCAAACCCTGTAGCAAGTAAGTGCCACGGATCACGCATGTTTAACCGCTTTTTAGCTTCTGCTTTTTCTTGGCTAGTCGCCATAGACACCTTCCGAAACAAAGTGATCGAAACCTTTAAGGTTTACATCAACTTCTTGGTTATTGCAAAAGTAGCTGATCCCTTCGGACTGCGGTTTGATCTGCCCAATGCAGGTAAAACCAGACCCTGTATGTGCTAATGCCATTTCTAACGCACCACGATTCATTTCAGGCACCGTAAAGCACAGCTCATAATCTTCGCCGCCACTGAGCGACCACAGGCGGCCTTGCTCTACGCTACAGCTTTGCTTTAGCGCTTCCGATTGTGGCAACGAATCTAAGTTGATTCGCGCACCGCAGCCACTGGCTTTCAAAATATGATTTAAATCGGAAACCAAACCATCAGAGATATCAATCGCTGAAGAGGCTAAATTACGCAGAGCTTGCCCTTGTAAAATGCGCGGTTGAGGACGCAAATGTCGTGCAACTAACCACGTTTTGTCTTCGGTATTCGCGACATGCAGCCTATCTTGCAAAATAGCGAGCCCCGCTGCGCTATCCCCCAAGGTACCCGTCACATAAATCCAATCGCCATTACGCGCACCGGAACGGGACATCGCTTTGCCAACTGGCACTAGGCCATGCACTGTATACGTTAAGCTCATTGGCCCACGCGTGGTATCACCGCCAATTAATTGCATTCCATAATAATTTAGCTGTTCAAACAAGCTATCACTAAAGGACTGCAACCACTCACAATCAACACAAGGCAATGTAATGGCTAAAGAAACCCAAGCAGGATCAGCGCCCATTGCAGCAAGGTCACTTAAATTAGAGGCTAATGATTTATACGCAAGATCAGCGGGAGAAATCGTAGGTAGGAAATGAATACCGGAAACAAGAGTATCAGTACTCACAGCAAGTTGCTGTTTTTCTGGGATGGTCATCAACGCACAGTCATCGCCAATACCGATATTCACATCACGTCGGTTAGTGGTTTGACGGTTAAAATAACGTGCGATGAGGTCAAATTCGCCATATGACATGGTAGATTTTCCGTTTTCGCTATCTCTATTTTCGTTTTAAACGAAATAAATAATTTATACTCTGAATAATTCAAGCTACAAATAGGCGGCAAATGACTGCCCTACCTAGAGTCGACTAAAACCTACATCTGAAGCTATTTTAGCCAATACACCTGTAACTTAAAGTATGACGAGCCTATAAGTACAAAGGTAGACTGGAACCCAGCCTACCTCTCGACTACTGTAGTGTTACAGGAGGGAACCCTGATATTATTATTTTTTACGGCGAACCGCAGGTGCCGCTTTATCTAATACACCGTTAACGAATTTATGGCTATCTTCTGCACCAAAAACTTTCGCTAATTCAATGCCTTCATTAATTGCGACTTTATAAGGCACATCTTCACGGAAACTTAATTCAAACATGGAGACACGTAAAATCGCTTTTTCTACCTGACCCAGCTCTTCGAGTTGACGAGATAAATAAGGCGTCATCAGTTGATCAAGCTTGGTTGCATTAGTCGCAACGCCTGATAACAGTTCACGAAAATAGTTTACGTCAACGTCTGACATGTCCTGTTCAGCAATAAACTCATATTCGACTTCAGCAATTGGATTGCCAGATAATTGCCATGAATAAATGGCCTGTACAGCACACTCACGAGCGCGGCGACGAGCAGCAGGTTTCACAAGATTCCCCTTAAATTTAAAAACTATACACAAAACAATTTTGCCGCATGGAGATTGATACTCTCATCATGCGACATCCAATTATTTGTGTATTATTTGCCTTTGATGGCTTTAATTACATTAATCATTTCAAGTGCCGTTAATGCAGCTTCAGCACCTTTGTTACCCGCTTTAGTACCCGCACGTTCGATAGCTTGTTCGATATTTTCAGTGGTTAATACACCGAAAGTTACAGGCACTTCGCTATTCATTGCAACGTGGGACAGACCAGAGCTGCACTCACCTGCAACATATTCAAAGTGAGCAGTACCACCACGGATAACCGTACCTAATGCGATAACAGCATCATATTTTTTGGTTTCAACCAGCGCTTTCGCGGTTAATGGCAGTTCATAGGCACCCGGTACCCAAACGATAGTAATGTTGTCGTTTGAAACCTGACCAATGCGCTCTAACGCATCAACAGCACCTTCCAGCAGACTATCATTAATAAAGTTGTTAAAACGAGCAATAGCGATAGCAACACGCGCTTTTGGCGCAGCAACAACACCTTTAATTACGTTCATAGTCTTCCTCTAATATTAATTATAACCCGCGGGGCGCGGATTTTATCACATTCTTTCGTTTATCGTATGCGCGAATTTCAAAAAAACGCACTTACCAGACAGGACGCAGCCTGACACGCAGGTCATCACCGACTTTCGTCACATCTGTAAATTCAAATCGTGGTGCATCAACTAAAGCACTTAATGCAGGGAAATCAACCAAACCGCGTGCACTATTGCCCAGTAATTTAGGGGCGATATACACAATCAGTTCATCAACAATACCCAGTTTGAGTAACGAGCCTGCTAATTTAGCCCCTGCTTCTACCCAGATACTGTTGACGTTACGTTTCGCCAGTTGCATCATCAAAATAACCAAGTCAGTGCCGTTATCATCAGCAGGAACAGCAATTTGCTCAACCTTCCCTAGCCATGATGCGCTTGCATCTGGGTTTGCACGAACTAACCAACACTCACCATCAAGCTGAGTGACTTTATGGTCAGCCGTCACACGGTTATGATTATCCAGCACAATACGAATTGGCTGGCGTACTTGGCTTTCTGGATAAACATGTTGGATATCCGCGGGGAGCTCGTTCCAACGCACCGTCAGTGAAGGGTCATCCGCAATCACGGTGCTACTGGTGCTTAGAATAGCGCTGGCCTGCGCACGGAATTCTTGGACATCTTTACGCGCCGCAGCACTGGTGATCCACTTGCTCTCACCTGACGCTAATGCCGTCTTGCCATCCAATGAGGCGGCAAGTTTTAACTGAATATACGGGAAGCCCGTACGCATGCGTTTTAAAAAACCGCGGTTTGCCGCTTCGGCTTCCTCTAATAAAACATTGCTGCGAGTTTCAATTCCCGCTTGAGACAACATGTACAGACCACGACCAGCAACTTGCGGATTAGGGTCTTGCATCGCCGCAACAACACGGCTCACGCCAGCGTTAATTAACGCTTCTGCGCAAGGCGGCGTGCGCCCATGGTGGCTGCAAGGCTCAAGGGTGACATACGCCGTTGCCCCTTTTGCTTTCTCGCCTGCCATTCGCAGTGCATGCACTTCTGCATGGGGTTCACCGGCTTTTTGGTGGTAGCCTTCACCTACAATTTCGCCATCACGCACAATCACACACCCGACATTCGGGTTTGGTGATGTGGTAAATCGGCCGAGATGTGCCAATTCAAAGGCACGAGCCATGTAAATGTTATCTTGTTCAATCATTGGTGCTAATCCTGTAATTTCGCGATTTCTTCGCCAAATTCACGCACATCTTCAAAACTACGGTAAACCGAGGCAAAACGAATATAGGCAACTTTATCGAGCTTTTTCAGCTCATCCATCACCAAGCTACCGATCAGTTTTGACGGAACTTCACGTTCCCCCGTTGCACGGAGTTGGGACTTAATGGAAATGATAGCTTGCTCAATATCATCAGAGCTAACAGGGCGTTTTTCCAACGCTTTTTGCATACCGCGATTGAGTTTTTCTTCATCAAACGGCTCACGCACTTCATCACTTTTAATGACCCTAGGCATGACCAGTTCCGCCACTTCAAATGTGGTAAAACGTTCATGGCAAAGTAAACATTGGCGGCGTCTACGGACTTGAGCACCTTCACCAACCAGACGCGAGTCGATGACTTTCGTATCTACAGCTGAGCAAAATGGGCAATGCATAGCGTTTCCTGAGTCCTATTTACGGAGGGATAGTTTACCCTACTATGCAATAAAAAACACCCTAGAAGATGCCTTCTAGGGTGCTTGTAACGCTGCATATTCCGCGCTGTAGAGGTGTTCGCTTAGTTTATTCACCTTAGTGACATATTGTTGAATGCCTCTAGAGATTAATAACACTTGCCGCTGGGCTACAACACTAAGGCAGTAATGACTCTTGGTCTGCGCCTTCTTTCTCGACTTTCGCTTGCATCAAGTGCTCGCGTTTCATTCCCATCTTCAGTGCTAATGCAGAAGCCACGTAAATAGATGAGATAGTACCGATAGTTACACCGATTAACATAACCAGTGAGAAGCCTTCCAGCATCGCGCCACCGAACAGGTACAGCATCAGAACCACTAATAATGTGGTGGCTGATGTCATGATGGTACGGCTCAATGTTTGCGTCAAAGAGACGTTCATGATTTCGTACGGTGTACCACGACGAATTTTACGGAAGTTTTCACGGATACGGTCGGAAACAACGATACTGTCGTTCAGCGAGTAACCAATAACCGACATCAATGATGCTACGATGGTCATATCTATCTCAATATGGAACAGAGACAGAATACCCAAGGTAATCACCACGTCATGGGCAAGCGATAACACGGCACCCGCCGCCAAACGCCATTCGAAACGAAAACCAACGTAAATTAAGATACAGATAAGCGCAGTTAACAGGGCTAATGCCCCCGTTTGCGCCAATTCTGCACCAACACTCGGCCCCACGAATTCGATTCGTTTAACGGTGGCTTTATCATCCACGTTTTGGTTGATAACCGTAATAATCTCTTTGCCAACTTCTTGACCCGCAGTGCCTTCAATTGGCGGAATACGGATCATGATGTCACGGCTGCTACCAAAGTTTTGAATCAATGGGTCTTTATGGTTCGAGTTAGACAAGCTATCACGAATTTTGTCCAAATCAGCAGGTTGGCTTAGGCTAATCTCAATAACCGTCCCCCCTGTGAAATCCAGACCCCAGTTAAAACCTTTTAGTCCGATAATGACAACCGATGCAACCAATAACAGAGCTGAAATCGTGAAGGCAACGTTGTCCCAGCGCATAAAGTCATAGACTTTACGGCCATAGTTCAATTGTTCAACAGTATAATCCTGTGCCACAACGTGCTCCTTAAATTGACAGCTTGTTAATACGTTTACCGCCGTACAGCAGGTTCACAATCGCACGTGTACCTACAATCGCTGTAAACATAGAGGTTGCGACACCAATCGCTGTCGTAATCGCAAAGCCTTTAATCGACCCTGTACCCACTGCATATAGAATGATAGCGGTGATCAATGTCGTTAAGTTTGCATCGGTAATACTTGAGAAGGCGCCTTTATAACCCTCATGAATCGCTTGCTGAACGGATCGCCCGTTTTTCAGCTCTTCTTTGATACGTTCGTTGATAAGTACGTTAGCATCGACCGCAACCGCAAGGGTTAGTACGATACCTGCAATACCTGGCATGGTGAGTGTTGCACCCGGCAACAACGACATCACACCCACGATTAACACCAAGTTCGCTAACAGCGCGCTACTCGCAATCAAACCAAATTTACGATAGTAGATAATCATAAACAGGATAGACGCTAACAGACCCGCGATACACGCCTTCAGACCTTGCTCGATATTTTGCATACCCAGCGTTGGACCGATAGTACGTTCTTCAACGATTTGAATTGGCGCAATCAACGCACCCGCACGTAATAATAATGAAAGCTGGCGTGCCTCATTACCATTATTGATACCAGTGATACGGAACTTGCTACCAAAACGTGCAGAAATACGTGCAGCGTTGATAACTTTTTCGTCTTTCACCAAAATTGAACGGCCTGTCGCATCTTTTTTGCCGCTGTCTTTATATTCAACAAACAGCGTTGCCATCAACTTGTCTTGGTTATCACGTGTAAAGTCAGACATGATAGAACCACCAGAACTATCAAGGCTGATGCTCACTTGCGGTGCGCCGTTTTCATCGGCTTCAGAGGTGGAGTCAGTGATGTGGTCACCGGTTAAAATAACGCGTTTATACAGGACATACGGCGCCCCTTCACGGTCGTATTTAACTTCAGAGTCACCCGGAACACGGCCACTTTCTGCGGCGGATGAATCCACGCTAGTATTCACAAGGCGGAATTCTAATGTCGCGGTTGCGCCTAAGATTTCTTTAGCGCGTGCTGTATCTTGAATACCCGGTAACTCAACCACAATGCGGTCTGCACCTTGGCGTTGAACTAAAGGTTCGGCAACACCTAATTGGTTTACACGGTTACGAATGATGGTAATGTTCTGAGAAACAGCATAATTGCGAGCTTCACGTAAGCGCTCGTCGGTCATCACAGCGATCATGGTGTTGTCGCTGCCATCACTAAACACGAGGTCTGGGTATTTACGTGCTAGTGCTTTTTCTGCTTGGCTACGATCGTCAGCATTACGGAAGCGAACTTCGACGCTGTAATCATTGCCTTTACGAATAGAAGAGTACGCAATGCCTTCTTGACGCAGGTCATTACGCAAACCATCCATGTTTTGTTCCTGCAATTTACCTAATGCAGTGTCCATATCAACTTCCATCAGGAAGTGAACCCCACCACGCAGGTCAAGACCCAGCTTCATCGGCTCACCGCCGACAGCTTCGAGCCATTTAGGCGTCGCAGGTGCAAGGTTTAATGCAACAACATACTGGTCACCCAGTGCATTCATGATGACTTCACGAGCACGTAACTGAACATCAGAGTTGTTGAAACGGGCTAAAATTGCCCCATTTTCCAGAGAGATAGACTTACTCTCAATTTTGTCATCTTGTAACGATTTTTGGACTTGGACCAGCGTTTGTTCATTGGCGGCGGTTCCCCGCACGCCAGTGATCTGAACAGCCGGATCCTCACCATATAGGTTTGGAAGCGCATAAAGCAGACCGATGAGGATCGCAACGATCAACATCAGATACTTCCACAAAGGATAACGGTTTAGCACGGCAGTTCCCTTCGGGAAAATCAGAATTAAATTGCTTTCATTGTGCCTTTAGGTAAAACAGCAGCAACGAAATCACGTTTGATGGTTACTTCGGTGTTCTCACTCAGTTCAAGAACAACATAACCTGTTTCAGACACTTTAGTAACACGTCCGATTAAACCGCCAGTTGTTAAAACTTCATCACCTTTCGTGATAGATTCCATCAATTTACGGTGTTCTTTCGCACGCTTTTGCTGTGGACGCAAAATCATGAAATAGAAGATCAGCGCGAAAACAACAAGCATGATAACCATAGTGTATGGGCTACCCTGCGCTGGTGCGCCTGCTGATGCCGCTGCTTCAGAAATAAAAAAACTCATTAAACTTTCCTCATTGTTTTATTGAAAGCAATTTTTAAGTACAGACTCTAACTAATTCAGTGCGTTTACCAAGCTAACTATGCTACACAGATTAGCGTGATTTCGCACTTAAATTCATTCGATATTTAACGAAGGTTCAGGTTTTCCAATCTTTTGATAGAAATCTTTCGCAAACTCTTCGAAATTACCATCTTCAATGGCTTGTCGGATACCCGCCATTAAACGCTGATAGTAACGTAAATTATGGATGGTATTGAGCCTTGCGCCAAGAATTTCATTACATCTATCAAGATGATGCAAATAAGCACGACTATAATGACGACAAGTATAGCAGTCACAATCCGCATCGAGCGTTGATGTGTCAGATTTATACTTCGCATTACGGATTTTTACCACGCCATTCGTGACAAATAAATGGCCGTTTCGTGCATTTCGTGTTGGCATCACACAGTCGAACATGTCGATACCACGACGAACGCCTTCTACTAAATCTTCCGGCTTACCGACACCCATTAAATAACGCGGTTTTTCTGCCGGAATTTGTGGGCAAACATGCTCTAAAATACGGTGCATGTCTTCTTTCGGTTCGCCAACGGCAAGGCCGCCTACAGCGTAACCATCAAAGCCGATTTCCACCAGTCCCTTAACCGAAATATCACGTAAATCTTCGTAAACACTGCCTTGGATGATACCAAACAGGGCATTTTTATTGTTTAACTCGTCAAAACGTTGGCGGCTACGTGCTGCCCAACGCAGCGACATTTCCATTGAGGTCTTTGCATAGTCCCAATCTGCTGGATATGGTGTACATTCGTCGAATATCATCACGATATCTGAACCGAGGTCGTACTGAATTTCCATCGATTTTTCAGGGCTTAAGAAAACTTTCTCACCGTTAATTGGGTTACGAAAATGTACGCCTTCTTCTTTAATTTTACGCATCGCGCCAAGACTAAAGACTTGGAAACCGCCAGAGTCCGTTAAAATCGGGCCTTGCCATTGCATAAAATCATGGAGGTCACCATGTAACTTCATAATTTCTTGGCCAGGACGTAACCACAGGTGGAAAGTATTGCCTAACAGGATTTGAGCGCCCGTCTCTTTCACTTCTTCTGGGGTCATACCTTTTACGGTACCGTAGGTGCCCACTGGCATAAATGCAGGGGTTTCAACCACACCGCGCTCAAATACTAAACGGCCGCGGCGTGCATTGCCATCGGTCGTTTGTAATTCATATTTCACGTTTGCCTCCAAACATCAGAAAAACAGTCTGATGTTATCGATAGTATTAATTTGCTAAGCAAGCAGCCGATGCCACCGCTTATCACTGATTATTCGCCAATTTTTTCGAATTTTGCATTCGCATTGGGGGTGATAAACATCGCATCACCATAGCTAAAGAAACGGTATTGCTCAGCAACCGCCGCTTTGTACGCATTCATTGTGTTTTTATATCCAGCAAATGCAGAAACCAACATAATTAATGTCGATTCAGGCAGATGGAAGTTAGTGATTAATGCATCAATCACCTGATATTCATAACCTGGATAAATAAAAATTTGGGTATCATCAAAAAATGGAGCAATTAAGGCATCTTGGCTGGCTTTAGCTGCGCTTTCTAATGAACGAACTGACGTTGTTCCCACAGCAACAACACGGTTACCACGCGCTTTACACGCTAATACCGCATCAACCACATCTTGTGGCACTTCCGCATATTCGGAGTGCATGATGTGGTCTTCGATGGTATCAACACGAACAGGTTGGAATGTCCCCGCGCCAACATGTAACGTAACAAACGCCATTTCGACACCTTTTTGGCGCAAAGCGTCAAGCAAAGGCTCATCAAAGTGTAGGCCCGCCGTTGGCGCTGCGACAGCCCCCGGTTTTTCGCTATACACCGTTTGATAAAGCTCTTTATCTGCTTCCTCATCAGGTCGGTCGATGTAAGGTGGCAATGGCATATGACCAATTTGATTCAAAATGCTCAATACATCCCGTTCATCATCAAAACGCAGCTCAAATAAAGCACCATGACGCGCGACCATCGTGGCGTTGACGCTTTCATCTTCGCCCAGTAACAATTCAGTGCCTTCTTTCGGTGCTTTTGAGGCACGAACATGTGCTAATACACGGTGTTCGTCCAACATACGTTCGATAAGAACTTCAATTTTGCCGCCACTAACTTTGCGACCAAATAGCCTTGCAGGGATCACGCGGGTATTGTTGAATACCAGTAAATCCCCTTTCTCCAATTTTTCTAGGACATCCGTAAAAACACCATGCGTTAGCTGCCCCGATCCACCATCCAGACTTAATAAGCGGCAAGCGCTACGTTCAGCCTGTGGATAGTGGGCAATCAGTTCTTCAGGTAATTCAAAAGTAAAATCAGAAACACGCATTGTATTGACATCAATCTAAAAAAAACAGGCAACTAGTCTAGTGCCGCACTGCCTTTGGCGCAAGAAATAAGCGCAAAATCGCACAAAAAACCACCATTATTTAACAAATATTTTGTTAGCAAAAAATTCTGTACGCTATTTATCCATTCGATGAATAAATTATTTCAATTTTACTTACCTTTCATGACAAATTGATTTCTATTATTTTGGTTTTCATCTCAATACTGATACCTCATGAATTTCGAATTAGAGCAAGGCAGCAAGCAAATTGAGCCCTAGGAGCATACATAAGTATGTGACTAGGGTCGGTTTGCGCCGCTAACACCGCTATAATTTGAAAGGCATCAGGTATACTATAAAAGAATGAATTACTTAGCACACTTACACCTAGCCCACCTCGCTGCCAGCTCTCTGCTCGGCAACACAATGGCTGACTACGTTCGCGGCAACCCTGCGGGCCTTTACTCGCCTGAAGTCGTCTCTGGCATTATGATGCACCGCGCAGTTGATCGTATTACTGACACTCACCCTTTGGTCAAAGAGGCCAAGTTACTGTTTCGTGAGGAATATCGCCGCGTTGCCCCGATTACATTGGATTTAGTGTGGGATCATTTTTTGTCTTTGCATTGGTCGACAATTGAGCCCGACACTTCACTGCCTGAATTCGTGCGTTATTGCCGAAATATTATCGAACCTCAGCTTTGTCATACCCCTGAAAAATTTCAGGAGTTAAATGAGTTTCTCTGGCCACAACAGTGGTTAATTCGTTATGCAGATAAAAACTATATTGGTAAATCCCTGAATGGAATGGCGAAAAGAAGACCAAGGCTCAGTGCGCTAAGTGGTTCATTTGATGATTTTTTATTGCAGTATGATGCGCTGGAAAATATTTTCTTTCAATTTTACCCACAAATGATGGCGAATGCGCTGCAACAAATTTTTGCACAAGATGTCACAATACAGGCAAAGGGATAAATTAATGCTTGCACTTTGGCAGAATAAAACTATCTTATTGATATTAATTTATTAAATCAGTATAATTGATAGTTAAAACCTATCACAATAATTGGTTTAAATGTCTTTATTATCAAAAGATAATTTTTTATCCTTTTGGAAGTCTATGTTCGAAAATACACAATTTTTGTGAAATCTCTCGGACAAAAATCAAACTCATAGGAGTAAATTATGGTTCTGGTAACACGTCAAGCCCCTGACTTTACTGCTGCTGCTGTTTTAGGTAACGGTGAAATCGTTGAAAACTTCAACCTGAAAACCCACCTGAACGGCCGTCCAGCTGTGATCTTTTTCTGGCCAATGGACTTCACTTTCGTGTGTCCTTCAGAGCTGATCGCATTTGACCACCGCTATGAAGAATTCAAAAAACGCGGTGTTGAAATTGTTGGTGTTTCTTTTGACTCTGAGTTTGTTCATAACGCATGGCGTAAAACCCCTGTTGATAACGGCGGTATCGGTGAAGTTAAATACCCGATGGTTGCTGATATCAAACGCGAAATCATGAAAGCTTACGGTATTGAACACCCAGAAGCAGGCGTTGCACTGCGTGGTTCTTTCCTCGTTGACAAAAACGGTGTTGTTCGTCACCAAGTGGTTAACGACCTGCCATTAGGCCGTAACATCGACGAAATGCTGCGTATGGTTGACGCACTGCAATTCCACGAAGAGCACGGTGATGTTTGCCCAGCTCAGTGGGAAAAAGGAAAAGAAGGTATGAACGCATCTCCAAAAGGCGTTGCTGACTACCTGACCAAAAACTCTGCAAAACTGTAATCAATCGATTTAGTTTTTCGAAAGCGGGCTTATTGCCCGCTTTTTTCTTTTCACCTTCTCCCCCTTTAAGAAACATCCCAAACAACACAATATATCCCCCTTATCATTTCTCTTAGACTGTAAACCTTTCCTTATTTATATTATTGTTACAATTAGAATCATTTAATTACAAATAAATAACAAAGCTAGGTATCGGAAAATGAACTTAAAACTCATCGCCTCAATGACTATTATCAGTGCATTCCTTGCTGGATGCGATAGCAGCCAAACTGCATCAGAAAGTAACTTCAAAAAATCCATCCAAGACTATCTCGATACTAAAAAAGCGATTTGTATCAATGTAGATCCAATACCAGCAGGCTTTATCACTAAATTCAGCTACCGCAATATTGAGCAGCTGGATACGCTAGTTGGTGCGGGGTTACTGGCTAAAAGTGAAAAACAAATCACGGTGAAAGACGTATGGACTGGTGAACAAACAGGAGATGGTGTCGAATATACGCTGACCAGTGAAGGGCAAAAATTTTATGACGAGAAACAAGCTAAATCTTCCGGTCGTGGCAGTTTCTGCACAGGTAAGCTCGTTGTTAACGAAGTCACTAATTTTACTGAGCCAGCAGAGCGCGGTGGGCAACAAATTTCTATCGCCAACTACACGCAAAAACTGGAAGATATTGCTGCGTGGGCGAAAAATGAAAAAGTGATTGCGGCTTATCCTCAAATTCAATCAGCACAAACACATGCTGAACGTGCACAGCAAAGCCCTCTCATTTTAACCAATAATGGTTGGGTTCACATGTCATTGTTTAATAAAAAATAATATACTTTACGGGCTCTTTTTGAGCCCTTTCCCTACCCATATTTAACACCTGCTTATTCATAAATAACCCTACCCAGTTAACACTTCTTAACTCAAATATTCAACACTCCACACTATTGTATGCTATACATTAAAAACACAAATAATTAACAAATTATTAATTTGTGTTATATCAAACCTTACCTTAACTGGGAGATACGAATGATCAGAACATCATTACGCCCTGCTGCATTATTGCTTTCCTTATTATTTTCAAGCCAACTCTTTGCTGCATCAGAACCTGCCGTTGAAGCCAAAAAAGGCATGGTCGTTTCATCTCAACATTTAGCCTCACAAATTGGCGCAGATATCTTGAAATCAGGCGGAAACGCTGTGGATGCTGCAGTGGCAGTTGGCTATGCCCAAGCCGTTGTTAACCCGTGTTGTGGCAATATTGGCGGGGGAGGCTTTATGACCATTCACCTGGCTGATGGCAAAGACCTATTCATCAATTTTAGAGAAACCGCCCCTGCCGCAGCAAGCGCTGACATGTATCTCGATAAAGACGGTAAGTTAATCAAAGACGCAAGCTTATATGGCTACCTCGCTTCGGGTGTGCCAGGTACCGTTAAAGGCCTCGATTACGCATTAGAAAAATACGGCACGATGAGCCGCCAACAAGTGATGGAGCCTGCAATTAAGCTTGCCAGAGAAGGTTTTATCTTAACCCGTGCAGATACGGATGTACTGGATACAACCACCGAGCGCTTTAAGCAAGATCCTGAAGTCGCACGTATTTTCTTAAAACCTGACGGTAGCGCATTCCAACCCGGTGATTTATTGGTGCAAACCGATTTAGCCAATACCCTTGAAAAAATTGCTAAAAATGGGCCATCCGCTTTCTATGAGGGGGAAATACCGAAAGCCGTCGAGGAAGCCTCAAAGAAAAATGGCGGCATACTCACCGCGAAAGATTTTGCTGATTTTACTATCACGGACACAGCACCAGTTAGCTGTACCTATAGAGGCTATCAATTTATTTCTGCACCACCGCCAAGCTCTGGTGGTGTAACTATCTGCCAAACCTTAAATATTTTAGAGGGTTATGACCTTAAAGAGATGGGCTTTAATTCTGCTGAGTATATTCATACCCTAACCGAAGCTATGCGCCACGCCTATATGGACAGAAATACGTTTCTTGGTGATCCTGAGTTTGTGGATAACCCAACCGAAAAATTGTTAAGTAAAGCCTACGCCGAAGAGCTGCGCAAAGAGATCAAACCAAACCAAGCCACACCTTCAACCCAAGTTCAGCCGGGAATGGGGCCTCATGAAAAGCCAGAAACAACCCATTACTCAGTTGTTGATGAAAAAGGAAACGCCGTTTCAACCACTTACACGATCAACGGTCGATTTGGTTCCGTGGTTATCCCACCGGGAACAGGTTTCTTCCTTAATGATGAAATGGATGATTTCACCACAAAAGTTGGCGAAAAAAACCTTTATGGTTTAGTCCAAGGTGAACGAAATTCTATCGCGCCGGGTAAACGCCCACTCTCATCAATGAGCCCAACCATTGTCACCAAAGATGGCAAGGTGTTCTTAGTGCTGGGCTCCCCAGGGGGGTCACGTATTATTTCTATCACGTTGCAAACCGCATTAAACATAATTGACCACGGAATGCCACCACAAGAAGCGGTCAATGCACCTCGTATTCATCACCAATGGCTACCTGATGAGGTGTATTACGAAGAGCGCGGTGTGTCGAAAGACAGCTTAGCCCTTCTCGATAAGATGGGTTATAAGATGGTTGAGCAAACCCCTTGGGGTGCTGCTGAGCTAATTATGGTTGCTATTCCTGATGGTGCGGGCGTCAGTGCCAAATCATCGGGTAATGACTCAGCCGTTTCAGGCAAAGTCCGCGAAGGCTTTATTTACGGTTCTAATGATGTTCGCCGACCAGCGGGTAGTGCCGTCGGCGTGGATTAATTTAGAATAATAAAACCAAGCCCTGTACTACCACGGGCTTGGTTAAACCCGAATATCCCTTAACTCATCAATAATGCTGGGTTTCTTTTCAATAAGAAATAAAATTTTGAGTGCCATGCCCGATGGGAATCTTCGCTTTTGCTCCCAACTACGAACTAAATCCACACTTGAGCCAATCGCCTCAGCAAACTCTTGTTGCTTCATTCCAGCATGCTTACGAATCGCTTTGACATCAGGTAATTCGAGACGATGAACATTTTCGCTATCTGGAATCAGTTCGCCATTTTCAATAGCGACCATTTCTTCCAAACTACTCACTAAGTCATCAAAAAGTTTTTTTTCCATACCGTTATTCCCATGATAGAAAGGTTTAATTCCATTTAGTCTCAAATTAAGCAAGCTTTTGAATAATAGACCTTAAGACTGTTTTTTCTTGCTCTTTTAAATCATCCTTTCCATTTTTAGCGTAAATCAGAAGCAGGTACAGCCTACCACTGATTGCTCTTGTATAATAAATCACTCTAATACCACTACGTTTGCCTTTATTTAATAGGCCCCAACGTATTTTTTTACATCCACCAGTACAACTTACCGTATCGCCATACTCATAGTTTTCTAACAAAAATGTCTGAAATAATTGAAACTCATCATCGTCCATTAATAACTGTCGCTCACGGCTAAATACCGTCGTTTCAATAAGCTCTAAGTAGTTCATCTGCACCTCCTTGCGCACATCACCACTTTATTCGTACCAAGTACTAATTTCAACCAAAAAAACTCGATATTTATCTGATAAATACATTTCAGTTTTGAAAACACTCAAAAAGAAAAAGGGAGCCAATTGGCTCCCTTTTGTTTGATAATTCAGATAATTAAGCTTGTTTATGCTGCACTGATGGTGACACCACTTTGTCACAGACAATCGCGACGACCAAAACAACAAGTGTTGGCAATACCCAAACTAAATCTTGTTTATACAATGGCATCGCCGTCATCCACTCTGGGATATAGACCTTCAAATGATCGGACGCTTTCACCGCGCCGATTAAGCCTACGACAAAGCTGACTAGCATTGTTGGCGCAATTACCACTGTTGGATTTTTCCACCATTTCAATGTAAAGCTCATTAATATCAAGACAATACAAGGTGGATAAATTGAAACCAACACAGGTAATGAGAAGGCGATTAACTTACTTAAACCTAAGTTTGAGATGATCATGGAGAAAACCCCTAAGATCAGCACAAGCTTACGGTAAGAAATCGGCACATAGCGGCTAAAGAATTCAGCGCAAGCACAAGTCAACCCAACAGCAGTCACCATACAAGCCACAAAAATCAATACCGCAAGGAAGAAGCTGCCGTAGCCACCAAACGTATACTGAACATAAGTGTGCAGGATATCCGCGCCATCTTCTGGATTCGGGATCAGTGAACCGCTATTTTCACCCAGTTTGAATAAGGATAGATACACCAGCGTCAACAGTACCCCAGCAATTAAGCCAGCCCACATGGTATAGCGAGTGAGTAATGATGAATTTTCGATACCCCGTGAACGCGCTGCATTCACGATAACAATACCAAACACCATCGCCCCAAGGGTATCCATTGTGAGGTAGCCGTTAATAAAGCCATTTGAGAAGGCCATATCGCGGTATTCTACCGTTGATGGAATTGGGTCACCTGCTGGCCACATTACGGCTGCGACGCCTAAAATAGCCAGTGCGAGCATTTTTACAGGCGCCAATATGTGCCCTACGCTATCCAGTAATTTGCCCGGATACAGCGAAATACCTATCACTAGCACAAAATAAACTGCGCTATAGATAAGCAGTAACATGTCAGACTCGCCACCAAATAACGGGGCGATACCCACTTTATACGATACGGTTGCGGTTCTAGGCGTTGCGAATAATGGGCCAACAGATAAGTAAGCGACAACCGCGAGCAGTAAACCCGCGGTTTTCCCCACAGGTGTGCTCAGGGCTTCAATTCCGCCCCCAACTTTCGCTAATGCGATAACGGTTAATACGGGTAGACCTACACCTGTGACTAAAAAGCCAAGTGCGGCGGTCCAAACTTGTTCCCCTGCCTGTAAGCCAACCATCGGAGGGAAAATGATATTTCCTGCCCCGACAAATAACGCAAAGGTCATAAAACCTAATGCGATGATATCTCTTGATGATAAACGATGAGCCATATTATGTTAATTTTTAGTAGCGGAAATAGAAAATTACGGGTATGCACCTAGCAACCCTTTGAAATATATATAGCGAGATAGAATTCTGATAAACATACTGTTAACAATATAAAAAGTATGCTTGCTTGCCGATGACAAAACGAAAAATCAAAAAACAGAAAAAATCGCCAATAACTGACAACAAGTAGAACTTTTATAGGGCAAAAAGGCAATAGCAAACCCGAAAACAAGAGGAAATAACTAAACTAATTTTCAGAACCAGTGATTCATTTCAGTAAAATCACAATACCCGTTATATGATTTGCTTGAAAATTAATCAACTCCTCATTTTATCATTCACTTTTTTTGATAACAGGTAGGATATATTATTTTAAAATTATTAGTTGGTGGGATAATATAAAAAAACAATGCATTAATAGAATTAATTAATCGAAATAGAAGCAGGATCCACTTTATTAATAAATTGATTCTATTAATAAAGTGGAATTTTCTAAGCTTTTTTGAGTTTTTTATCATCAACAATTAGCACTGGCGGCAAGGTAAATGAGAACTCACTCCCTTTCCCCACTTGGCTAGTAACCACCAGCTGGCTGCTATGGTGTTGAACGGCATGTTTTACAATAGCCAACCCAAGCCCTGTACCGCCGCCACCTTGGCGTGAACGCGCTTTATCCACACGATAAAAACGCTCAGTTAAGCGAGGAAGATGTTCCGACGGGATCCCGGGGCCATTATCCTTCACACTAAACCGCGCGCCATTGCTGGTTCTTTGCCAATCAACACAAATTTTTGTGCCTTCTGGCGTATGATTAATGGCGTTATACACTAAGTTCGCCACCGCACTGCGCAATTGCTCTTCATTGCCATGCACCCGCAGTGATTCATCGATGTTAAACTCAAATTGCTGGCGACCGTGGCTTAAACTTAACGCCTCTTGCTCAATCATTTTGAGGATCACGGGAATATTTACTTGCTCATCAAGGTTGATTTGCGGGGCAATTTCGATGCGGGATAACTGCAAAAGTTGTTTCACTAAATTATCCATTCGGTGAGCTTGCTCTTGCATCACATTCAGCGCTTTTTTATTGACAGCAGGCATACCTTCTTGGTCATCCATCACCTCAAGATATCCCTGAATAACGGTAAGTGGCGTGCGTAGTTCATGACTCACATTGGCAAAAAAATCTCTACGCGCTTTCTCCAACCGACGTTTTTCAGTGACATCTCGCGCCACCATCAATAATTGCCCTTCCGTATAAGGCAAAATACGAAACTCAACAATTTCCCCACTATTAAGTTCAATGGTTAATGCTTGGTCATAACTTTTGATTGAAAAATAGCGGCTAAAATCAGGGTAACGCAATAGATTGAAAATATGTTGGCCGTTATCTTCTGGCCAGCGAAAACCTAACAACGCCTGCGCATGGCGGTTACACCAGAAAATATTGCCCTCCGTGGTCATCATCACGACGGCATCCGGTAAAGATTCAGCCCCACTACGAAAGCGCTTAATCAGTTGCCCTAATTCGCGACGGCGTTTACGGTTACGTTGCTGCATCTGGTAAATGCCGTAAAATATCGGCTCCCAGCCCCCTCGTCCCTCAGGTGGTAACATGCTTTTATCCAACCAAAGCCAATAAGACAATTTCAGCAAGTTATACGCATGCCACACTAAGGCGGCCAGTAAAGAAACCACTAGCAGCCAAGGTAAGTGCCCGATAAAAACGGACAAAATCAGCGCGGGTAAGATAAATAAAAACAGCCCCCAAATCAGCTGTTTAATCGATAAGCGTTCAAGCACGCATGTCTCTCCCTAGTGTGTCGTTAATAACGAACAGAGAAACGGTAACCTGTACCGCGTACTGTTTGCACCATTTTATCATGACCTTCAGTTTCTAGCGCCTTTCTTAAACGCCGAATGTGTACATCCACCGTTCTGTCTTCAACATAAACGTTCGCGCCCCAGACATAATTCAAGAGCTGTTCACGGCTGTAAACACGTTCAGGGTGCGTCATAAAGAAATGCAGAAGTTTATATTCCGTTGGCCCCATATCAATTGGGGTTTCGTTACTGGTTACACGGTGGGAGGTTGGGTCTAAGGTTAACCCATTCATTTCGATGATATCTTCCGTCGACATTGGAGAGATGCGACGGAGAATCGCTTTAACACGAGCAATTAATTCTTTCGGGGAAAACGGCTTAATCAAATAATCATCCGCACCGACCTCTAGGCCTTTCACGCGATCCTCTTCTTCCCCACGAGCCGTTAGCATCATCACTGGGACATCGCGAGTGGCGCTATCACGCTTCATATGTTTAATCACTTGGAGCCCTGACCCACCGGGGATCATCCAATCTAATAACACCAAATCGGGTAGAGGGTCGACTAACTGTGCAATTGCGCTGTCATAATCATCAGCTTCAATCGGCTGGAAACCATTCTGTTCTAATACAAAACAAACCATTTCTCGGATGGGCGCTTCATCTTCAACCACTAGAATGCGTCTTGCCATGATTGTTCCTGTAAATAAGAAGACATTGTTAATGTGAACGCATTATGCGTCACTTTTATGACAGAATTATGAATGTCTATTCGCAAATCAAATATTTCTCCTTATATTAGCGGGTAAATGTCATCTAAGTGAAATAATTCCGCCATAACACGAGAAAAACACGAGGTTTTGGTAGGATAAGGTATACTGGATAGCAGTAATTTATGCCCTTTATCGAAGACAGGAACTGATGGCTCATGCGCATTATTCACACCTCTGACTGGCATCTTGGCCAATACTTTTTTACCAAAAGCCGTGCGCCTGAGCACCAACACTTTTTAAATTGGCTAGTGAACCAAGTCGAAATTCATCAAGTCGATGCCGTCATTGTGGCAGGGGATATTTTCGATACAGGGTCACCGCCAAGCTATGCCCGCGAGTTATATAATAAATTTATTGTAGATTTGCAAAAAACCGGTTGCCAGTTGGTCATTTTGAGTGGAAACCACGATTCCGTCTCTGTCCTGAATGAATCAAGCTCACTATTAAGCTACCTCAATACTCAAGTGGTCACCTCTGGCAGTGAGCCGAATGTTATCACTCTGCACAATAAACAAGCACAACCCATTGGCCTTGTGTGTGCAATTCCTTTTTTACGACCTCGAGATATCCAACTAAGTGTTGCAGGGCAAAGTATTGAAGAAAAACAACTTTCCCTCCAAACTGCCATTCATGACCATTACCAAGCCAGCTACCAACTTGCCCTAGAGCAACGGGCAATGCTCGGCCTGGATATCCCAATTATTGCCACCGGGCATTTAACGGTGATTGGCGCGGAACT
Source organism: Providencia sp. UF-224 (assembly GCF_058245955.1). NCBI lineage: Bacteria > Pseudomonadati > Pseudomonadota > Gammaproteobacteria > Enterobacterales > Morganellaceae > Providencia > Providencia sp. UF-224. Next base: position 138,774 of record NZ_JBSICC010000002.1, on the reverse strand, counting down.
CACAGATTCCGTACGCGATATTTATATCGGCACCTTAGAAGCCTTCCCTTCCGGGGCATTTCCCCCTGCGGATTATATTGCGCTTGGTCATATTCATCGCCCTCAAGTCATTGGTGGAAAACAACAGATTCGTTATTGCGGCTCCCCTATTGCCCTCAGTTTTGACGAAACAGCCCAACAAAAAAGTGTCTGTTTAGTTGAATTTACAGGCAGCGAATTAAGCGAAATCACCCCGTTAGCGATCCCTATTTTTCAGCCTTTACATACGTTAAAAGGCTCGTTAAAAGAGATAGAGCAACAACTTAGTGTATGGCAGGACTACCAAGGCGAAAATGCGGTTTGGTTAGATATCGAGGTGGCTTCTCAAGACTATCTCGCGGATATTCAGCAGCGCATCGAAACACTCACGCAAAACCTTCCCGTTGAAGTTGTGTTACTGCGCCGTGCAAGAAAGCAAAAACAAGGGCAAAACCTTGCGTTAGCGAATGAAACCCTGAATGAACTTACTGTAGAAGAGGTTTTCCTACGCCGCCTGAGTGAAGAAACCCTTGAAGACCCTGAACGTGAACAGCGTCTAACCCAACTTTTCCAGCAATCCTATGACGCATTACGCCACGAGAAAGGGTAATTGATATGAAAATCTTAAGCTTACGTCTAAAAAACATTAACTCTCTCAAAGGCGAATGGAAAATCGATTTTACGCAAGAACCGTTTGCCAGTCAGGGGTTATTTGCCATCACCGGTGCGACAGGGGCAGGAAAAACCACCTTATTGGATGCCATTTGCCTCGCGTTATATCACCGTACACCACGGTTAGATTCAATTTCCGCAAGCCAAAATGAATTGATGACCCGCCACACAGGTGACTGTCTTGCTGAAGTGGAATTTGAAGTTAAAGGTACGGCCTATCGCGCATTTTGGAGCCAACGCCGCGCGGGGAATAAACCCGATGGCAATTTGCAATCACCGAAAGCTGAGCTAGCCCAAGTCGCTGATGGTAAAATCATTACCGTTAAGGTCTCTGAAATTCGCGACCAAATTGCCAAAATTACAGGGTTAGATTTCGGCCGTTTTACAAAATCAATTTTGTTATCACAAGGGGATTTTGCGGCCTTTTTAAATGCCTCAGAAAAAGAGCGTGCAGACCTGCTTGAAGAAATTACAGGCACAGAAATTTATAGCCAAATCTCCAAATATATTTTTAATCAGCACAAGCAGGCAAAAACGGATTTAGACCTATTAAAAGCCAGAGCACAGAGCATTAATTTACTCACAGAATCCGAACACCAAGCACTGATAGAGCAACAAAGTACGCTACAAAAACAAGAAACTGAAATAAAACAAAAACGCACGCAACATCAACACGAACTCAATTGGTGGCAGCAGCACCGCCAGCTTACCCAGCGGGTACAATCCCTTGAGAATGAGCTAAAAAATGCCCAGCTTGAATATCAAGCGGCGCAACCTCAACTGAAAAAACTGTCGGATAGCGAACCGGCGGAATCTCTACGCCCGCTTTGGCAAAATATTGAACGCCTACAGCGGCAACTTACTGAATACACAGAAAAACAGCAACAGTTGCAACGCAATCTGGAAAAACAACAGGCTGAGCGAACTCCGCTACAAGCAGCGCTCATTCAATCGCAGGATGATTACCGCAAACACATTGATTTTGTAAAACAACAAAACCAGCTGATTGATGAAACTGTTCGCCCCCTCGATAACCAAATTTTTCAGTTAACGCAGCAGCAACATGAATTAAAACAACAAATAGCAGAAAAACAGGCGGTTTTTGAACAAAAACAGCAATGGGTGAATGAAACACAAAACCAGATCCAGCTGGCTAATCATCAACTTCATCAGTTGAATGTTTTCTTAGAAGAAAAGCAAAAAGATGCACAGATTAGTGCTCAAATAGGGGGCTGGAAGCAGCAAGGGCGCTTTATTTTTGAACTGACAGACAAGCTCAATAGTCTGTCACAAAAACAGAAAAACCACTCAAACACAATTGAGCAACTGCAAGCGGATAAACAACAACGCACAACAGAACTCACACAAACTCGCTCTGCTTTAGAAAAGCACACCCTCGCGTTTAAACAACAAGAACAACAATACAAAGTCAACCAAGAAAAATATGACATTTATGTTGTTAATCAACAAATTGAGCAACTACAAACACGTTTACAGCATGCCAAACTTTTGCCGTTAATTTTGTCTCAATACCTTAGTGCACAAAGCCAATTACAGCAATTCAACCAACAATATACTGATTTGCAACAACAGAGCGCCCAAACACAAAAAGAGCGCGAACTGGCCGAATTTCAGATCAATGAATTGGCGCCACGCACCAAACTCATCAATGAAAAGTTTCAATTAGAACAGAAAATCGTCAGTTTAGAGCAAGAGCGCCAGCAACTTGTTTCAGGGAAACCGTGCCCATTATGCGGTTCAACCGAGCACCCAGCCGTACAGGCATACCAATCCATTCATCTGAGCGAGACACAACAACAACTCATTCAATTAACTGAGCAACTTGATCACCTTAAACAGCAACAGGCAAAACTAACCACGCTATCCGAAACACAACAACTGCGCCAAAAAGAACAAGCACAACAATTACAGCAAGCCACTGCACACCTAGATAGCTTAAATCACAACTGGAAAACAACATGTGAGCAAGCACTTACACCTGAATTAGCACTGAACGAACAGGCCACCACTGCGTTTATCAATGAGCTAACGACAAAGCTCACAGAACAACAAAAAATCATCAATGAATTTACGATATTAGAACGTGATTATCAGCAGGCTAGGCAGTTACAGCATGAAAAACAAACCCATTTAAATCAACAACAAGCAGACCTTTCACTCGTTGAGGAGCGATTAAAATATCAAACTCAATTATTTGATGAATCACAAAAAGAACTGGCTCAATTACAGCAACGCAAAAATGAACAAACTGAGCAACTTCAAACAGCTTTAGCGCCTTTTGAACTAAAATTACCTGAAAGCGAAGACTTTGATAAATGGGTGAGTGACACCACTCAACGTGGTGAGTTTTATAATACTCAAAAAACAACAGCACAAACACTGAGTCAAAAAATCGAGGTATCGAGTGCTTCGCTTAAATCTGAAACTGAACAATTAAACCAACTTAATCAGCAGCTTGAGAAAGAAAAAAAACAGTTTCAACAGGCACATATTACCCTTGAACAAAAAACAACTGAACGCAAAACACTGCTTTCAGGGTTATCAGTCCCTCAATTTATTCAACAGCTTAACACTCAACAAGAGGTGCTTTCGCAAGCTCAAGAACAACTCAGTAAGCAGCTTAATGAAACTGATAAAATGATTGCCTCACTGACTGGTAGCTTGCAAGAAATCATCGAAGCAATTAATAAAGCCACATTCGAACATCAACAAGTGCAAGGTCAATTTAACGATGCTCTGGCACAAAGCCCATTTAGCACGCAAAAAATCTTCCTTGAGGCTCTATTAACCCTCGAAGAAAAACAACAATTAGAGGCATTAAAACAAGGTGTAAGCCAAAAACTATTGCAAAGTGAAACTCGCCATCAAGAAGGCTTACAATCACTCGAAGCCCTCAATCAGCAACGTGCCACAGGCTTCTCATCACTTTCTGAGGCACAATTACATGAAGCCGTCACCGCCCTCGACGAAGAAATCAAACAGCGCAACCAGCAGCAAGGGCAGATTATTAATCGCTTAGATACCGATAAACAACAGCGCTATCAGCAACAAGATTTACTGCAAGAAATAGAAAAAAGCCAACTCAGTTACGATGATTGGAGCTATTTAAACGCCTTAATTGGTTCCGCTGAAGGGGACAAATTCCGCCGCTATGCACAGGGCCTAACCCTAGATTGTTTGGTGACATTAGCCAACCAACAGCTCGATAAACTGCATGGCCGCTATATATTGCAACGTAGTCATCAAGCTAACTTAGAGTTACAAGTTATCGATAGCTGGCAGGCAGATTCTGTCAGGGATATCAAAACGTTATCTGGAGGGGAAAGCTTCCTCGTTAGTTTAGCGTTAGCACTGGCACTTTCTGACATGGTCAGCAACCGCACACAATTAGAATCATTATTTTTAGATGAAGGGTTTGGCACGTTGGATGCCGAAACGCTCGATATTGCCCTTGATGCCCTTGAGAGCCTGAATGCATCAGGAAAAATGATCGGTGTTATCAGTCATGTGGAAGCAATGAAAGAGCGCATCCCAGTGCAAATTAATGTGAAAAAAGCCAATGGGCTAGGTTTTAGCGAACTTCCAACTCAATATCGGCTCAATTAATCAAGGAAATGGAGAGGAATAAACCGCTTCCTCTCCACAACATTAAGTACTTAGATCGCGTCTAATGCGAGTTCTAACGCATGTTTTAGGTCGTTTACATTCTCAATACCAATAGATAAACGCACTAAGTTATCACTGATACCAATTTTCTCACGTACTGCTTGTGCAACGCCTGAATGCGTTGTCGATGCAGGATGACTAGCTAATGATTCCGTCCCCCCCAAGCTCACCGCAAGTTTAAAAATCGCGAGATTATCTAAAAAACGAAACGCATCTTCTTCGTTATTTCCGACATTAATGGAGAAAGTAGAACCCGCACCAGTACACTGTTTTTGATAAACTTGGTATTCCACACTGTCTTTCGGAAAAAATGCAGGGAAATGCACTTTGCTCACTTTTGGGTGCTGGTGTAAAAATTCCGCCAGCGTTTGAGCGCTGTCATTAGCCCGCTCCATCCGTAACTGTAGCGTCTCCAAAGAGCGCCCTAACATCCAACTTGAATGTGGGTCTAATTGCGTTCCAATAGCATTACGTTGTGCTTTAACTTTTTTCACCAATTCATGGCTGCCAGCAACCGCCCCAGCCACTAAGTCTGAATGCCCACCCACGTATTTAGTTAGTGAGTACACACTTAAATCTGCACCTAAAGCGAGTGGTTTTTGAAATACAGGTCCCAGCAACGTATTATCACAAATCAGTAATGGCGCTTCCCCACCTTGTTTTTGCCCAATTTGTTTCGCTGCTTGGCTGAGTAATTCAATATCAACCAATGTATTTAACGGGTTTGACGGCGTTTCAATATAAATCGCCGCAATTTTTTGGCCTTGTTCGACGCTATTTGCCACATCTAAGACGGCCGCTAAATCACAGCCGTTTTGGAAAGGCACTGACGTAATCCCAAATCGCTTTAACGTATTGAGAAACAAGGTTTCTGTTCCGCCATAAAGGGGTTGTGAATGCAGCAATACATCCCCCGGTTGTAACACCGCCATCAAACACGTCGTAATTGCTGACATGCCCGATGAAAATAGGGCTGCGCTTTGCGCCCCCTCGTACAATGCTAGTCTATCCTCAACAATTTCACTGTTTGGATGATTAAACCGAGAATAGACAAGCCCCTGCTTCTGGCCACTTGGCGCTTGTGTGCGCCCACTCACTAAATTAAAGAAGTCTTTTCCTTCCTGAGCCGTTTTAAAGACAAACGTTGATGTCAGAAAAACGGGAGGCTTAATCGACCCCTCTGAAAGCTGTGGGTCATACCCATAACTCATCATCAAGGTTTCAGGCGATAATGCCTTTCCATTTAAGTCCTTTTTATAACTTTGATCTGACATACTTGGCTCCAACTGATTTTCTTTTATCAATATCAATTTATTCTATTCGTTATAGGATATTACTGTTATTTATTATTTGCGCATATTCCGTAGGGTAAAATCTGCGTGTTACCGCTAAATGTGAACGTAAACGGCCTTTAATCACATTTTTTCCTAAGTTAGTAAATAACGGATTGAGAGGATCACTATCTGGCCCTAAAGCTTGCTGCGCTAAATAACTCGGTAAGGTTAATAATGGTACTTCATCGGCAAAAACACTTGGGGTAATGAAATAAGCAATAGAATAACGGGAATCGCTATTTTTCTTTCTCACCACTTGGTGCACGTTTGCACGCAAATATCCGTTCGTCGCTAATTCAAAAACCTCACCAATATTCACCACAAATGCATTTTCCAGTGGCGCGACATCAATCCAGCCATTATCCGTCTCGACTTGCAGACCACCACTGTTGTCTTGCCATAATAGAGTCAAAATACCGGCATCTTTATGAGCGCCAACGCCCTGTTCTCCATCGTTATTATCTTCTCTCGCTGGATAGTGTATAAGTTTCAATAAATGTTGAGCAGGTTCAGCGATAATGTGTTCGAAGCTGTTTTCAGGAAGATCTAAAGCCACTAAAAACGCTTTGATGAGTTTCACGGCAATATCACGCATCTCACTTTGCCATGCAAGCGCTTGGTTTTTCAATTCAGGCAAGGCTTGCGGCCATTGGTTTGGTCCATGTAAGTTAAACCAAATAGGGTCATTATCGGTCAGTTCGAGTGCGGGTAATTCTTCGCCAATATCTATTTGTTCACGGTAATCAGGCTGGTTTCGTGTGCTTTCTTCGGTAGAAGCCGTATAACCACGAAAATGGCGCGAGTGCTCCATAGAAATGGCTTCTTTTTCCGCCTTTGGTAAGGCAAAAAACTGTTTTGTCGTGGTTAATAACTGCTCTCGAGATTCGGGTGTAATGTTATGACCGACTAAATAAAAGAAGCCAATTTCACGAGCAATAAAACGTAGCTTTTTATAAAAGTCATCTCTGGTTTCAGGGTTATCAAGTTCACTTAAATCAATAATAGGCAATTGTGTTAAAGACATAATGAATCAACCTTTTAAATTATTTTTTAGATAGTGAAGAATTTTCACGTTTATATTTAATGCTTGATTAGATACCACAATAAATATTGCTAAAAATAATTTTAAACTATATCGATATAACAATTTCGAATGAGACTACGTGTATTTTCTGTATATAACTAAAAAACTATAGGGTGAATAAAATATTATTTATAAAAAGTCATTTTTGTTTGGTTAGATATCATCAACAAAAAAATATTAGAGATAATCAAATGAAAAAAATACCTGCATTATTATTAGCTTTGTCATTTTCTACGCTAACCGCTTGTTCACAAGAGGAAAGTTCAACAGAGAAATCAAATCAACAAGGGCAAGCATCGCAAAAAATTATTATTGGCAGCCATGGCAGTGATGCCGATATATGGAAGTTTATTGCGCAGTCTCCAAGTGCGAAAGAAGCAAACTTAGATATTGATGTCAAAATCATTGATGACGGGATCACCCTTAATGTGGCAACGATTGATGGGGATGTTGATGTCAATGCATTTCAGTCCTGGGGGTTTTTAAAAGATTTTAATAAAAGTCATAATAATAAATTGGCGGCAATCTCCACCACTTATTTTGAGCCGATGGGCGTTTATTCGGTAAAACATAAAAACCTTGCAGATTTACCGAAGCAAGCCATTGTGGCCATACCTAATGATGCAGCTAACCATATACGTGCCCTAAAATTACTTGAAAAGGCCCAGTTAATTACACTAAAGCCTGACTTTAACCAAGCAACTGGGTCAACCAACGATATTATTGCCAACCCAAAAGATTTGGTCTTTAGGCAAATAAAATATGCACATGGCCCAAGGGCTTTACCCGATGTCGATATCGCTGTTATTGGTAACACCGCGGCGCAAGAAGGTGGACTTAATGTATTAAACGACTCTTTATTTAGAGAGCAAAATGATGATTCCATTAAAAATAATATTAATTTATTAGTCGTAAAAACAGATAATAAAGACGACCCTAAATTTGCAAAATTAGCGCAGTTGTACCACACTGAAACTGTCAGAAAATATATCATTGATAACTTTGGTGGGACTAAAATTGAAATTACCAAAGATGTTAATGAACTCAATTAAGTAAAACTGGTTATCATTCTTGTCTAGCGGGATTACGCCCCCCGCTAGACTCTTTAACCTCTACTCTACGCCTTAATACCCTCAATTTTTTTCTCTCCATTTTATGCATAGCGCCCTATTTGGAATAATCAAAAACTAGATATCATAAATTAACAAATACAACAAATTGAAATTATTGATAATTTTAAAAAATCAATCTTAGCGTAAAATTTTGAACCTTACGGTTAAATTTTTTTTCTATGATTTTAACTTTCCCCCGCTATAGTAATAACCATTGAAACGAACTGCGGCTTCTAAGATATATTCTATAAAATGCCGTGCGCTAATGAAGATCTAGGAGACTAAAATGTCTAACGCATTTATCGAAATGATTAAAAACCGTCGTACTATTTATAATCTAGGCGATGCTTTACCTGTATCTGAAGAACACGTTACAAAACTAATTAAAGAAGCCGTAAAACACTCACCATCGTCGTTTAACTCGCAAACCTCACGTGTGGTAATTTTGTTTGGTGCTGAACATAAGAAATTATGGAATATGACCAAAGAAGCTCTGCGCAAAATCGTACCTGAGCAAGCTTTTGCTGCTACAGAACAAAAAATTGATAGTTTTGCAGCAGGCGCAGGTTCTATCCTGTTTTTTGAAGACCAAGACATTGTAAAAGGTCTGCAAGAACAATTTCCTTTATATGCAGATAACTTCCCTATTTGGTCTGAGCAAGCCAGCGGGATTGCACAATTTGCAGTATGGACTGCATTATCACAAGAAAATATCGGAGCTTCATTACAACACTACAATCCTTTAGTGGATAATGATGTACAAAAGACGTGGAACATCCCTGCAAATTGGATATTACGCGCTCAAATGGTATTTGGTTCCATTAATTCACCAGCGGGTGATAAAGCCTTTATGGATGATGATGTACGTTTCAAAGTTTTCAAATAAAATGAAACAGTAAGATTTTAAACGAAATGCCCTTATAAAACTTTTTATAAGGGCATTTCTATTTTAACCACTTTTTAAAATCCTTCGCAAAATAAAGCATCACTAATGATGACTTCCATTTAAAAAATAAAATTACGAAATACGTTATTATTTAAAATTTATTTAACGTAACAAAAAATTCAAAAAACATATTTACAAATGAAATTTAACTTAAATAAAAAGATAATTTCACACCTACCCCATTTGTTATTTATTCACAAAAAATTAATGATTAACAATCAATCGAATGATATAAACATCAAATAAATTTTGATGCTTATCAATGAACTAAACCACTTTCACACTAGAATCTAAGTATATTTTCAAAATTTAGTTTGCATTGTCAATAATTGAACTACACTAAAAGTGAAGGCAAAAAACACTGTTCTCAGTGTTATTCCGGAGGTGGACTATGAAACGTTTATCATTACTGACATCCGTAGTTGCTATAATCATTTCAAGTTGTTCTTTCACCTATGCAAGTAATAACTCATCAGGAGGGACAATCACATTTACGGGTTCAGTGTATGAACCACAATGTGTTATAAATGCCAACAACCAAGAACGTGTCAATGTTATGTGCTACCGAAATGGTAAGGATATTTCAATGACGGGCTCTTTAAAAAATGGCAAAAAAATAGAATCTGAGTATGTTAAAGTTGAATACGATAAGTTTAGTAAATTACCTATGTTGAATGTGTTTTATGAATAGTTTATTAGTCGTCAAAAATCAATAACCGCTCGACGTGTTTAGTAAGTTGCTAGTTAAATGCGCCGAGCGTTATTTATTTACCATCCAAATATCTCCCCCCATTTCTTTCTCATTTTTAGGCATAAAAAAGCCCACCCAATTGGGCAGGCTCAGGATAACTTCAATAAAAATGGAAATGCTTACTTAGCGGTTAAATCTACTTGGTAGATAGCGAAGCCAATTTCATCAGTGCCCACTTTTTTCATTGGATACTGTGCATTTTCTTTAATAAAGTTAGCTGCTTTTTCACTTGGTGCAGTTTCAAAGCGAACATCCAGTTTTTTGTCTGTCTTAATTGGTGTAAATGACCAGTTATTTGCCGCTTTAGTCGAAATCTCACCTTTTTCTTTAGACACTTTCGCAATGTAAGCCGCTAAAATTGAACGGTTTTCATCTGGGGAAGCAAATGCAACATTGTTATCACCTGTCCCTGCGAATTTACCGCCGTAACCACGGTAGTTGTTGGTTGCCACTAAGAAAGTCGCTTTCGGATCAATCGGCTTACCTTGGTAAGTGACATTTTTGATTCGGTTAGCATCTTTATTTACGGTTTGGCAATCAACATCATATTTTGCTGGCTGAGTCAGGTCGATTTGGTAATCCACGCCGCTAATTGTGTCGAAGTTATACGTTCTGAAACCGCTCCAATTCAATAAGCTTTGTGGTGCCGTTGATTGTGGGTCGATTTGGTTATACATACCCGCAGAACATTCTAACCACTCAACAACATCCGCGCCCGTTGCTTTAACGACAACCAATGTATTTGGGTACAGGTAAAGGTCCGCCGCATTACGGAACGTTAAATCACCTTTTTCAACTTCAATAAATTCTGTTGGTGAGTTCTTACGACCACCCGCTTTAAACGGTGCTGCCGCGGCTAATACAGGTAAATCAGCCAGATCAGGGTCACCTTGAATGAAGTTTTTGGTGTAGTCGATTTGTGCATCATTAACGATTTGTACAGTAGGATCGCTTTGCACCAGTGCTAAGAAGCTGTACATATTTTCAGAAGCTTTACCAATATGTTTACCCACAAACTTACGAGTATCTTGGTGCTCTTTTTCGATGATTTTCGCTAAGTCGCCATCACGTTCAACAAGGGCTTTTTTATTTGGCTTGTCATAAACCGGACGTGCATGAGCCGTTGCATCAACCACTTTCCATGCACCGTCATCATTGCTTACCACTAAATCGACAACCCCTAGGTGGTCACCCCATTGACCAGGCATGACAGCAGGAACACCATTGACGGTTCCTTTCGCAATATCAACACCTTTGATATCACTAAAGTCTTTGCTTGGGAATACACCGTGTGAGTGGCCAAACATGATTGCATCAATTCCCGGAACTTCACTGAGGTAATACACGGAGTTTTCCGCCATTGCCTTGTAAGGTTCTTGAGAGAAGCCTGAGTGAGGAATTGCAACAACTAAGTCAGCGCCCTCTTTTTTCATTTGCGGTACAAATTTTTTCGCCGTTTCAGTAATGTCGTTAACTAAAACTTTACCCTCTAAATTTGGTTTATCCCAAATAAGGATCTGTGGTGGAACGAAACCGATGTAGCCCACTTTAATTGTATGTGTTTTTCCATCTCTATCTTTAACTGGAGTATCTACAATAATGTATGGGTTGAAGTAGTTTTTACCGGTTTTTGCATCAATAATATTGGCATTGATATAAGGGAATTTTGCCCCTTCAATGGCTTTATGCAGGAAATCTAATCCAAAGTTAAACTCATGGTTACCAAAGTTACCTACGGTATAACCCATTGTATTCAATAGTTTGTGTGCTGGGTGAGATTCGCCATCTTTTAGGCCTTCACCAACAATATAGTCAGCCAGTGGGCTACCTTGGATTAAGTCTCCGTTATCCACGAGTACGGAGTTAGTGGCCTCTTGTTTTGCGGCTTTAATTAAAGTCGCAGTACGAACATAACCAAATTGTTCAGTTGGTTTATCTCTATAATAGTCGAAGTCTACAAGGTTACTGTGAACGTCTGATGTTTCCATAACACGTAAATCAACCGTTGCTGCGTTCGCATTAAATGCGACTAACATAGCAAGTGTCGAGAGCTTCAATACTTTATTCATTAGATCCCCTTAGTTGCCTTTATTGAGAGAAAGTTGCCTCTCGAATCCGCATACACACCTTATGCCATTGAACAAATAACCAACAAAAATGGCATTAAAATTTTACACTATGTGCATGACATCAATTTTTAATGATAATACACTGCAAACAGTAACCATTTTCTGTGACTAAATCACGGTTTTCATCTTTTTATCGAGCCTGATTTTTATATCTGTCACAAAAATGAATTATTCATGACAAATTCACGCCAAATAACTGAAATTATTTTTTTATGTTTTGTGAATAATTTTCGTAGGAAAAAAAGAATTGTGATTTATATCACTTAACATTAGAGAATTTATTTAACTCAAATTTTTTGCTTTATAAATATGCTTATTATTTTATTTTTAATTAATATAAATTTAATTTAAGTAATAAAGGATGATTATTTAAACATGAAAACTAAAACTCTATTTTTTATTACATGCGCACCTTTTTCTAAATAATTCGAGTTGTGGCAAGGCGGCTGAATGAAGCCAACGCAGCCACAACTTGAAGTATGACGAAAAAATGAGAAGCCGAGTGCAGCCAACACCACCACAGCGTAAATTAGGACGAAAATAGCCAAGCCGCGCCACGCACCCCACTCGAATCTCCATGCACCGCTTTACGAATAGGTGTATCGCATTCACGCCCAAATACCCATTGACGAATTCGCGCTGGCAGTTCTTCATACAAGCAATCCACATTGCTCATGCCGCCCCCTAACACGATGACATCTGGGTCGAGCATATTGATCGCTTGCCCTAACGCTTTAGCTAATCGATTCAAATAATTATCCAGCGCTATTTTGGCAAATCTATCTCCTTCTTGCGCCAGTTTAACGATATCTGTGCCGATTTTTTTCTCGCCTGATAACTTTGCGTAATCGGCCATAAAACCTGTTCCTGAGACGAACAGCTCTGTGCAACCCGTTAAGCCGCAATAGCAGTGTTCGTTTGATAAGAACTGCCTGTCACAATCATCTTGCCAAGGTAATGGGTTATGCCCCCATTCCCCTGCGACGCCATTTCCACCTGAATGCACTTGGCCATCGAGTGCAATACCTGCACCACAGCCTGTTCCGATTATCACTGCGAAAACGACCTTTTTCCCTGCACCTGCACCATCTACCGCTTCAGATACGGCTAAACAGTTGGCATCGTTAGCAATTTTAACGTCACGCCCTAATAACTTGCTTAAATCAGCATCAAAAAACTGCCCATTCAACCATGTTGAGTTGGCATTTTTCACTTTTCCAGTCACAGGAGATAAAGTTCCTGGGATCCCAACCCCTACGCTGCCCGTTTGCCCTGTTGCGGTTTCTGCGTCATTCACTAAACCGGCGATAGCATTGAGTGTTGCAATATAGTCACCTTTAGGTGTTGAAACACGCTGACGAAATAAGGTTTCACCATCATCGTCTAATGCAATCACTTCAATTTTCGTGCCACCAAGGTCAATTCCTATTCTCATTGCGCTGCTCTCTTTGATTTTATTGTTTATCTTCCCATCATGACCTGCCTAGGGCGCTTTTTTCAAGTATAAGAGATAAAAACTGAGGGATCACTTAACTTCCTTAATAGGCACCTTAGGCTAAATATATTTTTTTCGCTTAATAACCGACAATTCGTTATCATAGCCCCCTGCTCTAACTGGCTATTTATCAACAAAGGTAGGTTTTTCATGTGGTTCAAGAATATATTGGTCTATCGCCTGAATCGGGATTTGGCACTCTCTGCAGATGATCTGGAAAAACAACTTGCCGCACTTGCCTATCACCCTTGTGGCAGCCAAGACATGATGCAAACAGGTTGGGTCGCGCCGATGAACGGTGCCGATGCCTTAACCCATGCAGCTGGCAACCAAATTCTAATTTGCGCTAAAAAAGAAGAAAAAATGCTGCCATCTCCTGTCATCAAGCAAGAAGTACAGGACAAAATTGAAAAACTAGAAGCAGACCAAGGCCGCAAACTTAAAAAAACTGAAAAAGACGCCTTAAAAGATGAGGTCGTGCACACCTTATTGCCTCGTGCATTCAGTAAATTTAGCAAAACCTATATTTGGATTGATACCGTCAATCAACTCATTATTGTAGATGCGGCAAGCGCGAAACGTGCTGAAGATAATCTAGCCTTATTACGCAAGAGTTTAGGCTCCCTGCCTGTCGTTCCTCTCACATTCAAAGACCCAATTGAACTCACTCTCACCGAGTGGATCCGTTCAGGCTCACTTCCTCAAGGCTTTGCGGTGATGGATGAAGCGGAGCTAAAAGCTATCTTAGAAGAAGGAGGAATTATTCGCTGTAAGAAGCAAGATCTGATCTCTGATGAAATTGCGACCCATATTGAAGCAGGTAAGCTCGTCACGAAGCTTGCTTTAGATTGGGAAGAGCGTATCCAATTTATGTTATCTGATGATGGTTCGCTAAAAAGACTTAAATTCAGTGATACATTAAAAGACCAAAATGACGACATTGGCAAAGAAGATTATGCGCAAAAATTTGATGCGGATTATGTGCTAATGACAAGCGAACTGAGCGCCTTAATCGCTCGCTTAATTGATGTTCTGGGTGGCGAAGCAGAACACTAACACATCTTGAATTTCCTTCCTTATCTCACGATGGCAACTTACCAAAAAGTAAGTTGCCATTTCTTTTTAGACCTCGCCTGCATAGCCACAATTAAGTCATTGACTGGTTGTGAAATCTCTGGTTGATTAAATTACAACCCTGTAACAAATTTACGTTAGTTTGAAATTTGTTAAATAAAAATAATAAATAGCAGCCTCCATTATTGGAGTTTTGGTCAATATTCTATCGAAGGAATAGTCATGAAAGAGCTTATCGAACCAGAAGTGGATGAAAATTCATTAGTGACCTTACAAAAAGTCACTGCGGATAACTTCTCTGAAATCTGCCTACTTAGTCATACATTGAGTGAGGCGCAGCGTAATATGGTCGCTGACAATGCTTACTCTATGGTAGAGGCACAATTTTCAGACTGTGCGTGGTACAGAGGGATTTATGCAGATGATACGCCTGTTGGGTTCATTATGCTGCATTCTGGGTTAGATGATGACGAACTCGAATATGATGGCATTATGCTATGGCGCTTCATGATAGCAGAACCTTATCAAAAGTTAGGCTTTGGCCGCGAAGCATTAATCCAAGTTATACGTTATCTAAAAAAGAAAGGTTACCCACGACTCTATAATAGCTGCGGTGAGGGGGAAGAAAGCCCATTTGAGTTTTATAAAAAGCTGGGGTTTATTCCGACTGGCGGATATATCGATGATGAATGTGAGCTAGTTTTAGATATTGCGAACTGGCAAGACGAATAGCCTAAAAACCCCTAGCCCTATATTTAAGTCATAGCTAGGGGGTTCTAGTGCAGCCAACAACACTGCGGCAAAAATTTTCTCATCCATCAATACGCCAAGATACCCTAAATAATTTGTGTTGCAGCTAGGCGACAATCGAACAGGCTCTAGGAGCATACTAAAGTATGTGGCTAGAGCCTGTGAGTACAGTCAACAACGCTGCGGCAAAAATCTATTTTATCAATCAATAACATGACCTATTATGCCGCCAATATACCCTAAATAATTTGTGTTGCAGCTAGGCGACAATCGAACAGGCTCTAGGAGCATACTAAAGTATGTGACTAGAGCCTGTGAGTGCAGTCAACAACGCTGCGGCGCAAAGTATGACGGGTATCCGCTATTTTTGGATCAAATAACGTATAGTCGGCCCATCTTGCTGGATATCCAAAACCGTATAGCCATAGTTTTTTGCATCTAACGGAATATTATTAATTGATTGTGGGCAATCACTTACTACTTCTAATATTTCGCCGCTTTTTAGGGATGGCATCGCTTCCAATGTTGCTACCGCTGGATATGGGCAAGGCTCCCCGACCATATCTAAACGGTAATCAGGAATAATGTCTTTTTTACTCATATTGCCTCCATTGATGCTTGTGTCGATTTTTGTGTACGTTTACGGAAAAAATGTTTTTCCCAAACTAACATCAGCACAAACGCCACTGCTAATAATGCATACGTCACCAACAAGCCGCCTTGTGGCCCAAAGGTTTCGAGTAAATTCACTTTGTCAAAATCGGTTGCTAACCAAGGGCCTAAATCATCCCAATAATAAGCTAGGATGGTTGCGCCAATAATATTCCCAAAACCAACCCACCAATAATGAACCTGCCCTTCCACTGCGCGGTACATCCAACCCGTTTCACAGCCACCAGCAAGGACAATACCAAAACCAAAGAGTAAGCCACCAATCACGGCATTTGGGCCTGCCCATAAAATTTTAGGTGTCGCACCTAACTGGACATAACTAAAGATACCGATCGCACTGACTGCCATCCCAATAATGATGGCTTTAGCCATATGGGTACGGCCCGTGATCCACAAATCGCGAAAAGCGGAGGTAAAACAAATCTGAGCACGCTCAATTAATAAACCAAAGCCAATTCCGCAGAGGATAGCAAAGCCCATCACTGGAGAGTCAAGTAAGGTATAAAAACCCCACGCCAATGCGAGGGTGAAAATAACCATTCCTAACTTAAAGCGTCGTTTTGCCACATCATGATTTTGCGTTAACGGAGATGCCGCACTGACTTTTTTCAGTTTGACAGGGATCCTAAACATTGGCATCAATGTGAACTTAGCACCAAAATATGACCCTGCCGCAGTCGCAACAGCGAAATACCATGCGTGTAGAGAAAATTGAGGGATCCCAGTAAAGAATGCCGCTAAATTACATCCCATCGCTAAGCGCGCACCAAACCCTGCAATAATACCGCCAAGAATGGCTTGGAAAATGCGAATACGGTGTTGAGGCATACGTAATTTAATATTATTTGCCCAAAGTGCAGCAGCAAAGCAACCAGCAAACATACCGATAATCATGACACCATCAATACGATCTAGAGGTGTGCCTTCAAAGCCAATCACTTTGAAATAACCCCAAGTTTCTGGATGAGCACCAAACAGCTGCATAATGTGCCCTCCCCAGCGAGTAAATTCGCCAGTAACAGCCCAAAATGTGCCCGTTAAACCGAAATAGTAGGTTGATAAAATACCTGCGGCAATTACTGCGGGTAAAGGCTTCCAAAAACCGATGAGATAGTGAGATTTGAAATCAGACCAAGTCATTGTAACATCCAATTGATTCACGCCAGATCCTGGCAGAGAAATTCGCCGTTGTATAATTATCTTTATAATCTGTTATATCGATGCCCCACAGCGAAGTGGAAATATCATACGCTGATATTTTTTTTCGTGAAGTCCTTTTGTATAGAACTGAAGGATATATTGATTTTATGCATAGTAGGATGTTGTGAACGCTGATTTATTATACATTTATTGAACTCTTCAAATTATGTATAAAAAACATACTCATTACGTAGCACAATGTACCAATAAAAAAAAAGCGTTATCTTAATGATAACGCTGGAAATGTAGTCTTATTTTATCTATAGAGGAGTATAATATGAAATTGCCGTTTCCGGCTTCGCTTGCTATGCGTAGTCTGTAGTCAGCCCATTTGACTCCAGTAATAACATTCACGTTAACTTAAAAACACAATATCTTATCTGAGTTACCCAATTACGTAATTATATCTATTTTTAATATAAAGCCTGATTTTTCACTTATTCAAAAATAATACTGAAAATCAAAACTGGCTTTATTAGGTCCCTAGTATTAATCAATTTTAAAAATAAATAACTCGATATAATAAAGTGTTTAAAAGTGTTTCTAAATGTTATTGATTGCATTATAACCCAAGACTTAGGTTGCGCAAGTGTTTTTTCGTTTAACTTAAAAAGTACAAGAAAAACCAAAAATATAATTAAAATCAAAAAGTTATCATTTTACAGCAAAATAAAACACCTATTGTTAAGATATTACAAACTATTTACATTTATACGTATTTATTTCTAATTTGCTATTTGATTTATATTTAAATTAAATATATTTATATAATTTTATTTTTCCTATTATGAGCAAAGCTTATTTAACTCACTCTCAAAAAGACATTTTCATTAAAAACCTTTATAAAGTTTTTATTTTTTGTCTGAAAAAAAATAATCATTTTTTTATTTCAGTTACCATACTCTTTCTATGAATTTTAAATTTTCTCATAAAAAACAATCATCTTGTCGATATTTTTACCTTTAAAATTATCCATATAATTTCCATGGTAATATTATTATCTTGCCAAAATAGTGATAATTAACAAAACCATTCAAACATAATGGTTTATTTTTGGTTATGTTTCTTCGATTCAATAGCATCAAAAATAGTTAAATATCCGCTATTTCAAGCTGTATTAAGCTGCATTTTTAATAAAAAATTGCATTTAAAAAAAGAAGCTGAGCTTATATTTACGTTAAAAACGTAGCCTTAAAACGCGGCTTTACTCAACTCTTCTATTTCGATTTAGAGAAAAAACACCAATAAAACATCAGTTATCTTAATGTTAATTTTGATTTATTGCCTTATATTAGCACTCAATACCCCTTATAAGAGTATTGAGTGTGTAATTCAGACATCCACCTTCAAATGGATACCAATAAAAAGCGTGAAAATAGGATAAAAATCTATTAATAATGATTAAATCATACAAATAAATATAACATTATGCAGGATAGATAACATAGGGCGGAAAAATCAGACAGCTACAGTGTTAATTTTTGTTGCGATTTGATTTTATTAATAAAAAAACGCGCTTTACCATTAAAGATAAAACGCGTTATGTCGGCTTTTGCTGTTAACACTGACTATTTAGAGGTCGTTGCTTCCATCCCAACTAAGCCAATTTTCAAATACCCTGACTGACGTAATGCATTCATCACATCCATCATCGTTTCATAATCAACGCTTTTATCCGCTTGGAAGAAAATCGTTGTTTCTTTATTTGAACTTGTTGCTTGATCAAGAGTTACGGAAAGCTGTTCTTTCGACACCGCTTGATCGCCAATAAAGAGTTGACTATCAGCTTTAACCGTTAAGAACACGGGTTTTTCTGGCCGTGGCTGTGGCTTCGCGGTTGAGGCAGGTAAGTCGACTTTAATATCAACTGTAGCCAATGGTGCCGCGACCATAAAGATAATCAATAGAACCAACATCACATCGATAAACGGTGTCACGTTAATTTCATGCATTTCACCGCTATCATCTTGTTCGTCACCTAAACGCATTGCCATAATAATTACCTTGCTTTGCTATTTGCCAGATCAAGATCACGCCCTAATAATAACGCAGACTGTGCAGCCACATCCCCTACCTGACCACGGTAGTTATTAATCATTCTGGCGAAAATGTTATAAATTACAACCGCCGGGATCGCAGCGATAAGGCCAATTGCCGTTGCAAGAAGTGCTTCTGCAATACCCGGTGCGACGACCGCTAAGTTAGTCGTTTGTGAATGGGCAATCCCGATAAAGCTATTCATGATACCCCATACCGTTCCAAACAAACCGACAAAGGGAGAAATCGCACCGATAGTCGCTAAATAACCATTACCACGGCCCATATATCGGCTGATTGCAGCGACGGCTCTTTCAAGACGGAATGACGTACGCTCTTTTGTACCAGACAAATCAGTGCTGTTCGCAGATAACGCTCTTTCTGTTACCGCTTCATTAAGCAGCATGCGTGTAATACTGTTTCCTTTGAAACCTTCTGCAATTTTCACGGCTTCATCAAGTGATTTCACGTCAGCAATCGCATTGGTTTCGTCTTTTAAACGGCGACGTGCGACTAAAATTTCGAGACCTTTAGAGAAGAAGAGTGCCCATGTAATGACAGATGCAATGACCAAGCCTATCATTACTGTCTTCACCACATTATCCGCATTTTGGTACATCCCCCAAACGGATAAGTCCTGATCAAAGCCGCCTGTTGGGGCTTCAGTTGCAATTTCAATATTTTCATTCACAACGGCAGTATTTACTGCGGGCTCAGAAGATACGGGAGCAGCTTCAATATTTGGTGTTGTAGTTGGAGCCGCAGGTGTCGATGGTGTATTTTGAGATGCAGCGGGTGTTGTTGCAGGTGTAGTTTCAGCGACTGCCGTGCCCATCAAGCCGAACGCCAATAGAATAGAAGCTGTTAGTTTACGCATCAGTTGGCCTTTACTCTCTTTTTAGTGTTGTATAAAAAAATTCATATCGATGATTGTGCCATTCATCGACTAACCTTTAAAAGCGAAATTTAACTCGCGCTGTTCGTCTCTTTTAAAAAAGACGGTGCTGATGATATCAAAGACAGCGCGAATTGATAGTAATTATCATTAGTATTCACAAATTTTTTCATTTTTTTTGTTCTTAGACAATGAAGTCCACGTCTATTACACGGGTATTTCTTCTTTATTCTTATTAATACAACGAAGGCATTTGGTAGATAAATGCAACCTCCCTTCTCCTATATCGATGGAACTAATTGAACTTTGTAATACTGAAGAAAACTCAAGTTACATTTCCCTGCGAATGCTTTAACTTCATAGTATCCACGCCTTTGGGTAGGCTAAATTTAAAATGATAAAGGAAAGCGCATGGCAAACACAAAACCAGAAACCCAGTTAGTGCACATTGGTCGAAACCCTAAATTTACACAAAAAGGCGTGAACCCTGTAATTCAACGGGCATCTTCTATCATCTTCGATACACTTGAAGAAAAACGTCATGCAACGCGACACCGTGCTAATGGTGTACTTTTTTACGGTCGCCGAGGTACGCAAACCCATTTTGCCTTTCAAGAAGCCATGACTGAATTAGAAGGTGGGGCAGGCTCTGTACTTTACCCATCAGGTGCTGCCGCCATCACCAATGCAATCTTATCGTTTATTTCTGCAGGCGAGCATATCCTCGTCACGGGCTCAGCTTATGACCCAACCCAGAATTTTTGCGACCATATTTTAACTAAGCTAAATGTTGAAACCACCTATTTTGATCCATTAATTGGTGAAGGCATCGCAGACTTAATTCAGCCGAATACGCGTATTGTTTTTTTAGAATCCCCTGGATCAATCACGATGGAAGTCCATGATTTACCAGCTATCGTGAAAGCCGTACGTAATAAATCACCTGATATCATTATTATGATTGATAATACATGGGCGGCAGGTGTGTTACTCAAACCATTATTGTTCGATGTGGATATTTCCATACAATCTGCCACGAAATACATTAATGGGCATTCTGATGGCATGTTAGGCGTCGCGGTAGCAAATGAGCGCTGTATCGAAACCTTACGTGAAAATTCGTATCTCCTGGGGCAAACTGCAGATCCTGATACCGTTTATATGGCCAATCGAGGATTACATACCTTAGCCACTCGATTAAAACAGCACCAAGAAAACAGTATACAAGTGGCAAACTGGCTGCAATCTCGCCCTGAAGTGGAACACGTTTTCCATCCTGCCTTGCCAACTTCACCTGGTCATGCGTTTTTTATCCGTGATTTTTCAGGCTGTAATGGCTTATTTTCTTTCCAACTTAAGTCACGCCTATCCGCTGAACAATTCGCTGCTTTTATCGAAAATTTAGCGCATTTTAAAATGGGGTATTCATGGGGTGGGTTTGAATCACTGATTTTGGGTTATCAGAAAGAAGATTTAATCAGTATGAGACAATATGATTTTAATCCAAATGAAGGGACATTTTTCCGCGTGCATATTGGCCTTGAGCATCCACAAGATTTAATTGATGATTTGCAATTGGCCTTTGAACGGATTTAAAGGTTAGGGAGCCAAATTGCAGAAAATACGAGATATTTTCTGCAATTTATTGATCGATGAGCGAATACCCCCAAACAAATCAAACTCAATCTTATTTTTTCCTGTAATATAAATAAAGAAATTCGCATTTAGACAAATACAGGAATGATTATGGAAGTCCTACGCGAAATCGTATTGGCACTTTGGGATCACGATTTCCTAAAACTCTCCAACCCCGAAGTACTTTGGGTTATTTATACCGTACTTTTTGTTGTTATCGTTTTAGAAAATGGGGTTCTTCCCGCAGCTTTTCTGCCTGGAGATACCTTGTTGATCCTTTCTGGCGCATTAATCGCCAAAGGTGTTTTACACTTTATTCCAACCATTTTATTACTTGCTACAGCGGCGAGTCTGGGTTGCTGGTTAGGCTTTATGCAAGGTAGGTGGCTCAGTGAAACCAAAATGGTCAAGCGTTGGCTAGCCCAAATTCCTGAGGAATATCATACAAAAGCAAACAATATGTTTAATAAGCAAGGTTTATACGCTCTGCTTATTGGCCGTTTTTTAGCCTTTGTTCGTACCCTATTACCGTTACTGGCAGGGCTGTCCGAATTGAGCCACCGCCGCTTTCAGTTTTTCAACTGGCTAAGTGGGCTTCTATGGGTTGGTATTATTGTTTCTTTAGGTTATGCCTTGAACCAAATTCCTTTTGTGAAAGAGCATGAGCAAGTTGTCATTAGCGCGTTAATGATCATTCCTGTTATCTTATTAATCAGTGGGTTGATTGGTTCCATTGTGATGTATTGGAAACACCGCAAGGCATTAAGTGGTAATAAAGAGAACTAATATTTATGGCCGCAACATTGCGGCCATAAGCATCATTTTTCCATCAAAATACTCACCGCAGAAAACAAATATTGCCCTATTTCCGCTGTCATCCAAGTTCCTTGGGATATTTTAGGCTCTTCCCGATAAATCGTACGGATCCTTTCCTGAAGTTCTGGGTCACCACCCGTGAATTGATTAAACATATCTAACCATACACGAGCCAATGATTGTACTTCAGGGGAATCTGGAGATTTATGCATTTTTAATGCGTTATTCAGACCTGCAATAAGTTCAGGCCAAACTTGCCCCGCAGAAAAATAATGTTGGCGCACAAATGCAAACTGTTCTTCTGTTAAATGAGGCCTAAATAGCGCTAATTGATACTCACTAAACCCCTGCGCAACAAATTGGATCATAGATTCAGTAATACCTGATGAATTCGCTAACGCATTATCAGTTAAATGAATTTTATTCAGCCTTGCAAAGAAATCAGGGTTGCCTCCCGTGTCTCTTTCCAATGCAGTCATCCATTCATGGCTGAGCCGTTGTGCTTCAATCGATTGAGGCATTACACCTTGTTGCATTAACTCACTCACCGCCAGCACTCGTTGTTGCCATTCTTGGTTTTTCAGCGTATGAGCCGTATATAGCGGTAATTGTTCTAGCTCTTGCGGTGTAAAATATTTATCAAACATCGTCATCATCTCCAATACAGAGAACCAATCAGTCTGAGTTAAGGGATCGCCCACTTGCATTTGCTTTTGGAGTTGCTCCAACCGAAAACGCAATGTTGCTATTTGCTGCATTTGTTCGGTTAACAAAGCAATCCGTTCTTGCAGAAGGCTTGCCATATCCCCACTCTGACCATCCAGTATTTCACCGATGTTTTTCAGTTTGACTCCAACTTGGCGCAGCAATTGAATCTGAGTTAAACGTTCAATGCACTGCATATTATAGAGCCTGTAACCTGCATCGGTTCTTGCAGTTGGAAGCAATAAGCCAATTTCCTCATAATGATGAAGCGTTCGGATGGTTAATCCTGTTTTTTCCGCAATTTCACCCACTTGAAATAGCATAGTTCCTCCTGTAAGTGCGACTGAGGTTACGACCTCACGTAACGTGAGAGTCAATGGGCATTTTGCATTTTTTTAATTTTTTGCGCCACAGCCTTTCAAGCAATATATGACAAAAAAAGCCCCAGTCGGCAGATTACCGCTGGGGCTCAATTCAATACACGTTAATTACTTAATCAACGCGTGCATCTCTTGGACTGAAATCACTTTTTCAGTTGGGTCTGCACTCAGTGACATTGTGGTTGCAAAACCACCGTTTAACGTCGTGTCATAGTGAACTTTATACTGTAATGCACTGCGACGGATAAGCTTCGAGTCTTCTATCGCCTGGCGCCCTGCGGTTGTATTCACGATATAATCATATTCACCATTTTTAATTCTATCCTGAATATGTGGGCGACCTTCGTGCACCTTGTTGACTAAGCGCGGGTTAATCCCTGCTTCACCAAGGACAATCGCTGTACCATGTGTAGCATCTAACTCAAAGCCGTGTTTTAGCAATTTCGCCGCTAAATCCACAACGCGGGTTTTGTCACCTTCACGTACTGATAAAAGCGCACGACCCGATTTTTTCATGGTTGAGCTGCTACCTAACATCGCCTTAGCAAACGCTTCTGCAAATGTACGACCAACCCCCATGACCTCGCCCGTTGAACGCATTTCAGGGCCAAGAATTGGGTCAACACCTTGGAACTTGTTAAATGGCAGAACCACTTCTTTGACTGAATAGTAAGGTGGAATGACTTCTTTCGTCACACCTTGTTGAGTCAATGTTTGACCAACCATGACACGGGCAGCGACTTTCGCTAAAGGCACACCTGTTGCTTTTGACACAAATGGTACAGTTCGTGCCGCACGTGGGTTCACTTCAATCAAATACACTTCGTTGTTTTTAACCGCGAATTGAACATTCATTAAGCCGCGTACACGTAATTCGAATGCTAAGCTACGAACTTGTTCACGCATGACATCCTGAATTTCTTGGCTAAGTGTATAAGCTGGCAATGAGCATGCAGAGTCACCCGAGTGAACGCCCGCTTGTTCGATATGCTCCATGATCCCGCCAATCAGCACCATTTCGCCATCACAAATTGCGTCGACATCCACCTCAACGGCGTCATCTAAGAAGCGGTCAAGCAGCACTGGCGCATCATTAGAAACACTGACTGCGGTTTGGAAATAACGGCGCAGGTCGATTTCATCATTCACGATTTCCATCGCACGACCACCAAGAACGTAAGATGGACGAACAACCAGCGGGTAACCAATACTTGCTGCTTTTTCAACAGCTTGTTCAATCGCTGTTACCGTCGCATTTTGCGGCTGTTTTAGGTTCAAACGATTAACCGCTTGTTGGAAACGTTCACGGTCTTCTGCACGGTCAATTGCATCTGGACTCGTTCCAATTACGGGAACACCCGCGGCTTCTAGCGCACGCGCCAATTTAAGTGGAGTTTGACCGCCATACTGCACAATCACCCCTTTTGGCTGCTCAATACGCACAATTTCGAGTACATCTTCGAGGGTAACAGGTTCGAAGTAGAGACGGTCAGATGTGTCGTAATCCGTTGAAACGGTTTCTGGGTTACAGTTAACCATGATGGTTTCATAACCATCTTCACGTAATGCAAGTGAGGCATGCACACAGCAGTAGTCAAACTCAATCCCTTGACCAATACGGTTCGGCCCACCACCTAGTACCATCACTTTTGGTTTATCGTGGTTTGGATTTGATTCACACTCATCTTCATACGTGGAGTACATATAAGCCGTGTCTGTTGCAAACTCAGCGGCACAGGTATCAACACGCTTATAAACTGGGTGTAAATCATAGCCTTGACGTAATTTACGTAATTCGGCCTCTGATACACCGACTAAGCTCGCTAAACGTGCATCCGCAAATCCTTTGCGTTTTAATACGCGTAAGAAATCTTTGCTTAAGCCATTGATACCTAGCTCTGCAACTTCTTCCTCTAGGCGAACCAACTCCTCAATTTGCACTAAGAACCAGCGGTCAATATTGGTTAGGTTAAAAACGCCATCAACGGACAAACCGGCGCGGAATGCATCGGCAACAAACCAAATTCGCTCTGCACCCGCATCTTTTAATTCACGGCGAATGCGAGTGAGTGCTTCAGGATCATCTTGTTCAACTTTTGGATCAAAGCCTGTGGCGCCGACTTCTAAGCCACGTAACGCTTTTTGCATCGATTCTTGGAAAGTACGACCAATCGCCATCACTTCACCCACCGATTTCATTTGCGTGGTTAAACGATCGTTGGTGCCTGCAAATTTCTCAAAGTTAAAGCGCGGGATTTTAGTCACAACATAGTCGATGGAAGGCTCAAATGAAGCAGGTGTACGTCCACCAGTGATGTCATTCATCAGTTCATCGAGGGTGTAACCGACGGCTAGTTTCGCCGCAATCTTCGCGATTGGGAAGCCTGTCGCTTTAGAAGCCAGTGCTGACGAACGAGAAACCCGTGGGTTCATTTCAATAACAATTAAGCGCCCATCTTTCGGGTTAACTGAAAACTGAACGTTTGAACCGCCTGTCTCGACACCGATTTCACGCAACACCGCCATCGAGGCATCGCGCATAATTTGGTATTCTTTATCGGTCAGAGTTTGCGCTGGAGCGACAGTAATGGAGTCCCCCGTGTGGATCCCCATGGCGTCAAAGTTTTCAATTGAGCAGACAATAATGCAGTTGTCATTTTTATCGCGGACAACTTCCATTTCGTACTCTTTCCAACCAATCAATGACTCATCGATTAATAATTCGTTGGTTGGTGATAAATCTAAACCACGCGTACAAATTTCTTCAAACTCTTCGCGATTATACGCAATACCACCACCCGTACCGCCCATGGTAAATGATGGACGAATGATACATGGGAAACCCACGTCATCTGCAACGGCGTAGGCTTCTTCCATGTTATGGGCAATACCTGAGCGCGCAGTACCTAAACCAATTTTTTTCATTGCTTTATCAAAGCGTTGACGGTCTTCTGCTTTATCAATGGCATCTGCTGTTGCGCCAATCATGGTAACGCCAAACTCAGCAAGAACCCCTTTACGCTCCAGTTCAAGCGCACAGTTTAGTGCTGTTTGGCCACCCATTGTCGGTAAAACCGCATCAGGGCGTTCTTTTTCGATAATTTTACGCACCACTTCCCAATGAATTGGTTCGATATAGGTTGCGTCGGCCATTTCTGGGTCAGTCATAATCGTTGCAGGATTAGAGTTAACTAAAATGACGCGATAGCCTTCTTCACGTAAGGCTTTACAAGCTTGAGCACCTGAGTAATCAAACTCACATGCCTGACCGATAACAATCGGGCCCGCACCTAAAATCAGAATGCTTTTTATGTCTGTACGCTTTGCCATGATTTGCTCCCGATTATTGTGCGTTTTGACTTGGTGTGGTTTGACGATATTCGTTAATCAAATCAATGAAATGATCGAACAAACTTGCTGCATCATGTGGACCAGAACTTGCCTCTGGGTGTCCTTGGAAACTAAATGCAGGTTTATCCGTGCGATGAATACCCTGTAAAGTTCCATCAAACAGAGATTTGTGTGTCACACGCAATGTATCGGGTAATGTTGACTCATCAACCGCGAAACCGTGGTTTTGTGCCGTGATCATAACGACATCGTTATCTAAATCTTTAACTGGATGGTTTGCACCGTGATGGCCAAATTTCATTTTCAGCGTGTTTGCACCACTTGCTAAAGCCAATAACTGGTGCCCTAAGCAGATGCCAAAAACAGGAATATCTGTCGTTAAGAAGGTTTTAATCGCATTGATTGCATAATCACACGGGGCTGGGTCACCTGGGCCATTGGACAGGAAAATGCCGTCTGGATTCATCGCAAGCACCGTTTCTGCTGGTGTTGTCGCAGGGACGACCGTTAGCCGGCAACCACGGTCAACTAACATACGCAGAATATTGCGTTTTGCGCCGAAATCATATGCGACAACATGAAGTGGCAGCTCTTCCGGCGATTTTGCACCTTGCTGCCCATCTTCTAACGTCCATGAGCCTTGAGTCCAGCTATATGCTTCTTTGGTACACACTTCTTTTGCCAAATCTAACCCATTAAGGCCGGAGAAATGGCGGGCCTTTTCTAGCGCTAATGCCACGTCAGGGTTATCCCCCGCAATAATGCACCCATTCTGCGCCCCTTTTTCTCTCAACAAACGGGTCAATTTACGTGTATCGATATCTGCGATTGCCACAACGTTGTGACGTTTCAGATACTCAGATAGCCCTTCTTGCCCGCGAAAGTTACTGTAAACCAATGGTAAGTCACGAATGATTAGGCCTTGTGCATGAACATTTGGAGATTCTTCGTCATCAGCATTAGTGCCGACATTACCAATATGGGGATAGGTGAGAGTAACAATTTGGCGGGAATAGGAAGGGTCTGTAATTATTTCTTGATATCCGGTCATTGACGTGTTGAAAACGACTTCTCCAACTGCGGCCCCTTCAGCACCGATGGCACGCCCGTGGAATTGGGTTCCGTCTTCCAGAACCAATATAGCTGACTTAATCAAAACACCCTCCGGAGAATAATAAATCACGTTTTTTGCATATTAATTCAGATTTTGCGATCTAAATCAATGCCAAAATGAGTTTTTAAGCAAATTTTTGGCAAATTGCGCGCATTCTAATGATGAGATAGGGTCTTGTCTAGAAAAAAATGCATTTTTTACACTTTTATCTTACTTTTATAGCGATCAACCCTAATTTAACCCACGTGACCACCATAATTGATAGCCAATATGAACAAGTAAACGGTTGCTAAGTAAGATAACTGCATATTTTATAATAACGCAGCTTAGATTGAGATTAAAGGGAAATTAACACGAGGAAAAGTCAGTTAAATCGATGAAAGCAGCTATAAAAAATGATTTAATATAAAATAATAATCAAAATCATTATAAACCAATAAATTATAATTATAAAATTGATTTATAATGATTTTTTTAAATTTAAAAACTAAATATCATCAAGGCAAAGTACGTCTTTCATATCATATAACCCAGATTTTTTGGCAAAAACCCAAGAAGAAGCCTTAATAGCGCCATTTGCAAACGTCATGCGGCTCGATGCCTTGTGTGTGATCTCCACGCGTTCACCGATATCAGCGAACATCGCAGTGTGTTCACCAACAATATCTCCGGCACGAATTGTTGCAAAACCGATAGTGCCTGCTTCACGCTCACCAGTGTAACCCTCACGACTATAGACTGCGCAGTCTTTTAGATCTTTCCCTAATGCACCCGCGATAGATTCACCCATTGCTAATGCCGTACCCGATGGCGCATCAACTTTATGACGATGGTGAGCTTCCACGATTTCAATATCCGTATACGTTCCCATCACTTTTGCTGCTTTTTCGAGTAATTTAAGCACCAAGTTAACACCAACACTAAAGTTGGCAGCGAAAACAATTGGGATGACTTTTGCTGCATCAGCAATGGCTTGTTTACCTTGTTCGTCAAAACCTGTTGTCCCGATAACCATCCCTTTTTGGTTTGCTTTACAAAATGCCAAATAATGCAGAGTGCCTTCGGGCCGAGTGAAATCGATAACAACATCAAAATCATCAACGACTTTATCAAGGGAGTCCGTAATATAAACGCCTAACTTGCCAACCCCCGCGAGCTCGCCTGCATCCGCGCCAATCAGTGAGGAACCTTCTCGCTCAATAGCAGCGCCTAATTGAATGCCATCTTGTTGTTGTGCAGCTTGAATTAACTGCCGCCCCATACGACCACCTGAGCCGACAATAGCAACACGTACCACTGAATTTACCATGGTTCATCCTTTTTCATTATTGATGCAACTGACTAAATTTAAACTGTTATCCCAAACGAATATCAATTTTTTCGCGGGAAATTTAACTCATTATTGCGTTACAGATTAACCATCATAGTGAGATTCTGCCAGTATTAATCGACAGTTATTAACAAAAACGTAGAGCACAGACTAATTATCAGAAAAAGTGTTGATGATAAGAAAAATAGGGAAGGAAGATCGGAAATAGAAACAGGATAGAGCCACTTTGATGATGTAAAATGGCCCTTTGAACAGTATATGGCTATGTATTAGTTAATTTCTTTAACTTCTACGCGCAATTCTTTTGGCACTTCAAAAACAATATTTTCTTCTCGGCCTTGTAGCTCGACAACAGAATTAGCACCAAGTTCTTTAAGTCTATCAATGACTTGACGAACTAAAATATCAGGTGCCGATGCCCCTGCAGTTAGACCAATAATGTTTTTATCCGTTAACCACTCGGTTTTAATATCCTCTGCGCCATCAATCAAAAATGCAGGCTTTTGCATTCTTGATGCGAGTTCAGCGAGACGATTCGAGTTTGATGAGTTTTTTGAGCCAACCACTAGCACGATATCGGCACGCTCAGCCAGCTCTCTCGCCGCTTCTTGGCGGTTGGTTGTTGCATAGCAAATATCATCCTTACGTGGCCCAACAATGCTTGGGAAGCGCGCAGTCAATGCATCAATGACATCTGAAGTGTCATCAACGGAAAGAGTAGTTTGTGTCATAAACGATAAATTATTTTCGTCTTTGACTTTTAATTTCCAAACATCTTCAGGGCTTTCAACAAGGTACATGCCACCTTCAGGGTTGCTATATTGCCCCATTGTCCCTTCCACTTCAGGATGCCCCGCATGACCAATCAAAATCGCTTCTTTGCCTTTACGGCTTGCACGAGCGACTTCCATATGCACTTTAGTGACTAACGGGCATGTTGCATCAAATAGCATGGTCAAATCGCGAGAACGCGCTTCTTGACGGATAGCTTGGGACACACCATGAGCTGAGAAAATTAAGATCGAGCCATCTGGCACTTCAGAAATTTCTTCAATAAAAATAGCACCACGCTGGCGCAAATCATCAACAACATAACGGTTATGAACCACTTCATGACGAACATAGATAGGGGCGCCGTAAAGTTCTAATGCCCTTTCTACAATGCTAATTGCGCGGTCAACACCAGCACAAAAACCACGAGGGTTAGCCATTAATATTTGCATTGTGATTCTCCAATTGCGGGTCTACTTCAAGCACTTCAATTTCAAAGCTAATTTGTTGCTCAGCGAGTGGGTGATTAAAATCAACAGTGATAGACTCACCTTCAATTGATTTTACTACACCCGGCATTTCGCTGCCATTCATTGCCGTAAATAACATGATAGTCCCAATTTCAGGGATACCAGTATCCATAAAATCTCGCAATGAAAAATACTGAACTAAATCAGGGTTATGTTTACC
Source organism: Providencia sp. UF-224 (assembly GCF_058245955.1). Taxonomy (NCBI): domain Bacteria; kingdom Pseudomonadati; phylum Pseudomonadota; class Gammaproteobacteria; order Enterobacterales; family Morganellaceae; genus Providencia; species Providencia sp. UF-224. The sequence goes on along the minus strand of NZ_JBSICC010000002.1, from coordinate 108,126 downwards.
AAAAACAGCATCACCGGGTAATGAGAAGTTTTTCTTTTCACCTTCATTAAGCCCTATGAGTTCAGCCTCAAGTTCAGGTGATAATGAATCATTCCCTAACACAAACAACGCAGGCTTTCCTTGTGCGTGTGAAGAATCTGCTGTAGAGCCATCTTCCAGTTTCAATGTGAAATGCAGTAAAACTGCGCTCTGAGCCTGTATTTGAGTAGACATAAACCAAACCTATTTTGTCATAAAATTCAGCCCAGAAAATCTGGGCTGTGTGTTATTACATTGTAACCTATTGTACTACCAATTTATTTTGCTTTTTCCTGCTTTGGCTTTTCAGGTAAAAAACCTTCAAAAATAACTAAAGCAGCGCCAATACAAATTGCCATGTCAGCTAGGTTGAATGTTGGCCAATGCCAATTACCGACATAAACATCAAGGTAATCAACAACAAACCCATGAACCAGTCGATCACTAAGATTGCCAATTGCCCCGCCAATAATTAATGCGTAAGCAATATTGGATAAGCGTTTTTGCGCGCTTTGGCGATACATCATTACCATTAAAATAATGGAGATCCCCACCGCAATACCCGCAAAGAACCAACGCTGCCAGCCACCTTCATCAGCCAAGAAACTAAATGCCGCACCAAAATTTTGCGCGTACATAATGTTGAAAAAAGGCATTACAGCATGTGGTTCGTACAGATTTAGGTCTTTTAGCACTAACTGCTTTATTCCTAGATCTGCCACGATAATCACGATGGTCAACCATAGCCAACGCAAGCCAGTAGAACAAATAGGTGTCTTCATTAAGCAAACTTACGCGATTCGCCGTCACCGGCTACGTTAGTCACACAGCGACCACAAATTTCTGGTTGCTCGCTTGATGAGCCGATATCGCTCGCATAATGCCAACAACGAGGGCATTTTTCGCCTTCTGCTTTACTAAAGGCAATTTTAAGGCCTTTTAGCTCGCTCTCTTGCGCATCAGCAGGCGCCGCTGCAATATCCGCGACAGTCGCTTGAGAAGTCAGCAGAACGAAACGCAGCTCATCACCTAAACTTTGTAGTTTATTCGCTAAGTCTTTATCTGCATACAACGTTACCGCAGCTTCTAATGAGCCACCGATGTGTTTATCTGTACGCGCTTGCTCTAACACTTTATTCACTTCACCGCGAACCGCTAGCAGTTCAGACCAGAAGCTGTTATTCATTTCATTTGACTCATCTAAGCCAAATAAGCCGTTATACCATTCTTCGGTCAAAACAAATTGAGCACGTTTACCCGGTAATTCATTCCAGATTTCATCTGAAGTGAAGGAAAGAACAGGAGCAATCCAACGCACTAACGCTTCAACGATATGGTACAGAGCCGTTTGGCAGCTACGGCGGGCTAAGCTGTCGCCTTTCGCTGTGTATTGACGGTCTTTAATGATGTCCAGATAGAATGAACCCATTTCGATAGAACAGAAATGCATTAAACGCTGAATAACGGACAAGAAGTCATATTCGTCATACGCTTTAGTGATTTCTTGTTGTGCTTCAAGCGCACGGCTTACTGCCCAGCGGTCTAACACCACCATATCTTCTGGCTTCACCATATCCGTTTCTGGATTGAAACCGTTAAGGTTTGCCAACAAGAAACGTGCGGTGTTACGAATACGACGATATGAATCCGCAGCACGTTTTAAGATTTCATCAGAAACAGCGATTTCGCCTGTGTAATCCGTTGAAGCAACCCATAAGCGCAGGATATCCGCACCCAGTTTGTTCATTACGTCTTGTGGACTCACCGTGTTGCCTAATGATTTAGACATTTTACGGCCTTGGCCATCCACAGTGAAACCGTGCGTTAACACTTGGCGATATGGCGCTTTACCTTTCATTGCCGTTGATAGCATCAATGAGGACATGAACCAGCCACGGTGTTGGTCAGAGCCTTCCAAGTACATGTCAGCTGAATTGCCATGGAATTCAGGACGTGCATCAACCACAGCAAAGTGCGTAGACCCTGAGTCAAACCAAACATCTAGCGTATCTGGTACTTTACGGTAAGTTTCGGCTTCATCACCCAGTAATTCAGCAGGGTCGAGATCCCACCACGCTTGAATACCATCAACTTCAACACGTTTAGCGACTTCTTCCATTAATTCTAACGTACGCGGGTGCAGCTCTTCGGTATCTTTATGAACAAACAAAGACATCGGAGTACCCCAAGTACGCTGGCGAGAGATACACCAATCAGGGCGGTTTTCAACCATTGACTCAATGCGTGCGCGTCCCCAACCTGGGATCCACTGAACAATATCAATTTCTTTCAAAGATTGTTCACGTAAGCCATTTTTGTCCATGCCAATAAACCATTGTGGTGTCGCACGGAAAATAACTGGGGTTTTATGACGCCAGCAGCATGGGTAGCTATGGGTAATCGCTTTCTTATACAGCAACGCACCTTTTTCATTTAACAGCTCAACAATCAAATCGTTAGCTTTAAAAATGAACACGCCATCCAATGTTGGATAGGTATTTGGTAAGAAACAACCATCCGGCCCAACTGGGTTCGCTGTTTCTAAGCCGTATTTCTGGCCGACTACATAGTCTTCAGGACCATGGCCTGGCGCAGTATGTACCGCACCTGTACCCGCATCTAATGTAACGTGGTCACCTAAGATTGCAGGAACATCAAAGCCCATAAATGGATGTTCGAAGCGTAATAATTCAAGTGCAGAACCTTCACATTCGCCTAAAACTTCCCAAGCGTCGATGCCGACAGTTTTCATCACATCTTCAACAAGGTCAGCCGCTAAAATGACTAATTCGCCATTCGCTTGCACCAAGTTGTATTTGAATTCAGGATTCAACGAAATTGCGCGGTTAGCAGGCAATGTCCACGGTGTTGTTGTCCAAATAACCAGTGATGGCGTTTTATCACTCGTGACACCAAATTTTTCACACACAGATTTGCTATCTACCGCTGGGAAGCGAACGTAGATAGATGGTGAAGTTTTGTCATAATACTCAACTTCGGCTTCTGCCAGTGAAGAACCACATGCGGTACACCAATGAACAGGCTTAGCACCTTTCACTAAGTGGCCGTTTGCAATGGTTTTTGCTAACGCTCTGATGATGTGGGCTTCCGTTTTGAAATCCATGGTTAAGTAAGGTTTATCCCACTCACCCAATACACCAAGGCGCATAAAGTCAGCTTTTTGGCCTTCAATTTGCTCTTTAGCATATTGACGGCATTGTGCACGAAATTCAGCGGCAGAAACTTTTTCGCCTGGTTTACCAACGATTTGTTCAACTTTGTGTTCAATCGGTAAGCCATGGCAATCCCAACCAGGAATATACGGGGAATCATAACCCGCTAACCCTTTGGATTTAATAATAATATCTTTGAGAATTTTGTTAACTGAGTGACCAATATGAATACTGCCGTTAGCATACGGAGGACCATCGTGCAGAATAAACGTTTTCTTGCCCGATTTTGCTTTACGGATTGCCTGATACAAACCTTCTTTGTACCAGCGCTCTAACATCTGTGGTTCGCGTTTAGCGAGATCGCCACGCATTGGGAACCCTGTTTCTGGTAGATTCAGGGTATTTTTATAGTCACTCATCGATTCTCAGTTCCAATTTTCCGCTAAATTATCTGATTCCTATTGCAGTGAGGTATTCTCTTGCTGCAATTACATCATTAGCAATTTGCTCCTTAAGCGCTTCCAACGAAGCAAACCGCTGCTCATCACGCAATTTCTTACGTAACACTACATCGATATGACGCCCATATAAATCCATAGTGGCATCAATCAGATGAACTTCTAACTGCGTTCCTTTTCCAGATACAGTCGGTCGTGTGCCGATATTCGCCACACCCGGTAGAGGTTTATCACCTAAACCGTAAACTTCTACAGCATACACACCAGTGACAGGTGTGACTAAACGTTTTAACGGTAGGTTTGCCGTCGGAAAACCTATTGTTCTGCCAAGTTGGTTGCCATGAACCACTCGTCCGCTAATACGATAAGCATGCCCTAATAGATTCTCTGCTAACTCAAGGTCGTTATCTTGAATTGCCTTTCGAATGGCGGTACTACTTATACGAAGACCTGAATCGCAAAAGCTTTCTGTATCTGCCACCTCGAAACCGAACTCTCCACCGGCTTGTTGCAAAAACGCAAAATCCCCCATGCGATTTTTTCCAAATCGGAAATCATCACCAATGGCGAGATATTTCACCCCTAACTTGTCAACAAGTAAATCAGAGACAAACTCAGTCGGTGTTAAAGAGGCAAAGTGCTGGTTAAATTCGACACAGAGAAGATAATCAATACCGCTGTCTGCGAGGTATTTCACTTTATCTCTTAAGCGTGTCAAACGCGCAGGCGCTTTGTCACCAATAAAGAATTCAAGGGGTTGTGGCTCAAAAATCATCACAACCGTGGGCAAGCCAAGTTCCTTACCCTTGAGTTTCAAATTTTGTAGCAACACCTGATGCCCACGATGGACACCGTCAAAATTACCAATAGTCAGCACGCAACCATGATGGCACGCCCGGATATTCTGTATACCGCGAATTAGCTCCATAACAGGCTCAATACCGAGGAAATTGCAGGATTATACCTTGTACGACGCATAAGGTTAACCTTAGTTCGCAAAAGGTTTCATTAAACCCTATTTTTTTGATCGCTACACGACCTAATTAGCGGTCATTTTACGTGAACAATAAACCATAATGCTACTCAATATGAGCGCTTAGGCATAGGTATCAAAAAAAGTTGGGATAACCAATGGATTATCAATACAACAAATTTGTTCCGAGGTCTCTAAAAATATTCAATTTTTATCGTTTTCTCGTCAGTGCCTATAGCTAAACATATTTTACGATTAATAAGCAATCAATTCACGAGCAAATATCATACTACCCTCTGATTGATGGGCTAAATTTTTTTTCTATTGTAATTGTTTTTAATTTTCTAACATCAATTACGCATTTTTTCACGCTAAGATCTGTATTCTTCTCATATTTGCTGATAGAATCTTGCACCATTCACAGCGCATGAACATCGAAGTACACGATGTTTATTTGCACAAATCCATTGACAAATGCAGGGCGAAAGGGCATATTCCTCGACCTTTGAATTGTCCTCAATAGAATACATTTGGGAGTTGGACCTTGGCTAATATCAAATCAGCTAAGAAACGTGCCGTTCAGTCAGAGAAACGTCGTCAGCACAACGCTAGCCGTCGCTCTATGGTACGTACTTTTATCAAGAAAGTTTACCTTGCTATCGCTGCTGGCGATAAAGAAGCTGCTCAGAAAGCATTTAATGACATGCAACCTATTGTTGATCGTCACGCCGCTAAAGGCCTGATCCACAAAAATAAAGCAGCACGTCATAAAGCTAACTTAGTTGCTCAAATCAAAGCAATGTAATTTGCTTCTTGATTAGCTAAAAAAACCGGCCTTGGCCGGTTTTTTTATTTATTCAATTTATTGCTCAAGCCTATCAAATGGCACAGAAAATAGCTCTGAAAAATCTTTATTACAAACTCGCTGCACTGCTGGATGCTGGATCATTCTTTCTGCAAAAATAACGTAATATTCTTCTTTTACATTTTCTAATCGCCCCAATTCTACAATATCCTCACCACCTAAAAGGTCAGGTGTATACTGTGAAGGTGCAACAAAAATAGCATTATAATGCATCCCAAATGCTTTCATTAATGCAGCATCATCAAACTCACCTAAGACTTCTACTTGTAAGTTTTTATTGCGTATCCAAGCTAAGATATGCCGACCTAATAGATAACGCCTTCCAGGAATGAGTAAACGGCGTTCTTCTAAACATTCAGGAAATGGTTTTTTCGGTATTGGCTGACGGCAAAAAAAGCTCATATTGCATTCACCCAGTTTGACAGAAAATAACCCCTCTTGCTGAGACGAATCAACAGGGCAGTCCGATAAAATCATATCCAATTTATGTTGGCTTAATTGCTCTAATAGCAGTTCATGGGTTGATTCAAAGCAGCGCAAATGAATTTGCTCATGTTCGACAACTGTCGTTTCTAGAATTCGGCTAACTAGCTGCTTAGATAATGTATCAGCGACACCAACATCAAATAACAAATTGGATTCTCGGCTGTAATTGACGATATCTAGCATTTCTTGGCTGAGCATAAACATTTTGTCTGCATAGCGAAAAATGAGTTGCCCAAGTTCCGAAGGTACCAAACCGCGCCCCTGCCGCTTAAACAATTTACCACCTAAGCGTTCTTCTAGCGCCTTTATTTGCCCCGTGATAGTCTGAGGAGTCAGGTAAAGTGCATCTGCTGCCCCAACGACAGAGCCTTCTTTACATACATGCCAAAAGTAGTAAAGATGGTTAAAATTTAAATGTGAAACCCGCATATCGATTCCTTTTGTACCGTCAATAACAACCTTTGGTGCTATTCACCATACATATCTACCTGTACTCCACGACTTAGGAGCTTTTATTACGTATACCGTAGTGTACCCATCAAAAGACACACCACGGTATATCATAGAATATTAGTTCGGAAATTCTTACTAATAATTAACTAAATTACTTTATAACTCTAGTTCATACTAATTGTTTTTGCTTCGGTAAGACTACCCTTAACATAAAATAACCAAGTAGCGCTGCAACTGTCGAGCCAATCAAAATACCTAGGCGTGAGTAAGTACTATATACCTCATCCATACCATCAAATGCGAGTCCGGTTATAAAAATAGACATAGTAAAACCGATCCCACATAACACTGAAACGGCAAAAACTTGCTTTAAATTAATCGGCTCTGGTAATTTCGCAAAACCAAGTTTTACCGAAATCCAACTAAATAAGAAAATACCAATTGGCTTACCAAATATCAGCCCTGCAGCAACACCTAGTGGCAATGGACTTAATAACCCATCAAAAGTCACACCTTGTAACTGCACACCCGAATTTGCAAATGCAAAAATAGGCAAAATTAAATAGACAACCCACGGATGTAAGACATGCTCAAGCTCTTCAGAAGGTTTTGTTTGGTTTGTACCCCGTAATGGAATTAAGAAACCAACAATAACTCCCGCCAATGTTGCATGAACACCTGATTTTAATATACACACCCACAATATCAGCCCTATAACTAAATAAGCTGCTGTATTTTCCACTTTGCGCCAGTTCATTGTGACCAATATTGCAACACACAACACCGCCAAACTTAGCGCAATCATTGAAACAGAACTTGTATAGAAAAAGGCAATAATCACAATAACACCAAGGTCATCAATAATGGCTAACGCCAATAAAAAGACCTTTAACTCTGTGGGTACGCGCTTACCTAATAAAGCCATAACGCCTAAAGCAAATGCAATATCTGTTGCCGCGGGTATTGCCCAACCTTGTTGAGTGATTTCATTTCCACCATTAAAAAGCAGGTAAATTAACGCAGGTGCAATCATCCCACCTAATGCTGCAATTGCTGGAAATATGGCTTTATCACGACCCGCGAGGGATCCTTCCAATAATTCACGTTTAACTTCAAGACCCACGACTAAGAAAAAAATAGCCATTAGGAAATCATTAATCCATAAAATTAATGGCTTATCTAGTCCGAAGTCTGAAATTTTAATCGACACAGGGATCGCTAAAAATTGCTGATAAGCACCTTGTAATGGCGTATTGGCCATAATCAAAGCAACTATGGCAGCAATAATCAGGAGTAAGCCCCCTGCTGCTTCTAACCTTAAAAATTTACGAATAATTGCTGTCATTTCTTTTAACCTCAATATTTTTTGAATGTTAATATTATGCTAATTATTAATTCGTAAAAAATCGTTTATTTATCCATTAAAACTCGGAATTAACGATCTATTCAGGTTAGAGATCACTCAAAATGATAAAGAAACGTTAATTTCACTATAGACAACTTTTATAAAAACAAATAATAAATTTTTTAAAAAAGTGACTTTATAAATTCAACTTTTTCTCGTTTTTTCTAATTTACATTTTTTGATGTTCTTGTCGCAATCATCCATTTTTTCTGTTCGAAGGGTTTCGCAATAATTTTTAATGTGGGAGACTAAGTTACAACCATTTTGCAAAGCGCTTCGCAAAAAAAAATTTCTTTATTTTTCAAACAAAAAATAATCTTTATTCTTAAATTATGACCACTTACGTATTATTAGCCGTCCTTTTTGCTGCTTTTTGCCATGCAAGTTGGAATGCCTTAGTTAAATTTGGTAATGACCGTTTTTTTGGTCTCGTGATGATTTCTTTTTTTTCGGGTGTATTAGCCATTCCTGCGATATTTTGGTTAGGCTTACCCTCTCCCGAAGCAATGCACTGGTTGGCATTATCGGTTTTGTTCCACATTGGCTACACCTACTTTTTAAGCCAAGCCTATACACACGGTGATTTGAGCCAAATTTACCCAATTTCACGCGGTTCTGCGCCGCTGATAACCGCATTACTTGGTGCCTTATTATTCAATGAATTTATCCCATTGATGGGTTTCATTGGCATATTGCTCATTATTGGTGGTGTTTTACTGATTGCTTTTGCTGGAAGAAAATTTAAATTAAATATCAAAGGAAAAGCGCTAACATTTGCATTATGCACCGCCTTTTTTACTGCCTGCTACACGCTTTCAGATGGACATGGTGCTCGAGCCAGTGACGATCCGGTGGTCTATACACTATGGTTATTTCTATTAAATGGTATTGTTTTAACCATTTCTGGCATTCTCAAATACCGCGGTACATTAGTGCTAGGTATACAGCAATATTGGCGCTCAGGACTCTTTGGTGGGCTAATGCAGTTAGTTAGCTATGGCATCGCTATTTGGGCCATGAGCCAAGCTCCTATCGTCATGGTGGCAGCAATCCGAGAAACCAGTGTATTGTTTGCGATGTTTCTTTCGATTGTATTTTTAAAAGAAAAATTCAATCTGATACGAATCTTAGCCTGCTTGGTGATTTTATCCGGTGTTTTACTTGCCAAGCTCAGCAGTTAATTAGTGCTCTCGCCAAGTTTGCTCGAGCCTTTTATAAAAAATAAAAACTGATTTTTCATTTAGATATGAGGTAACAATGTCTTTTACAAAATCCTTATTAGCCCTCGCAACAATGACGGCTTCTTTTGCCAGTTTTTCAGCCACACCTGCGGATATTATGATTGTTGATGGTACTGTCTTAACGATGGATGCTAAAAATCGGATTATCGAAAACGGCACTGTGGTTATTAAAGAAAATAAAATCATTGCTGTCGGTGGCCCTGAACTGACTAAAGATTACCAAGCTCCAAAGGTATTAAATGTTGAAGGCGATATTGTCATGCCTGGCCTGATTAATACCCATACTCACGCTTCAATGACTGTTTTTCGTTCGCTAGCAGACGATGTCCCGGATCGCTTACACCGTTATATATTTCCCCTAGAAAGTAAGATGGTAAGCCGTGAAATGGTCCGTGTTGGGGCAAATCTTGCTAATGTTGAAATGATTAAAGGCGGTGTCACAACGTATGTCGATATGTATTATTTTGAAGACGAAGTGGCTAAAACAGTAGACAAAATTGGCTTAAGAGCCGTTTTAGGCGAGTCAGTCATCCAGTTTCCTGTTGCTGATGCGAAAAACGCAGATGAAGGCATTCAATACGCAGTGAATTTTATTAATCAATACAAAGGTCATCCTCGCATAACACCTGCTTTTGCCCCACACGCCCCTTATACAAACTCAACTGAACATTTACAGCAAATTTCAAAGTTATCTCAAGAACTCGATGTTCCTGTGATGATCCACTTAGCCGAAACTGATCGCGAACAAGAAGAAATCGCGAAACGAACTGGTGGAAAGAGCCCCGTTCAGTACATGGCGGATATTGGCGCACTGAATAACAAAGTCATTGCCGCACATGCCATTATGGTGAATGAACAAGACATGGATTTGCTGAAAAAATTCGATGTCGGTGTCGCACATAATATCAGTGCCAACACCAAATCAGCAAAAGGCGTTGCACCTGTCACCACCATGTTAGAAAAAGGTATCCGTGTAGGGTTAGGAACGGATGGCCCAATGTCGAGTAATACTCTAACGACGTTAAATGAGCTCAATTTGGTCGGTAAAATTCATAAGCTGGAGAACAAAGACCGAGCGGCAATGCCACCACTTACTGTCGTCGAGCTAGCCACCAAAGGCTCTGCCAAAGTCCTACATATGGAAGACAAATTAGGCTCCCTTGAAACAGGCAAACTTGCAGATATTATTGTAATTGATACTAAATCACCAAACATGGTGCCTATGTATAGCCCATATGCCGCGCTCGTTTATGGGGCGAATGGCGCCAATGTTCGTCATACCATTGTGGACGGTAAAGTTTTGATGCAAGACCGCCAATTACTCACCGCAGATGAAAAAGTGATTATTCAAGAAGCACAAGACTTTGCAAACAAAGTACGCGAAACGGTTATCGCCAGTGGGGAAGTGGTTAAATAATATAAAAAATGGCTGGTTCTGTATTTCACAGACCAGCCATTCTAATTTAGAGAATGATTAACACTTATTTATTCGTTAAATCATCAAAGAATTTTTTCACGCCATCTAGGAAGCTTTTCGAACGTGGGCTATTTTTTTCCCCGCTCTTGCCACCTAAGGACTCACCAAACTCTTTGAGTAACGCTTTTTGTTTCTCATTCAGTTTTACCGGTGTTTCTACAACAATGTGGCACATCAAATCACCTTGCAGACCACCACGCACTGATTTCACGCCTTTTCCTTTCATACGGAAAATTTTGCCAGTTTGTGTTTCCGCTGGGATTTTCAGTTTCACACGGCCATCAAGGGTTGGTACTTCAATTTCACCGCCCAATGCTGCATCGGCAAAGTTGATTGGTACTTCGCAGTGCAGGTTATTACCATCGCGCTCAAAAATGTTATGAGGCAATACATGAACCTGAACGAATAAATCTCCTGCTGGAGCACCGTTCTCACCTGCTTCACCTTCACCAGACAAACGAACACGATCACCCGTATCAACACCTGCTGGAATTTTCACTGACAGTGTTTTATATCTTTCAACACGGCCATGACCATGACATTTGTTGCATGGGTCTTTGATCACTTTTCCGCGACCATGACAGGTTGGGCAAGGTTGTTGTACCGAGAAAAAGCCTTGGCGCATATGAACTTGGCCCATACCATGACAGGTAGAGCATGTATCCGCGCTGGTTCCCGGTTTCGCACCGTTACCATGACACACATCACAGGTTTCTAGCGTTGGAATACGAATTTCTTTGGTCACTCCACGGACAGCCTCTTCAAGAGTCAATTCCATGTTGTACTGCAGATCAGAGCCACGGCTTGGGCGTTGCTGTCTGCGACCGCCTCCGAAAATGTCACCGAAGACGTCACCAAAGATATCGCTAAAGTCAGCACCACCGCCGAAGCCGCCACCGCCGCCCATTCCGCCTTGTTCAAACGCGGCGTGACCATATTGATCATAAGCAGCGCGTTTTTGCTCATCGGAAAGAACTTCGTAAGCTTCTTTAATTTCTTTAAATTTTTCTTCAGATTCATCTTTATTATCCTGATTACGGTCAGGATGGTATTTCATTGCTAAGCGCTTATACGCTCTTTTGATGTCTTTTTCTGAAGCATTCTTTTCAAGTTCTAAAACCTGATAAAAGTCTCTTTTTGCCATTTAATTTACCCTTAACATGCGGAACGGGCGCAGAGTTCCCTCAACGCCCGTATCCGGTATCAGTAACTATTAACCATCATCGCTACAGCTACTGCGCCCGCTAAGGGCATTATTTTTTGTCTTTGTCGTTAACTTCTTCGAACTCAGCGTCAACAACATCGTCATCTTTCTTCGCTTCTGCGCCAGCCGCGCCGCCCGCTTGAGCTTGTTGCTGTGCGATTTCCAGAAGTTTTGCAGATGCAGTGACTAAAGCTTGGATTTTCGCTTCGATATCCGCTTTATCTTCGCCTTTCGCTGCTGCTTCTAACTCAGATGTTGCTTTTTCGATGTTTGCTTTATCGTCCGCTGGTAATTTGTCACCTGCTTCTTCGATTTGTTTACGTGTACCGTGAACCAGTTGGTCAGCTTGGTTACGAACCTGCACTAATTCTTCAAATTTACGGTCAGCTTCTGCGTTCGCTTCCGCGTCACGTACCATTTTTTCGATTTCTTCGTCGTTCAGACCTGAAGAAGCCTTAATGGTGATGTTTTGCTCACGGCCGCTGTTTTTGTCTTTCGCAGACACATGCAAGATACCATCAGCATCGATGTCGAAAGTGACTTCGATTTGTGGCATACCGCGTGGTGCTGCTTGGATACCATCTAAGTTAAATTGGCCCAGTGATTTGTTATCACCCGCTCGTTTACGTTCACCTTGCAGAACATGGATAGTCACGGCTGCTTGGTTATCTTCCGCAGTTGAGAACACTTGGCTGTGTTTTGTTGGGATAGTGGTATTCTTCGAAATTAACGAAGTCATCACGCCACCCATAGTTTCGATACCTAAAGACAGAGGCGTTACGTCAAGTAACAGAACGTCTTTAACATCACCGGCTAAAACACCACCTTGTACTGCTGCACCCATTGCAACCGCTTCGTCTGGGTTAACGTCTTTACGTGGTTCTTTACCAAAGAAGTCTGCAACCACTTTTTGAACCATTGGCATACGTGTTTGACCACCGACTAAGATAACGTCGTTGATTTCGCTCACGCTTAAGCCCGCGTCTTGCAGAGCAACTTTCACTGGCTCCATTGAACGTTTAACTAAGTCTTCTACCAGTGACTCTAATTTTGCACGAGTCACTTTGATGTTCATGTGTTTTGGACCTGTTGCATCAGCAGTGATGTATGGCAGGTTCACATCAGTTTGTTGTGCAGAAGACAGCTCAATTTTCGCTTTTTCCGCAGATTCTTTCAGACGTTGCATTGCTAACGGATCGTTACGCAGGTCAACACCTTGTTCTTTCTTGAATTCGTCAACTAAGTAGTTGATTAAACGTGTATCGAAGTCTTCACCACCTAAGTGAGTATCACCATTAGTTGCTAAAACTTCATAGGTTTTTTCGCCATCAACTTCATCGATTTCGATGATTGATAAGTCGAATGTACCGCCACCTAAGTCGTAAACCGCAATTGTACGGTTACCAATTTCACGGTCTAAACCATAAGCTAATGCCGCTGCTGTTGGTTCATTGATGATACGTTTTACTTCTAAACCAGCGATACGGCCCGCATCTTTCGTTGCTTGACGCTGAGCATCATTGAAGTAAGCAGGAACGGTAATAACCGCTTCTGTAACGGGTTCACCCAAGTAATCTTCCGCTGTTTTCTTCATTTTTTTCAGAACTTCAGCAGAAACTTGTGGTGGAGCCATTTTTTGGCCTTTCACATCTAACCAAGCATCGCCGTTATCTGCCGCGATGATTTTGTATGGCATGATAGCGACATCGCGCTGAACTTCTTCGTCTTGGAAACGACGACCAATCAAACGCTTGATTGCAAATAAAGTATTTTCTGGGTTAGTAACAGCCTGACGTTTTGCTGGCTGACCAACTAAAATTTCACCATCTTGAGTGTACGCAATGATGGAAGGAGTAGTTCTGTCACCCTCGCTGTTCTCCAGAACACGAGCGGTAGTACCATCCATAATTGCAACGCATGAGTTAGTTGTACCCAAGTCGATACCAATAATTTTACCCATCTAAAACGCCTCCAAAGGAATTCTTTTCACTATGATTTCGATATCAATCTATATGCGGCTCAATATTTCTTTTTCAAGGGCGTTTTTAACCCTGAGCCTAAATTATTTTTCAATACGCAATAATTCACAGAGATATCGGTTGATGCTTTAAAGATGGGGTCGTAAATCCATTCATCAAGGGGGGAATTAAAAAAAATTTGCATTTATTGCAAAAAAACCTGTCTTGTGATCATTGTTTAGACAACTAAAACTGCGTATGATTCGCCGCCACCATCATTTTGGCGGCATTTACTTTCAATTTATCTATTTGAATTTTATATACTTTACCAGAGGTTATATGCAGTCTAGCTCTCTTGCAAATCCAGGCCCACTTGGTTTACTAGGCTTTGGTATGACAACCATCCTGCTGAATATTCATAATGCAGGATTTTTTCCGCTTTCATCCGTTATTTTAAGCATGGGTATTTTTTATGGTGGGATTGCCCAATTTATCGCAGGGCTAATTGAATATAAGAAAGGCAACACATTTGGCGCAACCGCATTTACCTCTTACGGAATGTTTTGGATTGCATTAGTGGGATTATTATTTTTACCTACCATGGGGTTAGCCGAAGCAACTTCCCCTGAGTTTTTAGGTGTTTTTCTCGCGATTTGGGGTGTTTTTACTTTCTTCATGTTCCTTGGCACGTTTAAAGCTAACCTTGTGCTGCAATTTGTTTTCGGTAGCTTAACCATCTTATTTGCCTTACTTGCCATCGGCAATCTGACAGGCAACGCTGCACTACTCAAATTTGCAGGTTTCGAAGGAATTATCTGTGGCGCGAGTGCGTTCTATTTAGCGGTCGCAGAAGTGTTAAATGAGCAATATGGTAGAACTGTGCTACCAATTGGCCAGCGCGGCTAATAATTGCTAATGGTATTTAATCAGGTGAGTGAATGCTCACCTGATTTCATTCAAAGAATTACTCGGTACGGATCGCCGATTTAGGTCTAAATGCCTTCACTATGGCAGGATCAGTTTCCACATACGGGCCATCAAGCAATTGAATGCAATATGGAACGCTGGCAAAAATTCCCGATACCAGCACATTACCTTCTTTATCTTTTAGCCCTTCTAATGTTTCAGCAATCGCTTTTGGTTGCCCCGGTAAATTCAATATTAAGGCTTGATTGCGGATCACGCCAACTTGGCGCGATAGAATAGCCGTGGGAACAAATTTCAGGCTAATTTGGCGCATTTGCTCACCAAACCCTGGCATTTCTCGATCAGCAATGGCTAATGTTGCATCAGGTGTCACATCACGACGAGCAGGCCCTGTACCACCTGTTGTGAGTACTAAATGACAGGCAAATTCATCCACTAGCTCACACAAAGTTTGTTCAATCATGATTTGCTCATCAGGAATTAACCGTGTTTCAATGCGAAAAGGGGTTGTCAGCGTTTTTGCCAACCACTCTTCAAGTGCTGGGATGCCTTTATCTTCGTAGATACCGCTCGAAGCACGATCAGAAACGGAAACCAGACCTATGCGCAATTCATTCATACAAACCTCAAAAATTGACTTATCAGAAACTGTTTAATTTTGCCTATAAACAGGTGTGATATCATACCATGAAGCATATTTCCGTGCAGCGTTGTGGTTTTTTTATATTTAAATTGAGAAGTAACTCAATGAATAATAGCCATAAAAAAACCCAACCAATTGGCTGGGTTTTAGCGAAGCTAGAAAAAACTACAGTAAATCTGCAATCATTTTTTCCAGTTTTTCTTGGTCTACAGCGAACTTACGGATACCGTCAGACAGTTTATCAACTGCCATTGGATCTTGGTTGTGCTGCCAGTAGAATTCAGCTTCAGTCAGTTTAGCGCCTGGCTCTTGTGTTTTGCCTGCATCTGTCAGTTTACGCACTAATGTGCCTTCAGATTCAGACAGCTCTTTCAGCAAGCCTGGGGAGATTGTTAAACGGTCACAACCTGCTAATTCAATGATTTCGCCCACATTACGGAAGCTTGCACCCATAACGACAGTTTTGTAGCCATGCGCTTTGTAGTAGTTGTAGATTTCAGTCACAGAAACCACACCTGGATCTTCTTGTGGTGCAAACTCTTTTTTGTCTGTGTTTGCTTTGTACCAGTCAAGGATACGGCCCACAAATGGAGAGATCAGGTAAACACCAGCTTCCGCACAAGCACGTGCTTGAGCAAAAGAGAATAATAAAGTCAGGTTACAGTTGATACCTTCTTTTTCCAGTTTTTCCGCCGCGCGGATACCCTGCCAAGTTGACGCTAATTTAATCAGGATGCGATCATTGCTGATACCTGCATCGTTATACATTTTGATTAAATGACGTGCTTTAGCAATACAGGCTTCTTCATCATAAGAAAGGCGTGCATCAACTTCAGTAGAAATACGACCCGGAACTAATTTCAAAATTTCCAGACCGATATTCACAGCCAGTTTGTCACAAGCATCAATAATTTGTTGCTCGCGATTGCTGCTTTGCTTACGTGCCCATTCAACCGCTTCATCAATTAATTTACGGTACTCAGGAATTTGTGCAGCATTTAAGATAAGCGACGGGTTAGTGGTCGCATCTTGTGGTTTGTAAAGCTTCATTGCTTCGATGTCGCCGGTATCAGCAACAACAGTTGTCAGACTACGTAAGGAGGTCAGTTTGTCGGTCATTTCTTTAATCTCGTTGTTATACCCGTCATATTTCAAGTTGTAGCAGTGTTGGCTAACAGACTGCAACTTGAATTACTTTGCGTATTATAAAGGAATTGTGGCTATCGCCGCACCGTCTACAGATAATATCATGCATCCATATTGCTGCAAGCAAGGAAATCTAGTCAAAAGCAACTATTTGATTGGCAATCGGTTTCGCAACTTGATATCAAGCTGAATCCTTTTAGCGAAATATCTCGTTAGCTAACAATAGCAAAGAATAATATTGATTTGGCTTATTGCATCAATTAGCTATTTAGGATGAATTTTTGCTAAAGTAAGCGTTATTATTCTTTTATAAAGGGTCAAGTCATGCTTATTACTATTTCACCTGCAAAAACATTAGACTACGAAAGCCCGCTTGCGACAGCGAAATTTACGCAACCTGAGTTATTAGCAGAATCGCAAAAGCTCATCAAAGAATGCCGTAAGTTGACCCCCGCAGATATTGCCAGTTTAATGAAGATCAGTGATAAGTTGGCAGGCCTCAACGCAGCGCGTTTTGCAGAATGGCACGCTGACTTTACCCCTGAAAATGCACGCCAAGCTATTTTAGCCTTTAAAGGTGATGTTTATACAGGGATGCAAGCAGAAACCTTTTCCCCAGCAGATTTCGAGTTTGCCCAGTCTCATTTACGTATTTTATCCGGCCTCTACGGTATTTTGCGCCCATTGGATTTAATGCAGCCTTATCGCCTTGAGATGGGAATTTCACTAAAAAATACTCGCGGTAAAAACCTATATGAATTCTGGGGCGATATTATTACAAAACAATTGAACCAAGCACTTGCTCAGCAAAAAGACCAAGTATTAGTCAATCTAGCTTCTGATGAATATTTTAAATCGGTAAATACCCAAAAATTAGATGGGCAAATTATTAAGCCTGTATTCCTTGATGAGAAAAACGGCAAATACAAAGTGATCAGCTTTTATGCGAAGAAAGCACGTGGCTTAATGAGCCGGTTTATTATTCAAAACAAACTGACAAAAACGGATCAATTATCCGACTTTAATTTAGAAGGCTATCAATTTGATGAAAGCCAATCTAAAGGTAATGAACTGATTTTTACTCGCCCAGAGCAAATTTAACCATCCAATAACGGGTATTTATTCACAGTGAATACCCGTCACTTTCAATGCATCACAAAATTCTTGGTACGCCATCACAATTTCGCGATAAAACAGCCATACTAAATCAAATTAGCATCGATTCCTCAGCCCACATTTGGGGTTTATGACAGTATAAAAGAGGTTTTTGCTCACTATTTTGGAGGTGAAGTATGCCGTATGTTGCATCATCAAAGCGCTATACTGAAATGGAATACCGTTTATGTGGCCGTAGTGGACTACGTTTACCACTGATTTCATTGGGGTTGTGGCATAATTTTGGCGATAACAAATCGTTTGATAACTGCCAAGCCATGCTGCGTCATGCTTTTGACCTTGGTATTACGCATTTTGATCTTGCCAATAATTATGGCCCTCCACCGGGATCTGCCGAGACGAAATTTGGCCAGATCTTACAACGGGATTTTCTGCCTTATCGCGATGAAATGATCATTTCATCAAAAGCGGGATATACCATGTGGGATGGCCCTTACGGGGATTGGGGAAGCAAAAAGTATTTAGTTGCCAGCCTCAATCAGAGTTTAAAACGAATGGGTCTTGATTATGTGGATATTTTTTACCACCATCGACCAGACCCTGATACACCATTAGAAGAAACCATGAGTGCTCTTGACCTTATCGTTCGTCAAGGAAAAGCACTGTACGTTGGAATTTCAAACTACCCTGCGGATTTAGCGAAAGAAGCCATTCGCATCCTGACTGAATTAGGAACGCCTTGCCTTATCCACCAGCCCAAATATTCTATGTTTGAGCGTACACCTGAAGAGGGGTTACTCGATCTACTTGAAGAAGAAGGTGTAGGTTCTATCGCATATTCTCCTCTTGCTGGCGGGATCTTAACAGATCGCTACTTGAATGGTATCCCCGCCGATTCACGGGCAGCAGGCAACCCATCGTTACCCCCTGAACGGCTCACTTCGACTGTCTTAGCAAAAGTTAAACAGTTGAATGAGGTTGCAGCAAGACGTGATCAAAAGCTGAGTCAAATGGCATTAGCGTGGTTATTACGCCATGATAGAATCACGTCCGTTTTGATTGGAGCAAGCCGCATTAGCCAAATTGATGACGCGATGGGGATCTTAAAAAACCGCGATTTCAGCCAAGAAGAACTGAAATCCATTGAGCTGATATTAGAAAGTTAATGCTATTCACACAAGTTGCAGGATGCCCTGCAACTTGATAATTTTTTTCTTAATTAACGGTATTCGCCATTGGCTTTAAATTGAACCACTGAATATGGCTGTGTTCTTCCATCTGGCTGTTCCATACCTAAACTACCGATTGGCATACCCGGAACTGAAACTCCAACTACATCCGCAGGCAACGTATCAATCGCATCTAAGCTGCTAACAGGCACATGCCCAACAATCACTTTACCTTTGTATTTAGCGACATGGCAGCTGCGTAAGTTGTATGGCACATTGAGCTCATCATTTAGTTTGTTCAACTCATCATAACTGATTTCATTGACCACAACGTCATACCCTGCTTTTTTAACACCTTCCCCCCATAGCTGGCAGCAACCACAGTTAGCATCTTTATACAGTTGTACGCTCTGGTTTTGAGAAAATGCAGAAAATGACAGTAAAAACATTCCACCTAAAATTATCTTTTTCATTGCTATTTACCTTATCAATAATAATGGCTAATACTTCAAAAGTGTCTATTTTTTATGACGTATCTGGCAGATCAATTTATATGCAGCAGGAATGATAAATAACGATAATAACGGTGCAGTTATCATTCCACCGATCATTGGGGCTGCAATTCGGCTCATCACCTCTGACCCCACTCCCGTTCCTAATAATATGGGTAATAACCCCGCTAAAATAACAGCTACGGTCATGGCTTTTGGGCGAACGCGCAATACAGCACCTTCATATAACGCGCTATCTAAATCCTGATTGGATAAATTACTTATTCCTTGCTGTTTTTCTCTATCCTCAATGGCGTGCCTTAAATAAATCAACATCACCACGCCAAATTCGGCAGCAACCCCCGCCAGTGCAATAAAGCCAGTGCCTGTTGCAACGGATAAATTAAAATTCATCCAATACAAGAACCAAATCGCACCAACTAAAGCAAAAGGTAAACTTAATAAAATTAGCAAAGCTTCGCTAAAGCGCCTAAAGGCTAAATAGAGCAAGACAAAAATAATCATGATAGTCGCGGGTACCATTAACATTAATTTTTGGTTGGCTCTTTCAAGTAATTCAAATTGCCCAGTGAAGGAATAACTGACTCCCGGCTTCATTTGAATATTATTTTTTATCGCCGTATCGATATCATTAATAACAGAGACCATATCTCTATCTCGTGCGTCGATATAAATCCAACTGGTTGGCCGTGCATTTTCTGTTTTCAGCATCGGTGGACCCATTTGCACTACGACATCGGCCACATCACTGAGGACAATTTGTTGCTTATTAGGTGTTAAAATTGGTAATAATTTCAGTGCAGAAACACTGTTTCGGTAATCCTGTGGGTACCTTAGGCTAATAGGGTAACGCTCTATCCCTTCAACAGTTTCCCCTATCATCTCCCCACCTGTCGCCGTTGAGATATACACCTGCACATCACTGATACTCATACCAAAACGAGCCGCTTTTTCCCTGTCGATTTTAACATCAATGTACCGACCGCCCACTAACCGTTCAGCTAACACAGAGACGACCCCTGGGACTGTTTTCGTCACTTTTTCAATCTGTTGTGCAAATGCATCGATTTCTTCAAGGTCTTTCCCTGACACTTTAATGCCTATCGGGCTTTTGACCCCTGTAGAAAGCATATCGATTCGATTACGAATCGGTGGAACCCATAAATTAGCAACTCCCGGCAAACGCACCGTTTCATCTAACTCATCGATAATTTTTTCCAGTGTCATCCCTTCACGCCACTCAGACTGTGGCTTTAAACGAATGGTGGTTTCGATCATTTCCATCGGCGCCGAGTCAGTGGCGGTTTCCGCTTTCCCCACCTTGCCAAAAACGGTATCAACTTCAGGAATGGTTTTGATTAACTTATCGGTATTTTGCAATAAAAAAGCCGCTTGAGCAGGAGATACCCCTGGTAAGGTCGACGGCATATACAGTAAATCACCTTCGTTAATTGATGGAAGAAATTCACCCCCTAAATGCTTTAATGGCCATATCACGGTAAACAATGACAGAACACCAATCAACAATGTCGTTTTCGGCCACGCCAATACTTTTAATAAAATGGGGCTATATATTGCAATTAGCCAACGGTTTAGTGGGTTTTTATTTTCATTTGGGATATTACCGCGGATCCAATACCCCATTAATATCGGGATCACGATTAATGCTAATGCGGCAGCGCCCGCCATCGCATAGGTTTTGGTAAATGCCAGAGGCCCAAATAAACGCCCTTCTTGGCCTTCCAACGTAAAGATAGGAATAAAAGAAAGCGTGATAATAAGTAAGCTGATAAATAATGCAGGCCCGACTTCAACTGCCGAGTCTGTAATTAATTTCCAGCGCTGCGTATTATCGAGAGCTTGCCCTTCATGTTGATGCTGCCATTTTTCTAATTTTTTATGGGCATTTTCAATCATCACAATAGCCGCATCCACCATTGCGCCAATGGCAATCGCAATTCCGCCAAGCGACATAATGTTTGCATTTATTCCTTGGTAACGCATAACAATAAACGCAATAAACAGCCCTAAAGGTAAAGAGATAATCGCCACTAAAGCAGAACGGAAATGCCATAAGAAAACCGCACAAACTAGGGCAACAACAATGAATTCCTCTAGCAGCTTATAACTAAGGTTATCAATCGCATTATCAATCAGAATGCTTCTATCATAGGTTGTGATGATTTCAATGCCTTCGGGTAAACTGGCACTTAAATCCTCAAGCTTTTGTTTTACATCATGAATAACATTTCGCGCGTTTTCACCTGAACGTAGTAAAATGATCCCGCCGACAACTTCACCTTCCCCGTTAAGCTCCGCAACACCACGGCGCATTTCAGGGCCTTCTTGGATGCGAGCCACGTCTTTCAGGTAGATTGGGACGTTATTTTCTGCCATTTTCAGGTAGATTTTATTAAAGTCATCTATAGATTGCAGATAACCATTGGCTCTAACCATAAATTCAGCTTCAGCAATTTCGATGGAAGAACCACCCGCCTCTTGATTAGCCATTTCAACGGCTTGTTTTATTTCAGGTAACGTCACTGAAAACTGCGCTAACTTAAGCGGGTCGGCAATGATTTGATAAGATTTCACCACGCCACCAACGGTTGCAACTTCAGAAACGTTTGGCAGTGCTTTTAATTCATATTTCAAAAACCAATCTTGGAGCGAACGCAATTCAGCTAAGTTATGCTTACCACTTTTATCCACCAACGCATATTCAAAAACCCAACCAACACCGGTTGCATCTGGACCAATTGAGGCAACTGCGCCTTTTGGAAGTTTTGATTGGACTTGATTTAAATACTCTAAAACCCGCGAGCGCGCCCAATATAAATCGGTATTATCTTCAAAAATGACATATACATAAGAGTCACCAAAGGCCGAAAACCCGCGAACTGTTTTTGCCCCCGGCACAGATAGCATTGTGGTTGTTATTGGGTAAGTGACTTGATTTTCAACCAGTTGCGGGGCTTGCCCTGGATAAGTGGTTTTGATTATCACCTGCACATCAGATAAGTCAGGTAAGGCATCAACAGGCGTGCTGCGGATGCTCCATATTCCTGCGATAACTAAAAATACCACGCCCATTAACACTAAAAAGCGATTTGCCACCGAGCGTCTTATAATCCATTCCAACATAGTCTACTCCTGAGATTTATGTAATGAATGATTTGATGGCTCGGATTGCAAGGGAAGCGCTTCCATTCGGGCTAATGCGCCCGCAATATTGGCTTCTGAATCGATAAGAAAAACACCTTGCGTCACAATCTTTTCGCCAACTTGTAACCCTTGTGAAATAGCCGTTGTTTGCTGGGATTCAGTGATAACACGCACTTTTTTAGGGATAAACTCACCATGTTCCCCCACGACAATAACGTGTTGTTCTTTCCCTGAATCCACAATGGCTTGAGAAGGAACTAATAAACTTTCTGGCCCCTTCGCCTGCAAGTTTAAATAGGCAGTCATACCCGGCTTTAATACATTGGCGTTATCTTCAATTTCAGCGCGAATATTAATGGTGCGACTTGCTTGATCTGCACTTGGTAATATCAACCAATTTTTCACTGTAAATTGCTGAGTTGGGTAAGCGGGGATAGACACCGAAAACTGAGCTTGTTTGGTTAATAACTCCGCTACTGATTGGGAAACAGATGCATTCACCCACAAAGGATTGGTTCCTTGTATTTGAGCAATAGCCATTTCTTTGGAAATATTCATACCTAAACGCAGATTTAATGCAGTAATAACACCCGATATCGGTGCTTGGATGGTAAAACGTGTTTGCACTTTCCCTGTTTTAATAAATTGGGAGAGAGCCCCTTCAGGCATGCCATTTAATCGTAAACGCTCAGTCACGCTATTAAGATCGGTTTGGCTTGCCCCCATTTGTTTTAACGCTAAATATTCACTTTGCGCCTCAACCCATGCGGGGATCGTCAAATCTGCAATTGGAACACCTTTTTGGATCCGCTCACCCACTGTAAATGGATACACTTTTTCAACAAAACCACTTTCTCTGGCTTGCACAATCGCAAATTGGTGATCATTAAACGTAATTTCGGCAGGAAATGTTAAGTCATAGCTTAATTGTCCCCATTTTACCTCAACCGTTTTTAACCCTAAATTTTGAGTTTGAGTTGGGTTAATAGTTATCCCTTTACTATCTGCTGATCCTTGGTTTTCATCGGCATATTTAGGCACAAGATCCATGTCCATAAATGGTGACTTACCCGGTTGATCAAACTTGGTATTTGGATACATCGGGTCATACCAATACAACACCGTGCGTTCTTGTTTTTCCATTGGTTGGTGACTATTTTCTTCAATAAAAAAATAGCGATAAAACAAGATTGAGATAACGCTCGATATAATAATAACCAACAGCAATTTAGTGAGGTTAACTAATGACATAACATCTCTCTATCTAATTAGTTTATTTTTTCGACGGATTTTAATATTGAAAGATTGCCTTTTTGCTCAAAGGAAAATTTTAATTCGTCATTGTCCTGTAAGCCTTTAATCATATTTTCATCTTCATAGGTGAAGCGCATCGTCATTGGCGGCCACCCAATACTTTCAATCTCTTTGTGGTTAATCGTTAATTTCTTATTTTCTTTATCAATAGAAATTAATTTCCCTTCCGTATTGATAACAGGCTCTGCAACTTTTTCAGGATAAACAGAATGATTATGATCCGCCGCATTTGCGTAACCTGCCGCAGTGAACATGCCCATTGAAAGGGCAAAAACGATGCCATTTAACTTTTTCATACTTGTCCTCATGATTTAATAAACCCACCACCAAGTGCAGAGAATAAAGTCACCTCATTCTTCTGCTGTTCGATTTTTAACTTCAGTAAATTTTGCTGCTCAGTAAATAAGCTTCTTTGTGCTTCAAGCACATCTAAATAGCTGGAGCCACCATAGCGGTAACTGGCTTGTTTTTGTGTTAAGACACTCTGCAATGTATTGACGTACAGTACCTGTACACTTAATTGCTTTTCCAAGCTCGACTTAATAACCAACGCATCTTTCACTTCACGAAAAGCCACTTGAATACTTTTTTCATAGTTCACAATCGCTTTGTTTTTACGGATATTTGCAAGCTCAAGGTTTCGACTATTTGTTCCTCCAGTAAAAATAGGTAGGGTGATTTTGGGAATAAAATTCCAAACACCATTTGAGGAATCAAATAAGCCTGACAATGAATCGTTGCTGTTAGCGACACCTGTATTGAAGGAAATAGAGGGGAAAAATGCAGCCCTTGCCACACCAATACTGGCATTCTCGGAAATGATATTTTGCTCTGCTGCCATAATATCTGGGCGACTTAATAGAACGTCAGAAGACAAGGTCGAAGGTGCGGTGATCAACGGGTAATTTAGTTCAAAACCACCTTCTGGTATTTTGACTTTTTGAATATAGTCATTCGTTAAAAAATTCACTAAATTTTCATTTCTGGCAATTTCGCTGTGAATGTTTTCGATATTGATTTCAATTGACTGAACTTGCCCTTTCGCTTGTTCTAAATCAGCCAATGTCGCTTTTCCTGCTGCCACTTTTTGTGCCACGATCGATTGGCTATTGAGGTAACTCGTTTTCGTCTCTTGTGCAATCAATAATAGTTGCTGGTTATATGCGACATCTAAATACGCTTCTGCAACCGTTTTAATCGTTAAAATTTGAGTTGCTCTGTGCATCTCTTCTGAGGCAATAAATTTTGCTTTATCCCCTTCAGTTAAATTTTTTATTCGCCCAAAAAAGTCCAATTCATAGCTAATATCTACGCCTGCATTATATTTTTTATCAAATGCTGCACCTTGCTGTAACCCTCGGCTATAGTCGCTCCCCATTGAAGCGTTAATCTGCGGGTATTTTTCTGCGCTAGCTAGCCCAAAACGAACTCGGGCCTCTTCGACATCCAAGGCAGCTAAATACAGATCACTATTTTTCTCAAGCGCACGTTGAATAACCGCTTTCAGTTGCGAGTCTTGAATAAACACTTGCCAGCTTGGCAGTAAAAATGTCGGTTGCTCAGTTGAGGTCGATACACCGCTGTTTAATTGGTTTGGTACATTTAAATTTGGGCGTTGGTATTCAGGTGCTAATGAAACACAGCCACTTAAAATTAGGGCATTTGCTATCAATAATATTTTGGGAAAATACATGGTATAGCCATGCCTCTGATGATTAAAATTGGCGTTATAGTAAAAAAAGCTGCCTGTTAGATTCATGACATGAAAATGACAAATTTGTCATTTTACATTTGAGGATTTCAATGCTTAGAATGAAGTAGTGCAAATATTGTCGTTGAGGTGACTGTGAAATTACTTATTGTGGAAGATGAACATAAGACCAGAGAATATTTATCTAAAGGGTTAACCGAATCTGGCTTTGTGGTTGATGCAATAGAAAATGGGATCACAGGCCTGCATATGGCGACAACTGAAGAGTATGATTTAATTATTCTTGATGTGATGTTACCCGATATTAATGGTTGGGAAATTGCTAAAAACTTGCGAGCAATGGGAAGGAATACCCCAATATTAATGTTAACTGCACTGGGTAATGTTGAGCATCGAGTAAAGGGGTTAGAATTGGGAGCCGATGATTATTTAATCAAACCTTTCGATTTTTCTGAATTACTGGCGCGCGTTCGCACCTTACTGCGCCGTGGTAATAATAGTATCCAAAAAACCCAATTCCATATCGCAGATCTTCATGTTGATTTAATAAAACGACGCGTTACTCGTGCTAACGATAAAATTAATTTAACCAGTAAAGAATTTGCACTACTTGAATTTTTTGTTTTGCACCAAGGAGAGGTTTTATCGCGTTCTTTAATTGCCTCCAAGGTGTGGGATATGAATTTTGATAGTGATACTAACGTCATTGATGTCGCAATTAAACGTTTGAGATCGAAAATAGATCTTAATTATGAGCCTAAATTGATCCACACTATTAGAGGAATGGGGTATTTATTAGAGATCCCAGAAAATGATTAAATTATTTCATCCGCCAGTCTCTATTTTAACTCGGCTCGTCGTTTTGATCGGTGCAACGCTCTCACTGGCTTTATTATTATTTAGTTGGATCATGATCAACTCCGTTGTGCTGCATTTTAAGCAACAGGATGAATACACGTTAAGCCAAATAAATTTAACCATCAGCAGCTTATTAAGCGAAAATTCCGATCCGCAAAATGAACAGTTTTTGCGTATAAAAACTATTCTAAATGAGCACCAAGATATTGCTGTTTACCTTTCAGATAATCAGGGTAATACGTTAGTTTCCCCCAATACGAATAAAGATATTATTGAAGCATTAAAAAACTACAATGCTGAAAAAAATAACCACGAACAATACCTTGAAAATTACCGCATCGCAGAAAAATATATTCAAGTTGGCATACCTAGTGATGCCAAACAATACCGATTAGTCACCGCACTTTCCCTTAATTTTCATCACGATTATTTAAGCTCGCTAATCAATAGCCTAATCATTAGCGCTGTTTTGCTATGTTTATTAACTATATTTATTGTCTATTTTCTGGTCATTAAAGGGCTTAAACCCCTTAAAGAAGTGAGTGATGAAATTAAAAATGTTACTTCAGAAAATTTAAGTGTTCGATTAGACCCCACATCCGTACCAAAAGAATTAAAACAACTCACTGAGTCATTTAACCAAATGATAGTCAAAATTGAGGATGTTTTTGTTAGGCAAACTAATTTTTCAGCCGATATTGCTCACGAGATGCGAACGCCGATTACAAACCTAATGACCGAAACTCAAATTTCGCTAAATAAGAGCCGTACAAAAGAAGAACTTGTCGAAGTTCTTTATTCAAACCTAGAAGAGTATAACCGGCTTTCACGAATGATTTCAGATATGTTATTTCTTGCTCAAGCCGATGATAATCGACTCATTCCTGAGAAAAAACAAGTGGATGTACAGTCAGAAATTGTGCTTATTTTCGATTATTTTGAGTTCTTAGCTGAAGATAATGAAATTAAACTTAAAATGGTTGGCGAAGCTGACATCATTTTAGCGGACAAAGACATGCTAAGAAGAGCACTAACAAACTTAATTTCTAATGCTATCCGCTATACACCTAAAGGTGACACAGTAAGTATAAACCTAGCAAATGTCCAAAATGGCATCGAAATTATTGTCAGTAACCCGGGAAACAAAATCCCAGAAGAACACTTGCCAAAGTTATTTGACCGATTTTATCGCGTTGATAAATCACGCCAACGAAAAAATGAAGGAAGCGGTATCGGCCTCGCCATTGTGAAGTCCATTATATTGACCCATAAAGGAACCATTAACGTGAAATCTGATGAATATTCAACACGATTTACCATTTTCTTACCCAAGAATTAAATATTCAATATGTAAGATGGCAATCTTGTCATTTTACTGTCAGCTTTTAGACAGTATGTATTCATTATTATGACCTTATTGAAATTCATTTAATTAAATAAGGATAGATAATGAAAAAGGTTATTATTGCACTAAGTCTTATTGCTGCTACCACCCATGTTGCCAATGCGAATTCAGATATGGATATTCATAAAAATGCAGCCACTGCATTAACATTTACTGAAAATAATAGTTCTGCGGCTAACCAATATGCCATCCAACAACATTTAAGCCAAGCAGGTATTAATATTGAGAAAAACATTAATAGTGGCACTACCTTTTCTCAATTAGATAGCCATGAAAAAGCCGCTATCGCCTTAAGCTTCACTCAAAATAATACCGCCCCTACTGTGTTAAGCAGTATTCGGTCACACCTTGAAAAATCAACAAACTTCAAACAAAACCAAATGAACCCCGCCACTTTATTTGCGGATATGAATGAACATGAAAAAGCAATTGTTATGCTCAAATTAAATAAAAACAGTTCGTCTGCATACATTCAAAATGAAATAGATAACCATTCGAAATTTATTAATTAAATTTTATCAAAGCCATATTATCCAAAATAAAATAATATGGCTAAAATCAATTGCACCCATGAAGAAAGCTATTATTATTTTATATTTCATCACCAACATATTTAATGAAAAGATTAAACCTCCTACCTATTGAATATTACAAATAATAAATTAGACTTTTTTATGCACTTTATTTAATTCACTTTAAACAAGGGATTTATATGCATAAAACATCTATTTTAATTATATCTTTATTATTTCCTATCTCACCTTTTGCAACAGCATCTTTTCTCTGGTTATTAGAAACACCGCCTTTAACCACATCCGAACTCTGGCAAAATCACGGTGGGAATGGTGGTAATGGAGGCCATGGAGGAAGTGGTGGAAGTGGCGGCAATGGTGGTAATGGCGGCAATGGAGGAAATGGTGGTAATGGCCACTAATTAATAATACCAATCAATATTTCCCCCTTACCTAAAGGGGGGAAATGGAGGCGCTTATGAATAACCAATCAACTTTATCATTCTGCTCTCTACTCTTAATGAGTATCTCTATTACCAGCCATGCCACTAACTCCTTTAATTTATTGATTAGTTGCTTATCTCAAGAAGCCACCACCATCATGACTAATCCTCCTTCACAATTTAATTGCGGGCTAATACATGAGAAAAAAAATACGTTTCAATTGATTGATCACGAAAACACCTCAACTAGTGGACAAAATGGCGCCAACGGCAGTAATGGCAATAATGGAGGAGTGGGCGGCGACGGCCAAAACGGTGGAAATGGGGGAAATGGGGGAAGCCATACTACTCAGAGCCACGGCAACCACGGTGGAAATGCAGCCCCTGGAACTAATGGAAATGGAGGAAATGGCGGTAGTGGGGGCATCTATGGAGGTGATGGAGGTAATGGAGGAAACGGTGACGGCAGAGGGAATGGCGGAAATGGAGGAAATGGTTCAGTTAACGGTCACGGCGGTAGTGGGGGCAATGGAGGATTAAATGGCGGAAATGGCGGCAATGGAGGTGATGGCTCAGGAAGTGGTGATGGCGGAAAAGGGGGTGATGCAGGGCCAAACGGTGGAAAAGGAGGTAAAGGTGGGCGTGGTGGTTCTGATGGTGGGCGCGATGGAGATGATGGATGGAGCTCAATTTAGCTAATAATATCATTATGATAATAATTAATTAGGCATCCGTTAAACAAAAACGGAAGCCTAAGCTTCCGTTTTGACATCACAACCCACTTATTGCTTTGGTGCTAATTTCATTAGAAATTCACGTAATTTTGCAAAATCAGAAGGTAAGAAATGAGATAACAGTGGCGAGTCTGCGCGCTCAGCTAATTCTTTTGGTAAAGGGATCTGCTTATTTAAGATCTCCTCAACGCTTTCTTTGAATTTAGCGGGGTGTGCAGTGCCGAGGAACAAGCCATATTCACCGGATTGGAGTTGATCACGCAACACACGATACGCAACCGCCGCATGAGGCTCTGATAAATACCCTTTTTTATCCAATTCACGAACGGTGTCTTTTGTCACTTCATCGTCAACTGCACCAAACCCAAGCTCTTTCATCGACCAACCTTTACGACGGAAAAGTTCTTCAATGCGCGGCCAGTTATTTGGCTGGCTCACATCCATCGCGTTAGACAACGTTGCAATCGTTTGATGTGGTTTCCACTCACCTTCGACTAAATAACGCGGAACCGTATCATTCACGTTGGTTGCCGCAATAAAGCGTTTAACAGGTAAGCCCATGGATTTTGCTAATAAACCAGCCGTTAAATCACCAAAGTTACCACTTGGAACAGAGATCACTAAATGATCACGTTTTTCAGCAGGGATCTGCGCAACCGCTTCAAAGTAATAGCAGATCTGCGCTAATAAACGGCTAATATTGATCGAGTTAGCTGAATTTAAGAATAACGCTTTTTTCAACTCCTCATCATCAAACGATTGTTTAACTAATGCCTGACAGGCATCAAAATCATCCTTGATAGCCACCGTGTGGATATTTTCACCGAGTGTACAGAACAGTTTCTCTTGCAGTGGGCTAATTTTGCCTTCTGGGTAGAGGATCACTACTTGAACGTTATTTAAACGATAGAAAGCATGTGCCACTGCCGCACCAGTATCACCAGACGTTGCTGTTAGAATTGTAACAGGTTGCTCACCCGCCACTTGCCCCAGAGCTTGCGCCATAAAGCGCCCACCGAAGTCTTTAAATGCCAATGTTGGGCCGTGATATAATTCGAGAGTTGCGACGTCATCTTCCACTTTAGAAACTGGCGCAGGGAAAGCAAATGCCGCTTTCACGCGCGCGGCAAGTTCAGCTTCTGGAATTTCATCACCAATAAACGCGCTCAGAATTTTACTACTACGCGTCACGAAATCTAATTTTAATAATTCGTCGATTTCTGCTGCGCTAAATTCTGGCAAATCTTGTGGGAAAAACAGGCCTTGCTGCTTACCTAAACCTTGTTTGACAGCTTGTGCAAAGCTAACTTGCTCGTTATTATCTTTTAAATTATACAGTTTCATTGTTTACCCTATTGTCCTTGCCCCGGCGAGATCCAAACGGCAGATATGCACAAAGCCTTCATCATTCTGAATATAATGTTGTTGCAAATACGCGGCCATTTTTTCAGCGATGAGTTTGTCATCACAAATGGCAAATAATGTTGGCCCTGAACCGGAGATCCCACACGCTAACGCACCGATTTCTTTAGCGTTTTGTCGAGCCTCCGCAAAGCCAGGCAGTAATTGTGTACGGTATGGTTCTGCAACCACGTCTTGGATCATCGTCGCTGCCAACAGTGGCTGATTAGTATGACAAGCGTGGATAAAACCCGAGAGATAGCGCCCATGATTGACGATATCATGACGCGGATAGCTGTTTGGTAAGATAGCACGCGCTTCAGCAGTCGAGACTTTAATTCCCGGATATGCCATCACCCAATACCAATTGTCGAATGCAGGCACTGGCTGGGAAATAATACCATTTTGCTCGATAATCAGCTGCAATCCACCGAGGAAACACGGTGCGACGTTATCGTAATGCACGCTACCCGAAATACGCCCTTCCAATTCCCCCATCATGCCAAGCAGCTGCGTGTCATCAAACGGTTTTTCTGCAAATTCATTCAGCGCCATCAGGGCTGCAACAACAGAACATGCACTAGAGCCTAAGCCTGAGCCAATTGGCATGTTTTTCTCAAGCGTCATTGCTACATTCAGCGGTTTCCCCAAACGCTCGCAAAACAGCTGCCAACATTGGTAAACGATATTGTGTTCGTTTTTCTTTGGTAGCTTAGAAACAAATTTACCTTTGTTGGTTAACGAAAATGTCTCTGCCGCCTCGACAGTCACACAATCGCCTAATAGTGAGCCATCAGCAGGTGAAACTGCCGCGCCAAGGACATCAAACCCGACGCTAACATTACCGATTGAAGCGGGTGCATAAACTTTAATCACTTATTAAACTCCCAATTTCCATGACAGAGTACGTAACATATCTGCAAATACACCAGCTGCGGTAACATCATTACCTGCACCATAACCTCTTAATACTAAAGGAATTGGTTGGTAATAGCGCGTATAGAAAGCCAATGCGTTTTCGCCATTTTTGACTTTAAAGAGCGGGTCATTGCCATCGACAGCAACAATCTTAACTTGGCAGCGCCCTTCTTCTATCAAACCAACATAGCGTAACACTTTTTGTTCTGCTTCTGCGGCTTTTATCCGCGCAGCAAATTGGGCATCAAGTTGTGGTAAACGCGCCATAAACTCTGGAACTGGGCCTGAACTATCAAAGTCAGCAGGGAGAACCGCTTCAATTTCAATATCTTGTAACTCTAAATTGTATCCTGCTTCACGGGCTAAAATTAATAGCTTACGCGCAACATCCATCCCTGATAAATCATCACGAGGGTCTGGCTCAGTAAAGCCTTTTTCTTTCGCCAATGTGGTGGCTTCAGACAATGACATGCCTTCATCTAACTTACCGAAAATAAAGGATAATGAGCCAGATAAGATGCCGCTAAAATGTACCAACTCATCACCTGCATTGAGTAAGTTTTGCAGGTTTTCGATGACTGGCAGACCAGCTCCCACGTTAGTATCATATAAAAACTTACGCTTTGATGTTTCACTTGCAGCACGTAATTGATGGTAATAATCCATGGATAACGTGTTTGCTTTCTTATTCGGCGTGACGACGTTAAAGCCATCTTTTAAGAAATTCACATATTGTTCAGCAATTTCTTGGTTAGATGTGCAATCGATGATCACTGGGTTTAAGAAGTGATATTCACGCTCTAAGCGGATCAGGCGGCTCAAACTGAATGGCTCTTTCGCTTGTGCTAGTTCCGCCTTCCAATTATCAAGGTCAATGCCTTGCATATTGGTCAACATCGCGCGCGAGTTAGCAATACCGCACACACGCAGGTCGATGTGCTTTTGCTTTAACCATTGTTGCTGGCGATGAATTTGCTCAATTAATGCATTACCTACACCGCCTACACCAACAATAAAGGCTTCAATCACTTGCTCTGCATTGAACAGCATTTGGTGGCAGAGACGAACGGCGGTTGTCGCTGACTCATTAGCAATTACCGCAGAAATAGAGCGCTCAGACGAGCCTTGGGCAATTGCAACAATATTGATGTTACCGCGAGTCAATGCGGAGAAGAAACGCGCAGAAATACCTTTTAACGTGCGCATACCATCACCAACTACGGAGATAATCGCCAGTTGTTCCATCACATCCAGCGGGTCTAACACGCCATCTTTAAGCTCTAAATAGAACTCTTCTTCGAGGGCTGCACGAGCACGCAACAACTCCCCTTGTGGCACACAAAAACTGATACTGTATTCAGACGATGACTGGGTAATCAACACAACTGAGATACCTTTGCGGGACATCACGGAGAAAATGCGTGCCGCCATTCCAACCATCCCTTTCATACCCGGCCCAGAGACGTTGATCATCGCCATGTTATTCAGGTTAGTAATACCTTTTACTGGCGTGCTGTCATCGGTCTGACCATCACCAATCAAAGTACCTGGAGCGCTTAAGTTAGTGGTGTTTTTAATCAGGCAAGGAATTTGGAACTGGGCAATGGGGGCAATGGTGCGAGGGTGAAGAACTTTGGCGCCGAAATAAGAAAGCTCCATGGCTTCTTGATACGACATCCCTTTCAATAAACGGGCGTCTGGTACAAGGCGTGGGTCACAAGTATAGACACCATCCACGTCAGTCCAAATTTCACAACAATCTGCGCGCAAGCATGCGGCTAATACAGCGGCTGAGTAATCGGAACCATTACGGCCTAAAACGACTAACTCTCCTTTTTCATTTCCTGCGGTAAACCCAGCCATTAATACAAAGTGGTCTTTAGGGATATTTAGGTCAGCAATACGCTTTGTTGATTCATTGATATCAACTGTAGACTCGAGGTAGTGCCCCTTTGCTAACAAACTTTCGACAGGATTGATTACCGTGACGTTATGACCCCGTGCTTTTAAAACGGATTCCATAATGGCAATTGACAGTTTTTCACCACGACAAATGATTGATGCGTTAATGCTATCAGGGCATTGCCCTAGAAGAGTAATACCATGCAGTACTTGTTTGATTTGCGCGAATTCTTGCTCAGTGAGTTTTTTCAGTCGGTCATACTCAAAACCGGGCTGTTTTTCCTTCAATCCTTTTAGCAGGTTAGCAAAAATCATTTCGGCATCATTCACATGCGTGATGACATCCTGACCTGCAACCGTTTTATCAATCATTGCAACGAGATGGTTAGTGATTTTTGCTGGCGCTGACAGCACCAGAGCCACTTGCCCATCTGCTAATTTACTTTCAGCGATGTCAGCAACATTCAGTACTCGTTCATCATTCGCAACCGAAGTACCGCCAAATTTAAGCACACGCATGGTATTTCTCTCCTGAATTAACACCAAAAAAAAGCCCGCATCTGGTAAGGGATGCGGGCTTTTTCATTTTTATTTTTTGGATGCGTCAGCCCGCCCCGTTTCCTGTGGTTACGGTGGTGGTGGTAATAATAATAGTCAGGCTGATATTACGCATAAATTCTGTCTGTCTCATTAGATCCATTAGGTTTCTCCCTATACGGTTAAAGCAATCGCTATAAATTGTCAAATTTATTTGTAAAAACACACCACTAAAATCACTTTTTTTTGATTAAAAATTATCTGGATAAAGAGTCTAACGTTGAATAAAAAGAGCGATAACACAGAAGAGATAGCTTTAAAAACCAGAAAAAACAAAATTAATGGTTAAATATTTTTTTAAGCATTTTAATTTAAATTAGCCTATAAAATAGCCAATAATGATGTGTTACCGAGCTTTACTGTGAGCAAGGCACATCTCACCAAAAGCAAAAAATTTATCGTTATTCAGGCTTCATCAACCTAGAAAAATTCACCTTGCTAGACATTAAGTATATTTGCTTGACCGCGTGATTTTATTGACCTTCAATAAACAAAAAAACCAATAAATATGTTTCTTAATTGTAAAAAAAACCATTTAACAGAAATAAAATAAGTAACTTTCCTAATTAAACACCATAAAAACCCAAATCAGAGGTGTTAATTTTACATTCCCGCTATCACTGAGTCACCAAAGCCTCTTTTTGATAAGGGAAAGAACTTTTCGGAATTCGAGCTAGGTCACAAATTGAGCATTATTAATAATGTTATATTTAGCTCGCTAAAAACTTAATGCTTTAATATCAACCTCAAGCGGGAATCCCTCTCATTACCCTCTGCAATTTTAAGTGTCTATCCGATATCTAAACAGCCAGTTAATTTATATAATTATCTCCCTAACAATTTTTGTTAACGTGCTACAATTGATTTTGATATGTATCAACAAAAGTTAGTTTTTTAGGTGGTAAATGCAGTATTAGCTGTTATATTGCTGTTAACAGCCCAATATTGGGAGAGTGCTTATATTTTGATTCATTTTTAGAGTCAATTGCTAGAAACGGCAACATAAAGTCACTGTTGAATTTCAAAACAAATTTATACTCATGAACGTGTTTTTCCAGAGAACAATATCAATAACCACCTAACTGGAAACGGCTTGTGAGTTCAGTATTTTTATTTTAATACTTAGGTAGCAACTATGCAGACCCCACACATTTTGATTGTTGAAGATGAGATTGTCACACGCAATACGCTAAAAAGTATCTTTGAAGCGGAAGGCTATGTGGTCCATGAGGCAACTGATGGCGAAGAGATGAACAATATCCTCTCTGAGCATGACATCAATTTAGTCATCATGGATATTAACTTACCAGGTAAAAACGGTTTATTGCTGGCTCGTGAGTTACGTGAACAAGAAAGCATCGCGTTAATGTTCCTAACAGGCCGTGATAACGAAGTCGATAAAATCCTTGGCCTCGAAATCGGTGCTGATGACTATATCACCAAACCATTTAACCCACGCGAACTGACCATTCGTGCGCGTAATCTGTTGTCTCGTACTATGAATTTAGCAGGAGGTACTGAAGAACGCCGCCTCGTTGAAAGCTATAAATTCAATGGTTGGGAATTGGACATTAACAGCCGCTCATTAGTCAGCCCAGCAGGTGAGCACTACAAATTACCACGTAGTGAATTCCGTGCGATGCTGCATTTTTGTGAGAATCCGGGCAAAATTCAAACCCGCGCTGACTTACTGAAGAAAATGACTGGCCGTGAATTAAAACCACACGACAGAACTGTTGACGTGACGATCCGTCGTATTCGTAAACACTTCGAATCGACACCAGACACGCCTGAAATCATCGCGACTATCCACGGTGAAGGCTATCGTTTCTGTGGTGATTTAGACGAATAATTAGCAGTCTAATTTTTTATCTTTTCACTATTAAAATCCGCTGTCTTTTCATCAGCGGATTTTTTCCTTCTATTTCCCTTCAATTACGTTTTACTGTTTTCAATTAAATTGAAAAAAATCAATCTAGTAATAACAAAAAGTATTGACATCAAAAAAGAGATAAGCATAATTGGCAATAACAACGCTCATTATGCTCCTTTTATAACGTTTACACGTATTTTAGGAATGTAATGAGCTTTTTTATTAGTAAAAATCGCGACGGAACCGCAAATATATGCCTTATACCCCATATGTAAAGCCGTATAAAACACCTGCGGAGATCATTTCAGATCTAAAAACAAAACAACTTAGTTTTATTGATGAAAGTGCTGCAGAAAAAACATTATCTCAAATAAACTACTACCACTTTAAAATTTACCTTCATCCTTTGTTAGACCCAAGTTGTCCTACAGGGAAAAACTATAGATCGGGTGAGTTTTTTGAAGATGCTGTTGATTTATATCGATTTGATGAACAGATCAGATTTATTTTTTTCAAGGCTATTGCGAGAATTGAAATAAAATTGAGAAGCCGCCTAGATCACATCATGTCCTCTATTAGTAATAATCCTTTTTGGTACCTTGATAATCAATGGTTTAGTATAAAAAATAATAATACATACCTTATTGATTCTATTCGAAACAAGATAAGTAATGAGTTTTCAAATACAAAAGAAGAGTATGCCACTCACTATAAATCAAAGTATTACAATATTACTCATGATAACTATAAGTTTTTGCCACCGTTTTGGATAGCGAGTGAATTTCTCAGTATAGGAACAATATCAAAGATATACGATAACCTAAATGCGGCTATTATTAATCAACGCTCTGGTGCCCCCTTGGACTCAATGGCCTCTGAATTTGGTGCACCGAGTTTTAGAGCACTTTGTTCTTGGCTAAGAGTACTTAGAGATATCAGAAACCGCTGTGCTCATCATAGTCGGTTATGGAATGCGAACTTTCGCGCCCCTTCAAATATCATTTCATTACTTAATATTCCACCAACAAACAACAATCGTATTTATAGCCCATTCGCAATGGCACATAGAATATTACTGTTTTTAGACATACAAGACGTTAATTTATATGATGATTTAACGATTTTGATAGGAAAATACTATTGTGTGACAAACTATTTAGATAGTGCTGGTTTCCCCACGGCATGGCATACAGACCCCTTCTGGTCATCACCATGAAAGAGAACGGTTTTTTGTATGGTATTTTTAAATAAGATGCCAGTAAACCTAGGTTATTGGCATCTTACCCTATTACCAAGGCATAATCGGTACTGCACTTAATGCATTCTTCGGAGAACCGTCGATCATTTTGTCTGAGTAGGTTAAATAAATCAGTGCATTCCGTTTTGGGTCGTAGAAACGTACAACTTGCAGTTTCTTGAAGACTAACGACGTTCTTTTCTGGAAAACAACCTGACCTTTTGTTGGTTTACGTTTTACACGGTCGCTCAATTCAATGGGACCAACTTGTTGGCAGGAAATTGCCGCATCAGACGTATCTTCCGCTAACCCTAACCCACCCTTGATCCCACCCGTTTTTGAACGACTCAAATAGCATGTCACATTTTCAACATCAGGGTCATCAAAGGCTTCAACAACAATTTTATGGTCCGGCCCAAAAATTTTAAACACAGTATCCACTGAACCAACTTCTTCAGCGAGCGCTGAACCAGACGCCGCCGCTAACAACGACGCAAATACGATTTTTTTTAACGTGGAAAAACGCATACTGGGTTTCCTATTCAATTTACACCAATAAAACACCTTAACGGGGTTAATTATTTACTTTTCTAACTAATTCCCAAATACAACTCATTTACTATAAACGAAAAAGATAACTTGATATAGAATAGCAATTCATTGATAGATTATATCTGTTCTATAAGTCGCATTGGCTGGGGATATACATGGATCAAACTAATATTATTCGCGACTTACTTCGCTGGATAGATGATAACCTCGATAAACCGCTTTCGCTTGATAACGTCGCTGCAAAAGCAGGCTACTCTAAGTGGCATTTACAACGAATGTTCAAAGAGGTCACCGACCAAGCGATTGGGGCTTATATTCGAGCTAGAAGGCTTTCTCGCGCTGCGGTAGCGCTACGCTTAACCAGCCGCCCGATTTTAGATATTGCGCTGCAATATCGCTTTGACTCGCAACAAACATTTACGCGCGCCTTTAAAAAGCAGTTTAATTTAACGCCTGCTTTTTATCGCCGTAGCGAAGAGTGGTGCGCAGCGGGTATCTGCCCGCCGATTATTTTAGATAATCACGTCAATATTGACCATGAATTTATGCACATGCCTGAGTTGTCACTGGTTGGCTTAGAACAAAGCTGTTCATATGCGTTAGAAGAATGGTCAACCGCCTGCTCAAAAATGCGCCAAACGTTCTGGCACTATTATTTGGACAATACGACAACTATTGCCTCTGAAGTATTTGGTTTGCATCATGCAATCCATAATCCTGAAAAGGAAGATGAACAGACGGTGTTTTACACCACGGCAGTGAAACCTGAAGATGCAAGTTTCAATACCGATCAATACGCAAATATCACGCTACCAAGTGGAAATTATGTGAAATTTTCATTTAGCGGAGTACCAACGCGTGATGCACTGCAAGAGTTTTTGTATCAGATCTATGGTGTGTATTTGCCAAAACTCAATTTGACCCGTCGACCAGGGTATGACATCGAACATTATCGATTAAAAAATATTGAGTTGCATAAGATCACACCTGACAGTGATGACCCCAAAACGCATATTGATACGTTTGATTACTATGTACCTATCAAAACGGATGTCGCTGTAGCCGCTTAATCGAAAGGCGTTTCTACCATGAAACGCCTTTTCCTCTCACTAGCCTTGTTGTTCATCCAACGCAGGTTGCGTTAAATGCGTGACTTCCCCTGCTGTTTCCACAATCCAGCCATTCGCTAACCATGGGCTGTTTTGGTAATCCACACGTGATAACGAGCAATTTCGTAAGCGTAGGCGACGTTCTGAATACGCAGGGACGCCCATAATACGGCTTATCAATGAGCTCAGCGCAATGCCATGACTGACGAGTAATGGTCGGCTACCTTCAGGCAAATCTAAGCAACTATTGAGCGCCGCAAACATACGAGTGTAAAGCTCCTCCATCGATTCCCCATTAGGAATTCGCCCACCACGGGTGCCATCAATCAAGCTTTTGCGCCATTGTTCTTCTTCTTCCGTTAATGATTCAATCGCTCTTTGCTCCAGCACGCCCATATTTAGTTCACGTAGACGCGGTTCTGTGATAATTTCACATCCGCATACACTTGCAATGATTTGTGCAGTTTCTAGTGTGCGCCCCATATCACTAGTGATAATATGGGTAATGCCTTCTGATTTTATCCTTTCAGCCACCTGCTTTGCTTGCAATCGTCCCGTGGCTGTCAGAGGGCTATCAGATTGTCCCTGGATGCGGCGAGCCAAATTCCATTCAGTTTCGCCGTGGCGAACAAGATAAACCTGTAACATAGATGTGTTCCGTTATTACTTTTCGAAGTATGTGTTCAAAGGAAAATAATGAATGTACCAAGTTATAGCTGCAACGACTAACCCTGCCAAAATTAAAGCAATCCATCTAGCTTTCGATGCTGTTTTTGGGCCAGGCAGTTATCAAATTGAAGATATTAATGTCGATAGCAGTGTTCCACAGCAACCTATCGGTAATAATGAAACCCGTACAGGCGCTAGACAACGCGTGATGGCTTCAAGACAAGTTCGCCCAGAAGCTGACTTTTGGGTTGGTATTGAAGCGGGTATTGATGATGATATGACTTTCGCTTGGATTGTCATTGAACATAAACAAATTCGCGGTGAATCTCGCTCTGCAAGTATTATGATCCCAGAAAAAATTCTGGCAGGTATTCGTGAAGGTCGTGAACTCGGCGATGAAATGGCCTTTTTGACGGGTATCGATAATATCAAACAACAAGGTGGAGCCATTGGTTTTTTCACTGACGGCGTATTAACCCGCACCAGTGTTTACCAACAAGCCTTAATATTGGCTTTGGTTCCCATTAAGCATGAAATTTATAAAGAGCTAAACCAAGTCGAAGACTAATTATACTCAAAATAATTAAAATTGCATGTAGGCAAAAGTGCCACTTTATACACACCAAAGTATGGGAAACCATACTTTTTTTATGTGTACTCATTCGAAGCATAACGAATATGGATATTCTAAATAATTCGTGCGGTGACTAGGCGACCAGCGAGGATAGCCTGGGGAGCATACATAAGTATGTGACCCAAGTAGCCGAGAGCAGTCAACAACGTCATCGTGCGAAGTATGAAAAATAAAGATATTCTAAATAATTCAGATTGTAGGTAGGCGGCGAGTGGCGCTAAGCCCTAGGAGCATACACTAGTATGTGACTAGGGTTAGCAAGCGAAGCCAACACCCCTACAATTTGAAGTATGACGAATATCAGAGGAGTTGCTGCTCCAGCCACTCCTTCACAGGAATAGGCGCTGACTTTAGGCTATTTGACCCACGTGTAATTGTTGCGATCCCAACACCGAGCTCATTTTTCAGCTCTCGTTGGCTCATTTCACCACGCATCAGCTCTTGTACGATTCTGACTCGAGTTGCTAAGGCCGTTCGTTCATCTGGAGTAAGCAGTAATTGCAAAACTGGCAATTGAATATCTTGTTCAAAGGCCAGTTGAAGCAAATTCACAAAGCGCAGCCAGTCAGCGTTCTCATCGGCTGTTAGCGCCGGATCATGGTGTTGATTTGCTGTCATCGTTTATCCATCCATACTATTTAACTAGTACAAATAATAACACACTCTGATTAGAAATCATCAACCAAACGCTACTCATGATTCAACAACACAAAAAACAACCAAATTTCATTTAGTTACTTCATTAATACACTAAATAGTTTGAGTTCTGACTAGGCTCCCCGCGAGGATAGCTCGAGGAGCATACACAAGTATGTGACTAGGGTTAGCAAGTGAAACCAACACCCCTATAATTCGAAAGATGGCAAGTCTTAATACTCAAAATAGTTCGGATTGTAGGTAGGCGGCGAGTGGCGCTAAGCCCTAGGAGCATACACAAGTATGTGACTAGGGTTAGCAAGCGAAGCCAACACCCCTACAATCCGAAATATGAAGAGTATTTTTAGTATTTCATATTCCATTCATTGGGCAGTAAAACCTTACTCCCCTTTTGCCCCATAAAATGACGATAGAACAAATCATACGACAGCACATTTTTCACGTAGCCGCGGGTTTCTGAGAACGGAATACTTTCAACAAATGCCACGGCATCAATACGGCCGCCACTGTTCCCCAACCAACGAGTCACCCTTGATGGACCTGCATTATAAGCCGCACTGGCTAAAATACGGTTATTACCAAATTGCTGGTAAACATCTTCCAAATACGCCGTACCCAGTTCGATATTCATCGTTGGGTTAGTGAGCTGGCTAGTATTCACATAATCAATACCTTGCTTCTGTGCGGTATGTTTTGCTGTTGCTGGCATTAACTGCATCAAACCTGTTGCGCCCACTGGCGAACGCGCTTGTGGGTTCCAAGCACTCTCTTGGCGAGCGATAGCCATCGCATAACTTTTTTGTATATCTTTTGATTTGGTATACAGATTAAATTCTTTGTCCCACGCTAACGGAAAGCGCTCTTCAAGGTGATCCCACAGTTTTGCCGTGATAGTAGCTTGCACACTGAGATCTGCCCATTGGTTATCGAACGCATAACGAGCCAGTTGTTCTTGTTGATTGGCAGGGCGGGATGCCACCAAGCTAGCCCATTCTGAGCGCGCTAAATTATCCATTTCCCAATACATTAGCTCGCGCACACGTTGGACCTCAGGGAGCTGGCTGATGCTCGCATCTGGCTTCACCGCGCTTTTGACTAACACAGGGTAATCAATCTCTAACACTTGTGCGGCAACCATCGGGTAGAAACCACGTTTTTCAGTTAGCTGGCGAAGCAGCGTTTCGCCTTCTGCTTTTTTCCCGGCATCAATTAGCGTAATCGCCTGCCAATATTGCCATTCTTCTTTGTTTTTCACGTCCGCTGGAAGCTGCCTTAGCCATGAAGCAACACCCGTTTTATCCCCTTGCCCTAACGCAAGACGAACACGGCGCTCTTTTAACGAAGCTGAATTCGTTTCCTGAATAGTCTCATCACGCCACTGTGCTTGTTCAGGGGTCACATCCCCCATGTACTGCCATGCAATGCTGTCTTTTAGCTGCTGGCTTTCAGCCATATTCATTTTTTGCGCAGAGCTTACGCTGCTTAATACGGAGCGAGCAGCATCTGGCGATTGGCGTGCATAGCGGTTAAATGCCGCAATGGTTGCTTGGCGAGTAAAATCCGTTGGGGTGACAGTTTTTGCAAACGAAACCACCGAAGCTGGCTCATTTTGCAATTTAATCAACGCATCACCAATGGTTTTATAACTCGGCGGTAGACGTTTTGCTAAATAACTGGCAATCGACGGGTTCCCTTCTTTAATTGCCAGATTAATTCGCTCTAGCACCATTTCAGCACTTAAATAGCCTGCTTTTTCCCATTCGTTAAAGAGTTTATCGCAGGCCGCGGGCATTGAATGGCCATTTAACCACGCTTTTTCAGCGCCTTGCCAAGCCACTTGTTTGTTCCCAACAGCCCAGTTAGCAAAATAGAAATTACATTGTGCTTCGGCAGGTTTTGGTGCTTCCGGGCTAAATTCAAGCAATGATTTCCACTCTTGGCGACGGGCAAGTTCGTTGACAAAACGCGTTTTTAAATTCTTAGCAACAGGTAGCGTTGGGTAGGCGTTAATAAACTCCTGAACCTGACGAGGTGAAATAATATCAAGGTCTTGCGTCAGCTCACGGTAAGCCAAATAAGGATAAAGAGGATAATCATGCAACGTCGGTAATAAGCGCTCCACTTCATCCATTTTATTTGCATCCCAAGCGGTTTTAATCGCTTGATACCGCTCCCGCTGTGACTGTAGGGAATCCGCCCATACGGTGCTAGAAACTAGCATCATTGTCACTGGAATTGCCGCTAACCAACGTTTCATATCCACTCGCTCCATCGCTAAATTAAAGTCAAAATACAGGAAAAACCTTAACCTATATATACCCCAAATAATTCGAGTTGCAGGTAGGCGACAAGCGAAGATAGACGAGAAGCATAGATATACTATGTGACTCGGCGAGCGTAGCGTAGTCAACACCGCTGCAACTTGAAGGATTACGGGTATATTAAACATATATCAATAATGTTAATGCTACCGAAAGTTTTTATCGAGCAACAGCGGAGAGTTCCTGAATTTACCTGCTTTACAGTCTTTTACGTATCATTTATGCAGCTCAGTATCCACTTGAGTCGGAAATAAAGGTTTGATTGCCGGCCGCTCTGCTAAAGAGGCTTGCCACAGCTCATATTGAGCCTGCATGTCTACCCACATCTTTGCACTCGTTCCTAATGCCATTTCCAAGCGGAGCGCCATATCGGCCGAAACGCCACTGCTGCCATTAAGAATACGCGACAATGTTGCACGAGTGACACCCAACCCTTTCGCTGCATCAGTTACTGAAATACCCTCTAAATACTCACGCAACACCATACCCGGGTGTACTGGATTATGCATTTTATTCATGATTTTCACCTTAATGATAATCTTGATAATCAACGAGGATGGCATCTTCATCCTCAAATTTAAACGTTAACCGCCAATTTCCATTGACGGATATTGACCAATGACTTTGCAAATCAGCACCTTTTAACTGATGTAGTTTCCAACTGGGTGCAGACATATCTTGTGGTCTTTTGGCCGTATTTAACGCAGTAAGCTGTATCCGTAATTTTGTAATATGTTTCGCTTGAATACCTGAGGTAATTCCCATCATAAAAAAACGCTCTATTCCTTTGTGCTTAAAACTTTTTATCACAATTCACTCCCTGTATAGCGTATCGACTCACTATACAATCAGAGTTAAAAAAGTAAATGTTTAAAAATAAAACACCGCTGTTATCTGCCTATCTCTCATCAGATAACGGGGAGGGATGGATGATCCTCTGATGTTCAGGTATAGTTCAGGACAAACAATTTATCGCGGTTTTTCGCTGTCTTTTAGGGCATTTTCCCCTGACGTACAGAAAACAGCATAAAATTAAAATTCCCTTTATAAAACAAAAGGTAAATAACTTGGCTCAATTCGTTTATAGTATGTATCGGGTTGGAAAAATTGTTCCACCGAAACGTCATATTT
This sequence comes from Providencia sp. UF-224, assembly GCF_058245955.1. Classification (NCBI taxonomy): domain Bacteria; kingdom Pseudomonadati; phylum Pseudomonadota; class Gammaproteobacteria; order Enterobacterales; family Morganellaceae; genus Providencia; species Providencia sp. UF-224. The sequence goes on along the minus strand of NZ_JBSICC010000002.1, from coordinate 63,759 downwards.
TAAAAAATATCTCTCTGAGCTTCTTCCCGGGGGCTAAGATCGGTGTTTTAGGTCTCAACGGTGCAGGTAAATCAACATTACTGCGCATCATGGCGGGTATTGATACCGATATCGAAGGTGAAGCACGTCCACAACCTGGTTTAAAAATCGGCTACCTGCCACAAGAACCAAAACTGAACCTTGAGCACACCGTGCGTGAAGCAGTAGAAGAAGCCGTTGGCGAAGTTAAACGTGCATTAACGCGTTTAGACGAAGTTTATGCCGCCTACGCTGAAGAAGGTGCAGATTTTGACAAACTGGCCAAAGAACAGGGCGAGTTAGAAGCGATTATTTCCGCGCAAGATGGTCACAATTTAGATAACCAATTGGAGCGTGCCGCTGATGCGCTGCGCCTGCCAGCTTGGGATGCAAAAATTGAAAACCTCTCTGGGGGTGAACGCCGCCGTGTGGCAATTTGCCGCCTACTGCTGGAAAAACCAGACATGCTGCTGCTCGATGAACCAACCAACCACTTGGATGCCGAGTCTGTTGCGTGGTTAGAGCGCTTCTTACATGACTACGAAGGTACCGTTGTGGCCATCACGCATGACCGTTACTTCTTAGATAACGTTGCAGGTTGGATCCTTGAACTTGACCGTGGTGAAGGTATTCCATGGGAAGGCAACTACTCTTCATGGCTTGAGCAAAAAGATGAGCGTTTGGCGCAAGAGGCATCAACTGAAGCCGCTCGCCGTAAGTCTATTGAGAAAGAGCTTGAGTGGATCCGTCAAAACCCGAAAGGCCGTCAATCGAAAGGTAAGGCGCGTCTGGCTCGCTTTGAAGAACTTAATAACGTTGAATATCAAAAACGTAATGAAACAAGCGAACTCTTTATTCCACCTGGACCACGTTTAGGTGACAAAGTCATCGAGGTTGAAAACCTAAGTAAATCCTATGGTGACCGCGTATTAATCGATAACCTGAATTTCTCCATTCCTAAAGGGGCAATTGTTGGGATTATCGGTCCAAACGGTGCGGGTAAATCCACCCTATTCCGTATGATTTCAGGTCAAGAGCAGCCTGACTCTGGCTCTATCACGTTAGGTGATACCGTGAAAATCGCCTCTGTTGATCAGTTCCGTGACGCAATGGATGACAGCAAAACCGTATGGGAAGAGATTTCCAACGGGCAAGATATCATGCGCATTGGTAACTTCGAGATCCCAAGCCGTGCTTACGTTGGTCGCTTTAACTTTAAAGGCGTTGACCAAGGTAAACGTGTTGGTGAGTTATCCGGTGGTGAACGCGGTCGTTTACACTTAGCCAAACTACTGCAAGTAGGCGGCAACGTACTGTTACTCGATGAACCAACCAACGACCTCGACGTAGAAACCTTACGTGCGTTAGAAAATGCGCTGTTAGAGTTCCCAGGTTGCGCTATGGTTATTTCCCATGACCGTTGGTTCCTTGACCGTATCGCTACGCATATCATTGATTATCAAGATGAAGGTAATATTACGTTCTTCGAAGGTAACTTCTCTGAGTATGAAGATTATAAAAAGCGTACGTTAGGTGCAGAAGCGTTGCAGCCGCATCGGATGAAGTATAAGCGTATGACCAAATAATATTCCTCATTCTTCGGCTTGCAGCGGTGTTGGCTTCGTTTACTAACCCTAGTCACATACTTATGTATGTGACTAGGGGCTGTTTATCTTTGCTGCTGATTTTTACCGCTAAAAAAGGTCAAAAAATAATTAAAACAATGATAAATGTGTCAATCAAGATGACTAACTATTATCTACGTTAACTATTGTGCTTAAACGCTGCCCTGCGGGTTCGATTAAAGCGCGTTTCACTCATTTGATGCTGTGTTGAGAGGCTCTTGCCTAGTTCACTAGGCAGCGAACCTCTCGCCTTGCCTAAAATGGCTTTAATTCGAATAAAAATTGACCATCAAAGATAAACAGCCCCTAGGGCTTAGTTTCACTCGCCGCCTACCTGCAAGCCGAATTATTTTGAATATAATGAATTGCCGCTTAATTCTTCTAACGTCTGCGCGTTTAAGGGGTAGAGGTAATAAAAACGGTGCCCAAACAGCACCGTTTTTTATTGAGGGATTTTATAGGTCATCCAACATCAATAACTGCTGAACGAGGGTGACACACTCCAAGAAGCGCGTATCGTAGTCTGATGACTCCACACGGACAAACTCAACATTATTTTTCTTCAGCATTTCAATGAGTAAATTTTGGAACGCTTTTCGGTCTTTATCACTGCCTAAACTTCGCAAACCATCGGCAACCCATGGAGTATTGTTCTCGAGAACGATAACCAGATCGAATCGATACTCATCTATCAAAGCTTGAACAAATGGGTGCTCTTTACCTTCATAACGCAAACAGAACGCTTGTGTCGTCACAAAGTCCGTATCGATAAATGCCACTTTATTTGCATATTTAACTGCAAAATCAATGTACTGTGCATGCCCCAGTGCGATTTTGTCGTAATCCGAATATTGCAGCGCCATTTCGTCACCGCCTAAATGACTAAAGACATAATCACGGCCATATTCCCAAGCACTGGATGTATTAAAGATATTGGCTAATTTATTGACCAGCGTGGATTTCCCGCTGGATTCCCCACCTAAAATCGCCACTTTACGCACAAAGAATGGCTTCACTTCAGTCGGAATATATTCCCAATAACGAAATGGTGCTTGGCGGATTTGGTTACCGCTGATATTCATAAACGTGCGCTCAGGGTCGATAAGGATGGTTTCAATTCCCAAGTATTTCTTATAGCGAGGGGCGTCGTTCGCCTCCCCTGAATAGATAAAACTGGGGTTAATGTTGTGCTTTTTCAAAAAGCCTTTCATCCCATCGCTCCACACTTCCCAGCCGTGTGGATAAGGCTCGATCCCCTGTTCATCAAACGAATGAATATGGATATTCTTTTGATATTTAAAGGTTTGTAGCAACCAACGAAGTCGGTCGCTCACGGTAGGTTGTTGGGACATGGAACTATTAACGAACAGTTCTTTATCACGTGGCTCATCGTGGCACAAAATAATATGCAGTTCATCCACTTGGCTACATGCCCGTTGGATCAGATAAATATGCCCCGTGTGCAACGGGTAAAATTTACCAAACACCACGCCAATGGTTTTTTGCTGATTGGGAAATTCCAATCCAAGAAAGCGATGAAGCGCCGCAATTTTTTGGGCGCTAGGGCTCTTAATTTTGTCATTAATCAACTGGCTGAGATAGCCTTTGGTCATATCTGTCGCATCCGCAACCTGTTGCAGCGTATAACCCGCCCGTTTGATCGCGTTTTTTAGATAGTCAAATTCAGCCATGGTTTTTCCTTTTAACTCAGAGCGTTATAGCTCGTCCAAAATACTTAATGCATCCGCTAATTTTTTCACCCCATACACTTTCATATCTGGCGGTGATTTTTTCGGCATATTCGCATGGGGAACAATGGCGCGTTTAAAACCGTGTTTTGCCGCTTCTGAAATACGCTCTTGCCCGCTTGGCACTGGGCGAATTTCCCCCGCCAGCCCAACTTCACCAAAAACGACAAGGTCGCGCGGTAACGGACGGTCGCGAAAACTGGACACAAGGGACAGCAGCAAAGCAAGGTCAGCACTGGTTTCAGTGACCTTGACGCCACCCACCACGTTCACAAACACGTCTTGATCCGACATTTGCAAGCCACCATGGCGGTGCAGCACCGCCAATAAAATCGCTAAACGGTTTTGCTCTAAGCCAACTGCAACACGGCGCGGGTTAGACATCATTGAGTGATCAACCAGTGCTTGAATTTCCACCAGCAGTGGGCGCGTACCTTCCCATACCACCATCACCGAACTGCCTGAGGTAATTTCATCACCGCGACTTAAGAAAATGGCTGATGGGTTACTGACTTCTTTGAGGCCTTGCTCTGTCATGGCAAACACCCCTAATTCGTTTACCGCCCCAAAACGGTTTTTATGGCTGCGCAAGGTGCGAAAACGGTTATCGGCATCACCATCTAACATAATCGAGCAGTCAATACAGTGTTCAAGCACTTTAGGCCCTGCCAACGAGCCGTCTTTGGTGACGTGACCCACCATAATAATCGCGACACCACGGGTTTTGGCAAACCGCGTTAAATAGGCGGCAGTTTCACGAACTTGCGCGACACTCCCCGGAGACGATTGAATATCCGCCATATGCATCACTTGGATGGAGTCAATCACCATTAATTTGGGCTGTTCTTGCTCAGCGGTTAAACAAATTTGTTCGATGCTGGTTTCAGAGAGCATGTTGAGCGAGTCTGTTGGCAAACCTAATCGGTGGGCACGCATCGCCACCTGTTGCAATGACTCTTCCCCCGTTACATACAGGGTTTTCATTTCGCGGGATAACAAACACATGGTTTGCAGCAACAAGGTACTTTTACCGGCTCCCGGATTTCCGCCGATCAGGATAGCACTTCCCGGCACGACGCCACCACCCAACACGCGGTCAAATTCTTTAAACCCAGTGGTAAAACGCGGTAATTCTTCAAGGCTGATATCAGAAAGTTTCTGAACTTTACTCACCCCCGCCGCATTCCCCGCATACCCCGTTAACCGGTCATTACGTGAAGCCGAGTTTGTTGAGGCAAGACGCACTTCCGTAATCGTATTCCATGCATGGCAAGCACTGCATTGCCCCTGCCAACGCGGATAATCCGCCCCGCATTCATTACAGACAAACGCCCTTTTTACCCCTTTCGCCACACCAAACTCCTCGTTAAAATTATGCTGTATTACAACCGCCGAACCACAGTGTTCTAATGATCTTGAATCTTGAATCTTGAATCTTGAATCTTGAAAATTAAATTAGCTTAATATTCAAAATAGTTCGTGTTGTGGCAAGGCGGCAAAGGAGGATGTCTTGGGGAGCATACACAAGTATGTGACCCAAGCAGCCGAGTGAAGCCAACACCGCCACGGCACGAAATATGAAGAATATTAGCGTTCCTCGTGCTTCAAGCCCCCGCTGAGCACACACAACACCCCCATGAGATCCGCATGACGAATCGCTACTTTTGCTCTCGCATACACTTTCGGTTTCGCATGGTACGCTATTCCCAGCCCTGCTTTGCGGATCATTTTGAGGTCATTAGCACCATCACCGATCGCCACAGTTTGTTCTATGGGGATTTCGAGTTTTTCTGCTAATTTTACAAGAGTTTGCGCTTTATATTTCGCATCGACTATCGGCCCTTTGACCTTCCCTGTTAGCTTGCCATTTTTTACTTCAAGCTGGTTAGCCACAGCCGCAACTAATTTGAGTTTTTGTTTTAGGTTATCGGCGAAGAACGTAAAGCCGCCAGAGGCGATTGCAATATGCCAGTTCATCGCTTGTAGCTTGCGAACAAGGTTCGTTAAGCCTGGCATTAATGGCAGTGTTTCTAAGACTTTATCTAAGATAGCCGCATCTGCGCCTTCCAATAATGCAACGCGAGCACGTAAGCTTTCTGTGAAATCGAGCTCCCCTTGCATGGCGCGCTCAGTGACCTCTGCCACTTGCTCACCTACTCCTGCTAAGCGGGCGATTTCATCAATACATTCGATTTGAATTGCCGTGGAGTCCATATCCATCAACAAAATCCCCGGTGAACGTAAGCGCGGAATTTGCCCCAATGGCACTACGTCTAATAAGCATTCATCAGCGAGTTTTTTAATTCTTGGCGTAATACTGCCTGCGATGCGGACGACTTGGTAATCATCTATGCGCCATGAAGACACAATCACAATCGCAATTCCTAGGCGTTGTTGGAAATTGCTGATCCGCGCTTTGTCTAGCCCGCGACCATAGAGCAGCCACCCACTGTCACCTGCACGATAATCCAGGGGCATCACTTCTTCCCCGCTTAAAGAGAGAGGTAAACCCGGCCATTTTTGAATCTCGTCGGGTAGGTAACAATAGGTCAAACTCGTTGACATGAAAATGCGCTCCTGTAATCGAAATAACTTTTTTATAATGATGAGTTGCGAGTAGCCGAACGAAGCCACTATACTAAACTTTAAGGCTTTATAACCTTACGTTTTTACCGCGAAAACTAAATAAAAACCCCTATTACTTGAGTATCACGCTATCTTTATACTCAAAATAAGTCGAGAGCACCAATAAAGCAATGAAACGCACCTTCAGGCTACATAAAACCGTTATTATCGTTATCTGCGTTGCGCTGGTAACTTTACTGATGCACGGCATTTCTTATTTGGGTTATAGCCAAAATCAAAGCCGAATCGAGCAATTTAAACAATTGACTTATGTTCTTGCCGAGCAAGTTGCTTTCAGCTTATCTGATTATATTGTTCCCGGCAGCAAAGATTTTAATTTAGAACGAATTAATGCCAATTTAAATAATGTGGCAAAAGACCGCTATATTTTGGATGCCAGTATCTACACTGCAAGTGGCACACTGGTCACCCAAGTTGGCGAACCTACAACGGTCAAAGAACGCCTCGCCATCGACAATAATTCTTCGTTACAAAATTTTCAATATCAATTAGTTGTCCCTATTCAGGGTGCAAAAGAGCCGAAAGGTTACTTGCGACTCACCATTGATACCGAATTACTGTCAGCGGAAATTCAGCAAGCAGATAACAGCACCAATGTATTACGGATTTTTATTTTATTCGCGCTGTGTATAGGTTTTGTTTTAGCTAATACTTTGCTGAAATTGAAGAAAAAGAAAGGTCACAAACAGCCGCCGCCATTAGTGGTTAATACAGAAGAGAATAACGAAGAAAATGAATCAGATAGCCAACCAGCGCTCCGAGCAAAACCCGTTCGTCTGCGGCGTAAAAAAGAACCTCGGCCTTATCGACCAAAGCGGCCTGCGCCAAAACGCAAGCCATCACAATCGGAAAAATAAGCCTTAAATTGAGGTTGTATCAAACACAATCGGGGCGATAAATTCCACGCGCCCATCGATTAACAAGCTTTCGGGCGGTACTGGGAAAGGAGCCGCACGTGAAATCGTCGCAAGGGCTTCTTTATCCAATATTTTTGTACCTGATGAATTAAACAAACTCGCGGCCACGACTTCCCCTTTGCTATCCAGCACCACTTTTACTTGGGATACCCCTGTTGAGCGAAAACGTAGCGCAGCACGTGGGTAACGCTTAGTTTTTGCAATACGCTGATGCACTTCACTTTGCCACCCTTGGTGGCCGCTCACTGCCATGGAGGCATTGCTAGAAAAGTTTGCGCTACTACTGGATTCACTGCCTGATGCAGGCGCTGATGTCACCGCAGATTCTTGGGTGGTCACAGGGGCATCTTCAAATACTTTTTTCTCTTGGGGAATTTTTTTCTTCGGCGGACGTTTTTTCTCCGTCACTTTCGTTAACGTGCCGTTCTCCACCAGTGCGGTTTCAGGCAGTTTTTCTGCTTTTTCCACCACCTCTGGCAAGGTTTCCTCGCGAGTCGCCACTTGCTGCTTAGGCGCGTGATTCACCTCGGGCTCCGCTTGTTGTTCTAGCTGATAAACCCCGAGCTGCAAAGAAATTGCGGGCGGTAATACGCCTGTTTTGGGGATGGAAGATGTAAACCATCCAATAAAAATAATTGCTAGTGTTCCGTGGAAAAGACAACTCAACGCCAAACCGCCCAGTGGACGGAAAATCGGGCGTTCTAACTTGCCCGTCATACTGCTCATATTCTGCCTCACGACTTTATTTTTTGCAGATTATAGGCATAATACAAACAAAAATGATATTCATTATTATTATTAAAAACACAATAAATAAAATAACATATTGATTTATAATAAAAAGTAATCTGAGCGGATTATTCATCAGCGCATTTAGGGCTCCCATCCTGTTATTTGCGCACTTTTGATAACATTGACACCAGTAAAATGACCATCGATAAATCCCTTGCCCGCAAAATTAGCGGTGCGTATCAGTCAACTTATAGCCAACTTGTACGGTTTTTCCGCAATCGGCTAGACAACAGCAACGATGCTGATGATTTATCACAGGATGTGTTTACACTATGGCTTAATCGCAAGGAACAAACACCGGTAAAAGAGAGCCGCGCTTACCTGTTTAAAATTGCAAATCATGTGCTGATTGACCATTGGCGGCGTAACCAGCGCCAGACCAAATCAGAAACCTCCATTGATGAGGTCGTGCATGAGCACAGTTTTGAGCAACGCGAAGCTGATCCCAGTGAAATACTGGAACATCAGCAACGCATTCAACGGTTAAGTGAAGCCCTTGAAACTTTGCCTCCTCGTCGGCGAGAAGCATTCTTGTTATATCGATTTGATGGGTTATCGCAAAGTGAAATCGCTGAACGAATGGAAATTTCAATCAGCATGGTGGAAAAACATATTGCGGCAGCATTAGTACATTGTAAAAAACACCTTGATAATCAGGGCAATAAATAGTCATGACACACGAGCCTTTGCACCAATCAGAGGATACAGACCGCATTGATGAAGAGGCTGCGCTTTGGTTTACCCGAATGCACAGCCAACGCATCAGTGAACAGGAAACCGCGCAATTTAAACAATGGCTTGCGGCGTCCTCTGAACATGCAAAAGCCTATGACTCAATGGCGTCAGTGTGGCGTGATTTTGATGCAATGCCTCGCCCTGCCAGTGCCAAAAAAGAGGAAAGTGAAAAACGTCCTTTTTTTCGTCTCTGGCGGCCGCTGGGTAATACATTAGCCGCATTTTTTATTGCCGCTATTTTATTTTTACCTTATAGCCATTTACCGTCTATGTTACTGAATAACATGACGTTGGTGACGACTGATACACCAAAAGAAGTCACGCTCCCCGATGGTTCTCAATTATTTCTCAACCGCCATACCCGTGTCCGTGTTGCCTATGAGACACCTGTGCGTAACTTGTACCTCGATGAAGGCAATGCCTATTTCAAGGTAAAATCAAACCCTTACCGCCCCTTTGTGATTCAAACTGACCAACGGCGCATTCAAGTTGTCGGTACCGAATTTGAAGTGGATAAGGCCGCACAGCAGGTTTCGGTGAATGTTAGCCAAGGTATTGTGAGTTTCCAAAGTGAACAAAACGCCCACCCCGTTTTTTTGCTCGCCGGGGATAGCGCGGTCAGTGCCAGCCCAAGCAGCAAAATTACCCGACAACACGTAGATGTACAGGATGTGGCACGCTGGCGGTTTGGCGAATTGGTTTTTGTGGATAAACCCCTTGCTGAAGTCCTTGCTGAACTCAAAAACTATTCTGCCGTCAATGTTGAGCTTTCACCTGCCACATTAGCGAACAGTAAAATCTCAGGGCGTATCAATATCCGCCAGCCAGATCTGTTTTTTCAAGCCCTTCCTTCCCTATTACCTGTCCAAGTTGTCTATCAAGATAAAAATAACATTTTGATTATCAACAATAAAAAAAATAAATGAAAAATATTTTCATTTGCAGGTGAGGATAATTCTCATTTCCCCCTCTTCTTAAGTAGTTAGTTTTTTACTGACCATTTTCCGCACACTTTTTGTGCAGCTTAAGAATAAGGGATATCCATGTCTATTCAGTTTACTCAAGGCCGGTTAAAGCCGCTTGCCCTTGCTGTGGCAGTTGGTAGCGCAATAGTTTGCCAATCCGCAGCTGCACAAGAGCTGGCATTTTCACTACCCGAACAATCACTTGCAACCTCCGTTGCAGAAATTAGCCGCCAAGGCCAAATTCAACTGCTGTACGATAAAAGCCAGCTTAATGGCTTACGTGCGCCTGCCCTGTCTGGCAACTACTCCCCACAAACCGCATTACAAAAAATACTTATCGGTAGCGGGTTAGAGCTAGTCAGTGAAAATGGCGTTTTCGTTATTCGTCAGCAAAATTTAAACCAAGGCACATTGGTTTTACCTGAAACCCAAGTCTCAGGCGTGGTACAAAATCACCCTGCAACCGATGTGATGTCAGCACCACAGTATGTTACCGCCGAAGAGATCAGCCAAAAAAATACGGGGGATGGCAACATTACTGACCTGATGAAAACCAACCCTGCGGTACAATTTGCCAACAACGATAGCAACTCCATGAACCAAGGGGAAATTAAACCTTCCCGCGTCTCAATCCACGGTTCGAGCAGCTACCAAAATGCCTATCGCCTTGATGGCGTCAGTTTTAATAATGACTTTGACCCTGCCGATAGCGGTTTAGGGGAAACCTCAACCCGCTTAAGTAGCAGCGACCAAGGGATTTACATCGATAGCCGCCTGATTGACAGCATGACGGTGTACGATAACAACATTCCTGTTGAATTTGGTGGCTTTACGGGGGGAACCGTTGAAGTAAATAGCCGCCGCTGGCAAGGAGAAAACAGCGCCCATGCCTATTACCGCTTAACACGTTCGGGTTGGAACAACTTATTCCACGATTCAACCCAAGGCATTGATACCACTAAAAATGACACATCAAACCCCGCGCGTTTCCAAAATCGCTACGATAAAAATGACTTTGGTGGTTGGTTTGAATTAGGTGTTAGCGAAAATTCAGGGTTAGTTTTCTCAGCCTCACGCCGCAGTTCGACCATTCCGATGACCGTCACAGGGGGTGAAGCCTTTGTGCTGGAGAATAACCAAATTGAACCAATTTATTCTGATTCTGGTAAGAAAAATCAGCGTCGTACTTCGGATAACTACTTTTTAAAATATTCATTGGATCTATCCGATAAGAGCTCATTAGATTTGTCCGCTAATTACGCCAATTATGATAGCCGCCTTTTTTCGTCTTCAATCAGTAACTCAGGCTATGATTCAACACACAATGGCCTAGGTTTTACCGCCTTATTCAAACACCAGCTAGATTTGGGCCAGTTAGAAGTCACGGCGAATACCCAAGATTTAAAAGATGATCGAAAAAATGATCAGAAATATTCTTTAATGGTCAGAGCAATAAAGTTTGATGATGACTGGAATTACCTCGGCATGACTGAGCGTAATAGCGGCGGACTTGGTGATTTGGAATCCAAACAAAAAACACACGGGCTAAAAACTGTGATGCGGTTTAATGCACAAGAAGATGGTTTCGGCTTAGTACACCAACCAACGCTTGGTGCAGAAGTTAACTATACCAAAGGTACCTATGTTCGTGACAATGATTACCTTCGATATACTTATTCTGGAAATGTTTTTGGTGACGATTATACAGGCCATCTAGTCAACATTAACCGCTTTAAGAAAGGCTCCTACTCTGCTGACTACACGAATTACGCAGTTTTCCTCGACGACAGTATTCAATATGGCAAATTGAATTTACGCCCAGGAGTACGTTTAGATCGCGATGATTTTGTCAATCGTACAAATATTGCCCCTCGATTAAGTGGGACTTATGATGTCTTTGGCAATGGTGCAACCCAGTTGATCGCAGGTGCAAACCGTTACTATGGTCGTTCAATGCTCACTTATGCATTGTACGGCGCACAAAATGGCGGAATGCAAAATTGTAATGGTAGTGAATGGGATCCTTGTTCCCTAATTTTAGACAATAACGATTGGGATAATAAAAAAGATTATGAGGGTATTGATTCACTAAAAACCCCCTATAACGATGAGCTCACCTTAGCACTGCAACAAGAGATCCTTTCGACTACATGGCGCTTACAATACGTACACCGTGAAGGGTATGACGAAGTTAGAACTCGCACCAAATATGACACCCGCGATGCTGATAAACGCAGTATTCGTACCTTCGATAATGGCGGGCGCAGCTCCCACGATACCGTCACTTTATCCGTGAAAAATAGCCAACCATGGGAATGGGCGGATGCTTCTCATGTTATGAATGCGTCTTTCACATGGCAACAAACAGAAAGTAATACACCAAAAGATGCTGGCTATAACTCCTTTGATCCTGCCAATAAAGTGAATCTGAATAAAGTTTGGTATGACGGTAAAGTTATTGATGCCTCAAAACTGCCTTCAACCAGCTTTAACTCACCAATCAAGTTAAATCTCGAGCTTACCAGTGTGTGGGATGAATACGACGTTACTTGGTATAACCGCATTCAATGGTGGGGAGCCCGCAGCCAAGCTGTTCGATACGACAACGCCTACGCTGTTGATCCTGAATATGGTCAATTACGCAAATACACCAAGCAAAACTTTGCCAGCAAATACACTTGGGATACCCGCCTAGGCTGGAAACCCGACTTTGCCCATGGCTTTGGTTTCTCGGTTGAGGTGAACAATATTCTAAATAATAAAAATGTTGCTGACCGCTTTGTTTTCGAAGACCGCGTGTTGAAGTCTTACGACCCGGGCCGTCAGTTCTGGTTACAAGTGAATTACGACCTGTAATACCCGTATGCCTGTCGGCAATGTGAGCCATTAAAACAACAAATGAATAAAACGTCATGAAGACATTGAAACAATTTTTCTATTTAGTAAAACCTTTTTGGGGGCAGCGTGCTGCCCTTTTGTGCTGGATACTGCTTATCGCCTCGCTGGGGCTAACGCTATCATCCGTGTGGTTCAACGTCAAAATGAACATGTGGAACGGCGACTTTTATAACGCACTGCAAAAGCTTGATGGCCAAGCGCTGTACGGCTTATTGCAGTACTTTGTTATCTTAGTCAGCGGGTTAATCTTTGTAGTGGTGATGGGGAATTACCTCAAACAAATGTTGATTATCCGTTGGCGTAAAGGCATGACTGAACAAGTCCTTGGCCGTTGGTTATCCCCCAACAGTAAACACTACCTATTAAGACTGACCGCCCAAGAGCCCGACAACCCCGACCAACGTATTGCCGAAGACATTCGCTTATTGATTGAATCGACACTCAACTTGGTAGTGACATTCCTGCACTCAATGTTAACGCTCGTTTCATTCGCGGCAATCTTATGGACACTCTCCGGTAGCCTGTCATTTAACTTTGCTGATAGTGATTGGACTATCCCCGGTTATATGTTCTGGGCTTGTATCATTTACACCCTAATTGGTATCGCCTTCACTCAGTGGATTGGTTTTCCACTACGCCGTTTGCACATGGACAAGCAGCGCCGTGAGGCAGATTACCGTAGCTCACTCATTAACTGCCGCCAACACGGTGACGCCATCGCAGGGCAGCGCGGTGAAAACCAAGACAGAAAAGAGTTAATGGGGCGTTTTGGTGAAATTATCACTAACTGGAACCGTTTGATCCGCTGCGAGCGGAATTTATCTTTTTACACCGTGGGTTACCAGCAAGTCACCGCATTAGCGCCTGTTTTATTAGCCTTGCCTAAATTCCTTGCTGGGGAAATTATGTTAGGTGGATTGATGCAATTACGCCAAGCGTTCACTAGCGTTGCCACCTCTTTAGGTTGGTTTATTTTCGCCTATAAAGAAATTGCGGCATGGCAAGCTACCGTCTCCCGTTTATATAACTTCGTGGTGTTATTGGAAAACGACAATAAAGCGCAAGTCACTGTTGATGAGCAACATGCGCCGTTAACTGCCAAAATTAGCGTATCAACGGCAGATAACCGCCTACTGGTTGAAGATGTTAATTTCACAGCCAAACAAGGCGAACTGACATTAATTTCAGGGCGATCTGGGATTGGTAAATCCACTTTACTGCGCACACTCAGTGGGCACTGGCCATTCTTTAGCGGTACGATTTCACGCACAGAGCAGGTCATGTGGGTCCCACAGCGCTTGTATTTACCTGTCAGCCGCTTAGATAACTTATTAGCTTATCCTCAAGCTACCAGCCAATTTAGCCAACACGATTTCCAGTATGCGCTGACCTTGGTGGGGCTAGAAAAACTGCACCATCAGCTCGCCTTAGAAACGGACTGGAACAACCGCCTATCTGGAGGCGAGCAGCAACGCATCATGTTTGCGCGCTTATTGCTTAACCGCCCGAAACTGTTATTGCTTGATGAAACCACATCGGCGCTGGATGAAAACAGTGCATTGGAATTACTCGCACTGTTAAAGGCGGAATTGCACGATAGCGCGATTGTCCTCGTCAGCCATCAAAGCTTTGTCGCGCAATTTGCAGAACAAAAAATTCACCTTTCAGAGTCTGCCCGTACTGACTCTTTAATGACAGGAACACCAGAATATGCTTCGTAAAATCACTTTTGCTACCTGCATCAGTTTAGTATTAGGTGGCTGTGCAGGCCATGTTGCCAACAGCCAAAATGCTCAAGCTTTACTGCCTGTGCGTAGCGACCTACAGCATTATCAATTAGATAACGGCCTGCAAGTTTACCTTTTACAACGTAGTCAGCCGGGTGTTGAACTGCGTTTATTGGTGAGCAGCGGCTCATTGCAAGAAAATGAACAACAACTTGGCCTCGCTCACTTTACCGAGCACATGGCATTTAAAGGCACTAAACATTTTCCCGGCACAACGGGCTTTAAACAGCTGGAACAGCAAGGGTTGAAGTTGGGTAGCCACGTCAATGCCATCACCAGTTTAAATTCCACTTTGTATAAGTTGTCGTTACCCGATGCAACCGCAAAACAAGTGGAAACTGGCTTGCAAGTGATGGCAGATTGGGCTGCGAATATGACGTTCGACCAAGACGCATTTGAAAAAGAACGCCCTGTGATTGTCGAAGAGTGGCGCTTACGCCAAGGGATGGGCTATCGCATTAATGATAGCCTTGAAAAATTACGTTACCACGGCAGCCGTTATGCAGAACGTAACCCAATTGGCTCCCTCGATATCGTACGCCAAGCCCCGATTGAGCAAGCAAAAAATTACTATCAAACATGGTACCAGCCACAGCGCATGACCCTGTTAGTGATTGGTGATTTCAATCGTTCTTCAGTTCGCAATCAGGTCAATAGTTTATTTGCCTTACCTAAACCTGAAAAAGTGGCGGAAGATAACCCGCAATGGAAGCAATTTACTAGCTCCACCAATATGTTAGTGCAAGAGGTGTTTGATAAAGAGCAAGGTGCACGTTATGTTCAATTCGCATTGCAAAAAGATGTTAGCGCACCACTGAATACCCGCTTAGGCCAGCAAGAAGACCTACTAGACAGCTTATGGCTCGCTATTTTAAACCAACGCTTCACCGTGATGGTGGATAATGGCGTTCTGCCGTCAATCAGTATCAATGAGCAAGGGGCAATGCTGGATAACCAACGTTTACAGCAATTGATGATTATCCACCCGAAAGGTAATGACTATGCTGGTGCCACGCAAATTCTGTTTACGGAATTACAGCGGTTAGCCACAGAGCCCGTGACCCAAGAAGAGCTCGATAGCGCAAAACAAGCGATGTTGAAAAAGCTCAGCTTACAAGCTGCTTCTGAGCAGCGTTACAGCAATGATTATCTGGCAGGGCAACTGACGACCGCCCTTGAGTATGACATGCCAATGTGGAATAAACGCCAGCAATTGGATGGTAGCTATCAATTGATTAATGGAATAAAACCACAAGCATTACAGCAACATGTGGCAAAATTCCTGCAAGTCGCTTCCCCGCGCTTAGCGCTAATTGGCCCAGATACCGATGCCCCAACTGTGGACAAATCCACATTTAATACCCAATGGCTCAACGCTCGTCAAAGCTCACCGGGGCCATTTACGTTACGCTCAAAAGCGATTACCTTGCAACTGCCTGAAGTGGCAAAAGGCGCTATTGTTGATCAAGCCAAATTACCGGTCGATAAAACCGAGCAATGGACATTAAGTAATGGCATCAAAGTGATTGTTAAAACGGATAAAAATCTTAAAGATGATATTCAGTTTAACCTGCAATTACCGGGAGGTCGTTCCTTAGAAACCCAACAAACCGCAGGTTTAACGGACTGGGCGCTGAAACTGCCTGAAAGCAGCGGTTATGGGAATTACAGCGCCCGTGATTTAGCGCTACTCGCGAAACAAAACCAAATATCGCTACGCCCTTACAGTGAGTTACTGACACACGGTTTTCGCGGTAAAACCCCTGTCGATAACCTCGAAACGGCATTACAGCTGCTGAATTTAAAGCTCACGGCACCGCAATTTAGTGGGGAAAAACTCGAGCAACAAAAGCAGTCTTTCGCGTTAAATTTATCGAAAACCCCGGTAGAGCGAACGTTCCTCGATAATATTAATCAGGAAAGCTACACCCACGGTGAATTTTTAGTCATTAACCCACAAGGTGGCTGGAACCAATTCACCGCGCAGCAATTGCAACAAGCCAACCGCCAGTTGCTAACCTCAACGGCGGATATGACGTTAGTGATTACTGGGGCGATGAGCAGCAAAGACCTTAAACCACTACTGGAAAAATGGATTGCTTCACTACCCTATAACGACCAAAAGTTGGTCTCGCGCGATCAAGGCATCATGCCAAAAATGGCGAGCTTCAATAAAACCTACCCAATCAGTAGCAGTGACAAAAGCATGGTAAGCATTCAATTTTCGGCGCCAGCGGTTTGGTCGCAACAAGATCAACTCGCATTGCAATTGATTGATACCCTTGTTAGCCAACGCTTACGCAGCGAGTTACGTGAAAAAGCCAGCGGAATTTATGCCCTCGGTTTTTCGCAGATGTTAGCAAAAAAACCACAGCCTTATTATCTTGCTCGCTTGAACTTCACCACCTCCCCTGAGCGTGCGCAGGAAATGACGGCAATCGCGCAAAAAACCATTGCGCAAATTCGCCAATCAGGAGTGAGTGAAAAAGAGTTAACGGAAGCCAAAAATATTTGGTTAACGGAGAGTTCGCAAGTGACTGACAGCGCTAGCTATTGGACAGAAGCACTGGCACAAATTGCCTCTGATGATGGGCAATATCAACGTTTAAACCAAGAGCAAGCCATTGTGCGACAGCTCACAGTTGAAGATATAAACCGTTTGGCTCGCCAATATTTAGGGCAAAATAGCAAAGTGTTTATGATGACGCCTTAATATAAAAAATAATAGCCAACAGTCCATATATGAATGTTGGCTATTATTTAAAAAAACTAATAGAATCAAACAATCCCCATTTAAGAACGACCCAATTTAAATTTAATTAATTTATTTTTCAATCTATTTAAGGCGTTAAATAATTTAAAACGAATCATATTCAACGTTACTATTATTGGGTTTAAAGGCTTAACATTGATACCCTCAAATATTGGCACCTCCTTATCCTCGTCAATTTTCACCTGAACATGCCCATCTAATTTTGTTTTTATTTTATCAAGCGTTTGTTTTGATAACGTTGAATGCGCTTGTCCCAATATACTATCGAACTTAAATTTAAATACAGCTGGTTCCTCATTTCTTTTTAATTCAACAACCCTATCCCTAAAGTCATTTAATAATTTATCAGAAATATCTTTTTCTCTATTTAACTCAGACACCATCAAGCTAAGCTCAAAAAATAAATTTTTCGAGTCATCCTGATTTAAGCTAATCGGTAACGTACTAATAGCATTTTTAATTGATGTATTACTTTGAATTTCATTGTCTATCTCAAGAGGCTGATTTAATTTGTCCGTTATTGTGTTAATTTTCATTGTAACTTGCCTTTCATCAGACATAACCTCCAATAAATCATAAATCCTTGTAGAAATTTCATCTGAAGATACCTGCTTTTTAACATTTTCCATTTCTAATTGAATAATCGCCAAATCTTCTTTTTTTATCTTATTTTTTTCTAATGAGCGATAAAATCTTTCTTCTAGCTCATCTGGGTTTAAAATAGCATCAATTAAGTGAGGTAGTTTTGGTCTAACCAATATCGTTAACTCTGATTCATTTCTTTCTACAATCGCCAGAATCGTACTTTTGGGGAATTCATCATATTTAATTTTATCAACTAATTTATTTTCCGCTTCTATTTTACTTTTACATTTGAATAAATTTAAAAAATTATTTTTTCCTACCTGAGCTATTTTTTTGATTTTCTTATTAAAACCAGCTTTATTTTTAGATAGAACGTTATCCTTAGGATAATTAGCCTTATCAATAGAACTTTGCGTGTTTTTATCGCTTTTTAATTCAAACATAATCAGCATTCCTCTAGTATCTTTTAATGAAATTTACCCAAAATCATATATAAGCCAACAGACTTTCGATATCAGATAGCGATTTCCTTATCGCCTTTTAAATTCAACTAATAAAATGTAATGTGACTAATTGATTTATATACCCTTGTTAAGTTGACAGAATATGGTTTTAATGTGATTAATACTCATCTAAAAGCGATAATAAGAGAAAATCATGAGCGACGTAATCATACGCAGAGCAACAATGGCAGATATCCCCGCCATCACACAAATCCACGCAGACTATTCGGCTTACGCCAATACATTACAACTGCCATACCCAACAGAAAAAACATGGGAAGCGCGTCTTGGGTTGAATGATCCGCTTGTAACGCAGTTTGTCGCCACTATTGATAATATTGTTGTAGGATTACTGGTTATCAGCCAACCAGGTCAAGTTCGCCGCCGCCATGTGGCCACCTTTGGCATCACAGTTAGCGAAGCACACCAAGGGAAAGGCATTGGCTCAAAGCTGATGCAAGTGATGGTGGATTACTGCGATAACTGGCTGAATGTACGCCGTATTGAGCTCGAAGTGTTTGCCGCAAATGGTAGCGGAGTTGGGCTATATGAAAAATTTGGCTTTGTGCAAGAAGGCCGGATGCGAGACTACGCCTTTCGTGATGGGCAATACATTGATGCCTTGATGATGAGCCGAATAAAAAGTTAGTCCTAAAATTCGCCCTATTCATTGCGAGTGGCTTGGAGCTATCTTAAACTAATAAATATTCTGTGCCCCCATAATTTGAGATAATAAATAAAATGCAAAATCATTTATCTAAGCCATTAAATCAAACACTTCCTCATAAGAGTCCTGTTGCTTTAGTTAAATCAGCACCTAAATCGGAATGGAAAGAAATACATAAAATCGCCATTGATGCATTCAATGAATTCGAAGAGCAAGAGGGTCTATTTACCGATGATGGTGAGTATGGAGTAATTTGATGCCGCAATATGCCGTATACCGTAATAAGTCCATTAAGTCTAAAGAACAATACCCTTATATTATTGATATCCAAAATAACTTACTTGATGACTATCATTCACGAGTAATTATGCCTATTGCTCCGCTATCACAAAAAAATGCGCAAATAAAAGTCTTATCACCAATAATCACAATTCACGGCATCCATCATGTAATTATTACAAAATCAATTACAACCGTTTCTAAAAATAAACTCAAACCAAATGACCTTGTTTGTATTATACCAAGCATTCATACCAAAATTATTTCTGCTGTTGATATGATCCTTTCAGGCATCTAGTCGCTATTTAAGCAAAAAAATGCCACGCAATACGTGGCATTTAGAGAACTCTTTTTTATCGAATCAAACGATTATTTATCGCCTAACAGAACAGAATCCAGTGCGATTTCAATCATTTCATTAAATGTGGTTTGGCGCTCATCAGATGTGGTTTGTTCGCCAGTTTTGATATGGTCAGATACGGTACAAATTGCCAGTGCACGCGCACCGTATTCCGCAGCAACACCATAGATACCCGCCGCTTCCATTTCAACACCTAAGATGCCGTATTTTTCCATCACTTTGAACATGTCTGGATCTGGTGTGTAGAACAGGTCAGCAGAGAACAGGTTACCCACACGGACGTTAACTTTTCTTGCTTTTGCCGCTTCAACCGCGTTATGAACTAAGTCATAGTCTGCGATTGCCGCGAAATCTTGGTCTTTGAAACGCAGGCGGTTAACTTTAGAGTCTGTACAAGCGCCCATACCGATAACAACATCACGCAGTTTCACATCATCCATCACTGCGCCACATGAACCTACACGAATAATCACTTTCACACCGAAATCGGTGATCAATTCTTTTGCGTAGATTGAGCAAGAAGGGATACCCATACCGTGACCCATGACAGAAATTTTACGACCTTTATAAGTCCCTGTAAAACCTAACATGCCACGAACATTGTTCACTTGGCGGACATCTTGCAAGAAAGTTTCTGCGATGTATTTTGCACGTAATGGGTCGCCTGGCATCAGAACGACATCAGCGAAATCACCCATTTCTGCATTAATATGTGGAGTTGCCATGATTATTTCCCTTTAAACGATAAAATATTTTTAAAATGAATAAGGTGGTTTCCCACCTTATTCATAAACGTAATTTTTGCTCTTAAAGCATTGGTTTACCATACTCCATCGGCGACAAATCAAAATACTTAGCGACTGTCTGACCAATATCTGCGAATGTTTCGCGGTGGCCTAATGAACCTGGTTTAACTTTTGGCCCATATACGAGAACAGGGATGTGTTCACGTGTATGGTCTGTACCCGGCCAAGTTGGGTCACAGCCATGGTCAGCGGTTAAAATCAGAATGTCATCTTCTTTAACCAGTTTCATTAATTCAGGTAAACGGCGGTCAAATAACTCAAGCGCGGCGGCATAACCTGCAACATCGCGACGGTGACCATATGAAGAGTCAAAATCAACAAAGTTAGTGAACACGATAGTGTTATCACCAGCCAGCTTCATTTCTTCAATTGTTGCATCGAATAAAGCATCTAAACCCGTTGCTTTAATTTTCTTCGTGATACCAACGTGCGCATAAATATCTGCAATTTTACCGACAGAAACAACTTCACCTTGTTTCTCTTCCACTAATTTTTTCAGTACCGTTGGTGCTGGTGGCTCAACCGCTAAGTCGTGGCGATTACCTGTACGCGAGAAGTTACCTGCTTTGTCACCCACAAATGGACGCGCAATAACACGGCCGATGTTATAACCACCTTTGGTTAACTCTTCACGGGCGATTTCGCACAGCTCATACAGTTTGTCTAAACCATAGGTTTCTTCGTGGCACGCAATTTGGAACACGGAGTCAGCGGAGGTATAGAAAATCGGTTTCCCAGTTTTCATATGCTCTTCACCCAGTTGGTCGAGAATGACTGTACCTGATGAGTGGCAGTTACCTAAGTAGCCCGGCAGATTCGCTTTTTCAACTAAGGTATCCAGCAATTCTTGTGGGAAGCTATTTTCTTCATTGGAGAAATAACCCCAATCGAATAACACAGGCACACCTGCAATTTCCCAGTGACCTGATGGGGTATCTTTACCGGAAGAAATCTCGCTCGCATAACCATATGCACCGATAATTTCTGCATTAGGATCAAGACCCGCAGGGAATGAACCGCTTGATTCTTCTCCTGCTTTACCTAAACCTAATTTTGTTAAATTAGGTAAATGCAGAGGCCCTTTACGACCAATGTCCGCTTCGCCGCGTGCGCAAGCATCTGCAATGTGACCCAACGTATTTGAGCCTTCATCACCAAATTTATGTGCATCGTGTGCAGCGCCGATCCCAAAGGAATCCAAAACCATAATAAATGTGCGTTTCATATTTTTCTCCTGCGGTATTTATTAGAACGATATACCACTAAAATCTATGTGTATTACTCGCTGATTTGGCGATAAACCATCGGCGTTTGCTCAGGGGAATTTTCACCAATAACCATGGCTGCGCGCACTTCTTTTGCCGCTTCTTCCCATGCTTTTTCACTGTTCGCATGGATAATTGCCAATGGTGTTTGTGTATCCACTTTCGCGCCTAACGCTGCGATATCACTCAAACCAACACTGTAGTCAATTGGGTCTGTGGCTTTGCGACGACCGCCACCTAATGTCACAACGGACATGCCCAATGCACGCGTATCCATTTGCGTGATAATACCGTCTTTCGGTGCATAAACAGCTTTGCTCAGCACGGCGGTTGGCAGGTATTTGTCATAATTTTCAACAAAGTCTGCTGGGCCTTTTTGTGCAGCAACCATACGACCAAACACTTCGGCTGCTTTACCGTTATCCAGTACCGCTTGCAGTTTTTGACGTGCTTCTTCACGGGTAGCCGCGAGTGAGCCTGAAACCAACATTTCCACACAAAGTGCCATCGTCACTTCATACAGACGTGGGTTACGGTATTCGCCAGTTAAGAATTGCACTGCTTCGCGTACTTCAACCGCATTACCCGCACTGGATGCCAGCACTTCGTTCATGTCGGTTAACAATGCCGTCGTTTTACAACCTGCGCCGTTTGCCACTTTAACGATTGACTCTGCCAGCTCTTCTGATTTCTCATAGGTTGGCATAAATGCGCCAGAGCCGACTTTCACATCCATGACCAAGGCATCAAGGCCTTCAGCCAGTTTTTTACCTAAGATAGATGCCGTGATCAGCGGAATCGAGTCAACTGTTGCAGTAATATCACGGGTTGCGTAAAAACGTTTATCTGCAGGTGCTAATGAATTGGTTTGCCCAATAATCGCCACACCCACATCTTTGATAATGTCACGGAAACGAACATCATCGGGGAAAATGTCGAAATTAGGAATAGCTTCCAGCTTATCCAGCGTACCACCTGTATGACCCAGACCACGGCCTGAAATCATTGGAACATAACCGCCGCACGCCGCCACCATTGGGCCAAGCATCAAGGAAGTCACATCACCGACACCACCTGTGGAGTGTTTATCCACTAATGGGCCATTGAGGTTGAGCGATTTCCAATTCAGAACCGTTCCTGAATCACGCATTGCCAGCGTCAACGCGACACGCTCAGGCATCGTCATATCGTTAAAATAGATGGTCATTGCTAATGCAGCAATTTGACCTTCCGAAACAGAGTTATCACGAACACCATTGATAAAGAAGCGAATTTCCTCTTCGCTTAATGGTTTGCCATCGCGTTTTTTACGAATAATTTCTTGTGCCAGAAACACGATATACTCCTTTAAAGTCGAATTTATCGGCTAACAATAATGCGAAAATTAATAACTGCTGCTTGATTTTTTAACGTCGTAACCCAGCGTGTTTAATAAATTTGCTAATAAGCTTGATGCACCAAAACGGAAGTGGCGGCTATCAGCCCAATTGTCACCTAAAATTCGGCCTGCTAATGCTAAGTAATCAGCAGCTTCTTCAGCAGTACGTACACCACCGGCAGGTTTGAAACCAACGGTTTTTGCAACACCCATATCACTGATGACTTGCATCATGATTTCTGCGCTTTCTAATGTTGCATTAACAGGAACTTTACCTGTTGAGGTTTTGATAAAATCAGCACCCGCTTTAATTGAAATTTCAGACGCTTTACGAATCAACGCTGCATCTTTTAATTCGCCGGTTTCAATGATCACTTTCAGTAATACATTGGCAGCAGCACACGCGTCTTTACACGCTTTCACTAAATCAAAACCGATTTGTTCATTACCTGCGAGCAGCGCACGGTATGGGAATACCACGTCAACTTCATCCGCACCATAAGCGATAGCCGCTTTGGTTTCTGCTAATGCGATGTCAATATCATCATTACCGTGTGGGAAGTTGGTTACGGTCGCGATGCGAACGTCAGGCGTGCCTTGCTCACGCAGTGTTTTGCGCGCAATTGGAATGAAACGAGGGTAGATACAAATTGCCGCTGTGTTACCCGCAGGGCTTTTGGCTTGATGGCATAATGCGATCACTTTTGCATCAGTGTCGTCATCATTTAATGTGGTTAAATCCATCAGGGTCAGCGCGCGTTGTGCGGCTGCTTTTAAATCAGTCATATAACTCTCCAACGTTATTAATTCTTCAGAACGACACGTTCTTTGTTGGCGAGCGGGCTTGGTTCCTTAAAGATGCCAGCCGGATGCGTCCGAGCTGAGCAGCTGAGTTCCTTCTCACCGCACGATGCCCTAGAGTCACTTGACTCTGAGAACTAGCAGTTCCATTAGCAGCTTACTAGTGTCTATTTGACCATGGAACAGCGTCATTTTATGTGCTACAAATCACATTAATCGACTGAATGTTACATTATTAAATATAATTATGTGAATCAGATCTCATTATACCTGATCTGCATGTTAATTTATTCACTCAAATCGCTTTTCTTACCATAGACAATCATTAATTGACTAAGTTAAGAATAGTTGAAATTTTGCCGTTGAATATAAAAGATAGCAAATGAATATAACCGATAAAAATAAAAGCGAAAGAGCAACGCCCTTCCGCTTCTATTGTGAACAGGTTTGATAAACCCGCCTAAAATTCTACATCATGCTTTTATGCTAACGCAGTGGCACCCAAGGTCAAGAAGAAACCAGCAATAGTCGCGCTCATTAAATTAGATAATGTCCCCGCCATGACAGCTTTCATACCAAGGCGTGCAACATCGCCACGACGATTTGGTGCCATGCCGCCTAAGCCACCAAGCAAAATGGCCACGGATGATAAGTTCGCGAAGCCACACAATGCGAATGAAATAATCGCTTTAGTATGGTCAGACAGCACTTGCTTACCAGCCGCAATCACCTCAGCATCCGCCTTCATGTATTCACCGAAATTCATAAATGCAACGAATTCATTCACAACTAATTTCTGACCAATGAACGAGCCCGCAATAGTCGCCTCACTCCATGGCACGCCAATTAAGTAAGCAATCGGTGCAAACAACCAACCTAATAACAGTTCAAGAGACAACTGAGGGTAATCAAACCAACCACCGATACCGCCTAAAATACCGTTGATTAATGCAATCAATGCAATGAAAGCTAGTAACATAGCACCAACATTCAGAGCTAATTGCATACCCGATGAAGCACCTGCTGCTGCGGCATCAATAATATTTGCAGGGCGCTCATCTTCGGCAACTAAATCAGTTGCGTTTACTCTGTCACGTACATCTTCTGTTTCAGGTACCATCAATTTTGCGAATAACAGACCACCCGGTGCCGCCATAAATGATGCAGCAATCAAGTATTCCATTGGCACACCCATTTGTGCGTAACCCGCTAAGACAGAACCCGCCACTGACGCTAAGCCACCACACATAATCGCGAACAATTCAGAGGTGGTCATGGTTGCGATGTAAGGACGAACAACTAAAGGCGCTTCGGTTTGCCCAACGAAAATGTTCGCAGTCGCAGACAAGGACTCTGTTCTTGAGGTGCCAAGCACTTTCTGTAAACCGCCGCCTAATACTTTAATCACCAACTGCATGATACCTAAGTAATAAAGTACAGCAATCAACGATGAAAAGAACACAATGATAGGCAGAACACGGAAAGCGAAAATAAAGCCGCCACCACCAAATAATTCAAACATTTTGTCGGACACTAAGCCGCCAAAAATAAAGCTCATGCCATCGTGGCCATAACCGATGATTTTAGAGACGCCATCAGACATCCCTTGCAGTACGCTGCGCCCAGCAGGTACATATAAAACTAATGCGCCAATCGCTAGCTGTAAAATAAAAGCACCACCCACAGTGCGAAGTCTTATCGCTCGGCGATTGCTCGAAAATAGGACAGCTATCGCGATGAGTACCGCCATTCCTATAATACTCATAATGAGTTGCATGGAAGGATCCCTGTTCACTTGATTCTAGGTTGATATATAAGGAAACGTGTAAGTCACCTTGTCTCTTTGTGGGATAATTATACCTAGTCATCATCAATAACCCGCAATGTTCATCACAAATACGAGGTGCAAGAAACACTGAAAATTCAAATAATGTGATAAAAATCACAAAATCAAGTCAGTTTTATCTGGAAAGACGCTAAAGGTGTCATATGTCATGGTAAAAGCTGAATGGATTAAATCAGATGGGAAACAGATTTATATAAGCATTACTTATCGTTTAAACTGTTTTTACTTTGTCAGATTAAATAACGACAGGCTATTATTGTAAAGTTGTTGGGCGATTTCTTCTGGAGATTCGTGGCGAAGCTCACAAAACGAACGAAAAATCCATTCAATACGCTCGGGTCGATTGGGCTCCCCCTGAAAGCCAGAAACAGGCATATCTGGCGCATCGGTTTCAAACACTAATGAGGTAAGTGGCAATTGCGACATCACATGGCGCGTTTTATTCGCCCGCTCATACGTTATCGTCCCTCCCACACCAATATAATAACCTAGTTTAACAAAGGCTTGTGCTTGAGATAGGCTCCCTGCGAAACCATGTACCACTCCGCGAGCAGGCACATCAATACGACGCAGTATCGCGGCTAGTGGGTCATGGGTTTTACGTGAATGCAAGATCACGGGTAAATCGAACTGTTTAGCCAGTTTGAGTTGCGCTATTAACAATTGCTGTTGGCGCTCAAATTGGGGATTGTGCATGTATAAATCGAGGCCAATTTCCCCCACCGCGACACACTTTTTATTTTTTTGCGCAAGATAGTCCACTAATACATCAAAGTGTGCGTCTTGATACTGACTGATATACAGGGGATGAAACCCCATCGCGGCATGCAATTGCGGGTATTGCTGCGCCAATTGCCACACGCGAGCAAAGTTATCTAAACTCACCGTTGGGATAACAATTTGTTCTACACCACTTTGTTTTGCAAGATGCAGGCTTTCAGTGAAATCGTCACTAAAAGGCGGAAAATCAAAATGGCAATGTGTATCAATAAATTGGGGTTTATCCATTACGATTTTCATTCACTGGCAATATGATTGAAGGCGCCTCGGCAAGCTCTGGTACAAGTTCTTCAGGCATTAATGCATTTTGCTCTGAAGGCTCAATGTCAATCTCAAGAGGATTGCGTTCTATCTTACGCGCCAAAGTTTGGCTGAAACTATTTTGGTTCTGACTAAACCCTGCACCAAGAGCAGCAATAAAGTAGCGCCCACAGCGCCGCCCTGTGTGATAGTCTTCATTTAACGAAGAGACTTTACTGCCTAGCGCACTGCTTTTTAGCGGAACAGGTGGATAAATTTCGAAAACCTGCACATCTTTAGGCGGGTTTTCAATAAATTCTTGTGTCTTGCGGTAGCTTTTCAGGTGTACTTTCAGCATCGCTGCCATACGTTGTAACCCGTTATTATCCCCTTCCAACCAGCGTGTCATTCTTTTTACCCATTCAGGGGTGAAATACATCTGGGAAGGTACGGTGCGGATCACGACAATAGTATCAGCCCCGCGTCGGTAGGCTTCTTCAACCGGAATTGCCGCGCTAATACCGCCATCATGGTATCGCGTACCATCAAACTCAACCCCTTCGCGGTAAAAACCAGGGATTGCACTGGATGCGCGAATAATATCCAACCAAGTATCTGCATCAGGTTGTAAAAATTCAGCAGAAAAATCATCGCTGCGGCTAGCACCCATATAAAATTCACGGCC
Source organism: Providencia sp. UF-224 (assembly GCF_058245955.1). NCBI lineage: Bacteria > Pseudomonadati > Pseudomonadota > Gammaproteobacteria > Enterobacterales > Morganellaceae > Providencia > Providencia sp. UF-224. The sequence continues at coordinate 36,659 of NZ_JBSICC010000002.1, read as the reverse complement.
TGAATCCAACAAATCCAGCCCCGCTTCCATTCGTAAAGGAAATTCTTTTGCCGTGGTTTCTATCAGCCAGTCTAGGTCAATGAGGTGACCACCCCGGATAAAACGCAGTGGATTAAAAAACGCAGAATTGGTGGTATAGCGGGTGATCACACGGCGTGCATAACCTGCTTGCCCACAAATATAAGCAGATAAATTTTGCGCTCCTGCGGAGGTGCCAATCATTAAATCAAACGGATTAAAGTCAGAAATTAGAAACTCGTCTAGTACACCCGCTGTAAAAATCCCTCGCTGCCCGCCACCTTCACAAATCAGTGCGGTTTTCCCCGAGTTGATGTTATCTAAAAATGCGAGCGGCTCAATGGTGCCTAAAGTGACTGAAACGTGTTTTCCCATAATACCCCTGAATAACTTGAACGCTTTAATTGACTCAAAAACAGAATGAGCTTCCCTTTGAAAGCTCATCCTAGCGACATTGTACAATAAACGTTCAACAATTTGGGCTATTGAGACATTTATTTACAGATTAGTTCGCAAGCACCAATCCATTTTGCACTGATTTCACGCCATTAACGCGGGAAGCAACTTGCGTAATTTTATCGATTTGATCCGCAGATTTCACGAAACCAGAAAGGTAGACCACACCGTTAACGGTTTTTACCGATACGCTATTACTAGAAATTCCCTTGGTACCGAGTAGCTTACCTTTTACATCCGCAGTAATTGCTGAATCATCAATGTATTCGCCTGTGTTTTTAGCGCCGCTAGAAATCGCATTACCTGTATCTTTACCTGCCATTTCAACGGTTTTTGCCGCACTGTCCCACGTTTCAGAGGCTTGTTTTTTCAGCGCGCCGTCTGATGATGAGCTGCATGCAGTGAGTGCAAAGCTCAGTCCAATAGCAGTTAAACTACTTAATAGTATTGCCTTTTTCATAAGAACCTTCCTTTCACTGTGGTAGACGAGTCAACGTTACTAGCCTAAGTAAAAAAACGGAAAAAATAAAGAGCCCCAAAGGCAAAGACAGAATATTCTTGATGAAATAGCTTTAAAGACAGGGAAAGGCTCTTAAAAAGAGCATTAAGAAGAGACAACCCGCTACCTCATAATGAAATAGCGGGTTAAAAACAAGATTAGTGTTCGCGCGTTTTACGGAACCGAACGTCTGGGTAACGTTCGCTGGTCAAATTGAGATTCACCATCGTTGGGGCGATATACGATAAGTTATCACCACCATCAAGGGCTAAGTTTTGCTCATTTTTGCGCTTAAACTCTTCGAATTTCTTCGCATCATCGCACTCAACCCAACGTGCCGTAGAAACGTTAACCGCCTCGTAAATGGCTTCAACGTTGTATTCGCTCTTCAGACGCGAAACCACCACATCAAACTGTAGCACCCCCACCGCACCCACGATTAAATCGTTGTTAGTCAATGGACGGAACACCTGCACCGCACCTTCTTCAGATAACTGAACCAGCCCTTTTAGTAGCTGTTTTTGCTTCAGTGGGTCACGTAAACGAATACGACGGAACAGTTCTGGTGCAAAGTTCGGAATACCGGTAAATTTCAGTTCTTCACCTTGTGTGAACGTATCACCAATTTGGATGGTTCCATGGTTGTGCAGACCAATGATGTCCCCTGCGTAGGCGTTTTCAACCTGAGAACGATCCCCCGCCATAAAGGTTAATGCATCGGAAATCACCACGTCTTTTTTGATACGAACTTGACGTAACTTCATGCCTTTTTCGTAGGTACCTGACACAATTCTCATGAACGCAACACGGTCACGGTGTTTCGGGTCCATATTGGCTTGAATTTTAAAGACAAAGCCAGTGAATTTTTCTTCGGTGGCTTCAACTTCACGCACGTCAGTTTTGCGAGCTTGCGGCGCTGGCGCCCACTCCACTAAACCATCTAGCATGTGGTCAACACCAAAGTTACCTAATGCAGTACCGAAGAAAACAGGCGTCAGCTCGCCTTCTAAGAACGCATCATGGTCAAATTCATGTGAAGCACCTTGAACCAGTTCTAATTCATCACGTAATTGAGCCGCCAGTTCATCACCCACTGCCGCATCCAAGTCAGGATTATTTAACCCTTTGATAATGCGGACTTCTTGGATTGTATGACCTTGACCTGTTTGATAAAGGATAGTTTCGTCACGCAGTAAATGATAAACACCTTTGAATAACTTACCGCAACCAATAGGCCAAGTGATTGGGCAACAAGCGATTTTCAGCTCATTTTCCACTTCATCCAGCAGCTCCATTGGGTCACGAATATCACGGTCAAGTTTATTCATGAAAGTTAAGATTGGCGTATCGCGCAGACGGGTAACTTCCATCAATTTACGGGTACGATCCTCAACCCCTTTACCGGAGTCGATGACCATCAAACAGCAGTCAACCGCGGTTAACGTACGATATGTATCTTCCGAGAAGTCTTCGTGCCCCGGGGTATCGAGTAAGTTAACTAAGCAATCATTGTACGGAAACTGCATCACAGACGTGGTGATCGAAATACCACGTTGTTTTTCCATTTCCATCCAGTCGGATTTTGCATGTTGATTTGAGCCACGGCCTTTTACTGTACCTGCACGTTGAATAGCGTGCCCGAACAGCAATACTTTTTCTGTAATCGTGGTTTTACCCGCATCGGGGTGAGAGATGATAGCAAACGTTCTACGCGTGCTAACTTCCTGTAGAAAATTCTGATCTGTCATTTAACCGTTCTTTTCGTCTGAATACAGATTTATAGCGGCACGCGCCTTGGCTCAATGTGGCACTTTGCGGTGCAAATCCGTGTTGTTAAACATAATTGGAGGATATTTTCGCAGATCTTGGGGGTATTAACAATCAAAGCATCGAGGTACAGTGAAAACAATACCCCGACGCAACGTAGAAATGGCTTAAATAACCAACATATTATGCCAAAATCAATTGAGTGATTTCATCGCCTAATGCCTGAGTACTCGCATTTCCGCCCATATCACGCGTCAAATGGCGACGCTCTTTAATCGCCGTTTCCACCGCAGCCATAATGCTGTCGTGCATTTCAGGGCAACCTAAGTGTTGCATCATCATCGCTGCCGCCCAAATCGTACCAATTGGGTTGGCAATATTTTGCCCTGCAATATCTGGGGCTGAGCCATGCACAGGCTCAAACATGGATGGAAACTCTTTTTCTGGGTTGATATTGGCAGATGGTGCAATCGCAATGGTTCCCGTACAAGCTGGGCCTAAATCAGACAAAATATCACCAAATAAATTTGACCCCACAATCACATCGTAAAATTCAGGCATGCGCACTAAATTTGCTGCAAAAATATCAATGTGGAATTGATCAACTTTAATCTCTGGGTAGGACTTCGCCATTTGCGCTACACGGCTATCCCAATACGGCATGGAGTGGAATAATCCGTTAGATTTAGTGGCAGAGCTTAGGTGTTTTTTCTCACGAGTTTGCGCTAATTCAAACGCATATTTTAAAATACGGTCTGTGCCTTTACGGGTAAAAATGCTTTGTTGCAGCACCATTTCATCTTCCGTGCCTTCATATTGAATCCCGCCAATGGCGGAATATTCCCCTTCCACGTTTTCACGCACCACATAAAAATCAATATCCCCCGGTTTTTTATCTGCTAGTGGGCATTTAATCCCTTCAAATAAACGAACTGGGCGCAGGTTAACATATTGGTTAAATGCCCGGCGGATAGGCAATAGTAAGCCCCATAACGAAATATGGTCAGGTACACCGGGGAAGCCTACCGCACCAAGAAAAATTGCATCAAACTTTTTCAATTGTTCTAAGCCATCTTCTGGCATCATGCGCCCAGTGCGGTGATAGGTTTCACATGACCAATCGAAATGTGTAAAATTGAGTTTTACATTGTGTTTACTCGCAGCGGCTTCTAAAACTTTTAACCCTTCTGGGATCACTTCCGTACCAATACCATCCCCCGGAATAACCGCTATATTGAATTGTGACATGGTGAAAACCTCTGATAAATGAATTAGGTGTGTTTTTCTCCAGTTTAGGGATTGCTGTGATAAAGTATAGGCATGAACTGTAATCCTTAGGTTTACAAACTATGAACAAGCTCCCTGCGTTAGAGGACATTCGCGTTTTTGTCACCGTCGCCCGCTTAATGAGTTTCTCTCAAGCGGCAGCGCAGCTATTGGTTTCACCAGCATATATTTCTAAGCGGATCAAGCTGTTGGAAGAAAACCTAGGGCAAACACTTTTTTTTCGAAGTGCTCGTTCGATTAAACTCACCCATGAAGGGCAAATTATTCTGCGCAGTAGCGAGTTGATGTTAGCTGAACTTGAGCACATGCAAGAAGCGCTCAACGCGTGTCGTGAAGAAATCCGTGGTTCACTGCGGATCAGTTGCAGCACAGGGTTTGGCAGCACCTATATCAATCCGTTTATTCTATCACTCCGAGCTCAATACCCGTTATTGGCTATCGACCTCACATTGACGGATAAATCCGTCGATATTATCAATGAAAACATTGATGTGGATATCTGTATCGGCGGAACTATCTCGGATCAGTTTATTGCCAAACGGATTGCAGAAAACCAGCGTATACTCTGCGCTGCGCCCAGTTACTTAGAAAAAAATGGCTCCCCGAAATACCCGCAAGAACTTGAGCAAAAACATTTTTGTATTGCTATTAAAGAGCGCAACCAAGCCCCCGCAGTGTGGAAACTAGCGCAAAACCAAGAGAATATGACCGTTACTCCGAACAGTAAACTCACGGTGAATAATGGTGAAGTCGCAAAACAGTGGTGTTTAAGCGGGGAGGGCATTTTATTGCGCTCATTATGGAGCGTCTTACCCGAATTAGAATCGGGACAGCTCGTGCGCGTCCTCCCAGAATGGTACCAAACCGCCGATGTTTATGCCGTTTATTCGAGAAGTATTCGAACAAGTGCTAACCTTAGAGTTTTCATTGAAAACCTCGAACAGTACCTTACAACCCATTTGCAAAATGGATTTATGGCAAAACCTTCAGTAAAGGTAGATAGCAATTGATGACAGAAACAGAGACATTCAAAGAACGTTTATTAACGCTGCTCAAACAAAAGAAAATGAGCCAACTTAAGGCCGCACAAGCCCTTGGTGTCTCCCGAACCGCCGTCAATAAATGGACAAAAGGCGGTATGATTGACGAAGACAACCTTGATAAGCTCGCTACATTACTGGATGTCGATAAAATTTGGTTAAAATACGGCGAATACACCAATAACCAAATCACCGTCACCAATGCAGGTGTCATGCGCAACATCAACGAAGTGCATCTGCAAGAGTCTGCCGATATCGTGACGTGGGAATGGGATTTACTCACTGGCGAATTAAACTACTCAGATAACGTCGAAGCCGTTTATGGCATTAAAATCACGACCAACGAAGATTTCTGGACATTAATGGCGCCTGAATCCAAAGAAAAATTGGTGAATGGTTACTCAAAGATCATTCGCGAAGGCGGTGCCCATGAGATGGATTTTAAAATTAACTGGGAAGGCGAATACCGTTGGATCACCTCCCGCGCAACTGGCGTTAAAGGCCCTAATGGCAAAGTGACTAAATTGGTTGGGATTAGCCTTGATAATACCGAGCGTAAAAATAATGAATTAAGTCTGCGAAAAACCAAATGCTACTTTGATGTTTTACTCGCCCACTTCAACCATTTAGTTGTTTTCACCGATAAAGCGGGAGAAATTCTCGCCAGTAATTTACACAGCCAATCCACTGAAATTGACTACCTCGAACTGCAACGTTTATTGTACCAACTTGTCATTAACCACAAAACTTGGCTAGAAGACGTGTGCCAAGCAGGCCGCGGGCAAATTGTTTTTCAAGATAAGCAAATCACTGCATATCAACATTTTAATGATGAAAACCAACCGTTTTTGATGTTTGAACTCAAGCAAGCTTAATGATTTACCCCACATATTGCAGTGGGGTGAGCAGTTTATAAATCAAGCACTAACCGTTTGCTTTTCGCCCGGGAAACACACAGCATCATGGTTTTTTGTTCCGCTTTTTCATCATCATCTAAGTAATGGTCACGGTGATCTGCCTCACCTTCAAGGATCGCCGTTTCACAGGTTCCACAAACCCCATTGCGGCACAAACATTCCACATTAATGCGCTTATCGGCCTCAATCACCTGTAAAATAGACATATCTTTGCCAACGTCTAAACTAAAGCCTGAACGCTGAAAGTAAACTTCGAAAGAATCCCCTTCACTGGCGACCTCGCCAAAGTTTTCAAAATGGACGTGTGATTCTCCAAGATGTTGATTCCCTTTTTCAATCACCTCATTAATTAATGATTGCGGGCCGCACACATACACATGGCTTGATGGGTGCTGAGACTGAATCAACGCCTCGACAAGCATCCTCTGACCTTGGCTACCATCATAAAGGTGCAAACGAGAGCCGATACGTTCTTGTAAGTGTTCGATAAACGCAGCGGTTTTTGCATCGCGAAAGCAATAATGCAACTCGAAGTCCATGCCGCCTTGCTCTAATTCATACAAGTAAGACAAAAACGGTGTGATGCCTATCCCCCCCGCAATTAGCAAGTGCTTACACTGGCTATCTTGTTCAAGGGAAAAGAAATTCTGAGCAGGTGAAAGATGGATACAATCCCCCACAGACAGCTGCTCATGCATAAATGCCGATCCACCTTTCGAGTTTTCATCACGCAAAACTGAAATGCAGTAACTGCCACTGTGTTTTGGGTCGCTAATCAGAGAATAAGCACGCTGTAACCCCGTTTGCTCCCCCATATGCACAGTAACATGACTGCCTGCACTAAAAGGCAAGAAACTGCCCTCTTGGGCGACAAACTCAAACATTTTAATCGTTGAGCTAACCTGTTCGATTCGGCTGACATTCACTGCAATTTTTTCTTGGCTCATCACCGTTTCCCTCTTTTTAGCCAATATCTAAGCACAGGTATTTGATACTTAAGTAATCTTCGATGCCATATCGAGACCCTTCTTTTCCTAGCCCCGATTGCTTAACCCCACCGAATGGCGCCACTTCATTAGAAATCAACCCTGTGTTGATCCCCACCATGCCACTTTGCAGTTTTTCAGCAACACGATAGACACGGTTCACATCACGGGAGAAAAAGTAAGCCGCTAGCCCATAAATGGTATTGTTTGCTCGCGTAATAACTTCATTTTCATCCGTAAAGCGGATCAGCGTTGCAATCGGACCAAAGATTTCTTCATGTACGATATCCATTGAATCATCAACATCCACCAGCACTTTTGGATTGAAAAAATGACCTTGCTCTTTGATTTCATTACCCAAAACCAGCTGCTTTGCACCCTTTGCCAATGCGTCTTGCAATAGTGCATTCATGCCATCAATAGCTCGAGTGGTAATCATTGGCCCAATATCTGTACCAGCATCCACCCCATTCCCAACGTTCAATTTAGCGACTTCTGCAACAAACTTGGTCTTAAATTCGTCGAAAATGGCATCATGAAGGTAGAAACGGTTGACGCAAACACAGGTTTGCCCACCATTACGGAATTTCGCTTGAACTGCACTGGTCACCGCTTTATCAATATCAGCATCATCGAAGACAATAAACGGCGCATTTCCGCCAAGCTCTAGTGACGTTTTCTTGATGGTTGAGGCACATTGTTCCGATAACACTCGGCCGACTTGTGTTGAGCCCGTAAATGAAAACTTACTGATAAGCTCATGTTTTGTCAGCCTTTCACCTAAAATTCGAGAATCCCCAGTGATGACGTTAAATATCCCTGCTGGAATACCGGCTTCATCCGCCAGCTGCGCTAATGCGAGAGCAGTAAAAGGTGTTTCTGTCGCGGGTTTAATAATAATGCTGCACCCTGCCGCCAAAGCAGGAGCCGCCTTGCGCGTGATCATCGCCGCTGGGAAATTCCACGGGGTGATAGCGCTACAGACACCTATCGGCTGTTTTATCGTTGAAATACGGTTACTGCCAACAGTTTGCGGAATGGTTTCCCCATACACGCGCTTACCTTCCTCCGCAAACCATTCAATAAAAGAAGCCGCATAGCGGATTTCTCCTTTGGCTTCATGCAGCGGCTTGCCTTGTTCAAGGGTCATGATAAGGCCGAGATCGTCGACATTGGCCTCGATCAGCTCAAACCAACGGCGCAAAATGATTGAACGAGCCTTCGCGGTCAGTTGTTTCCAACCTTCCATTGCACGGTGAGCCTGCTCAATTGCCTCATCCACTTGTGCTGCCGTTAGGCTGGGAATATTTCCCAGCACAGATTGGTCAGCAGGGTTAGTCACAGGAATTTTTTTATCTGAATCAACCCATTGCCCGTTGATATAACAAGACTGGCGAAAAAGCGTCAGGTGAGTGACTGTCTGCATGTGTGACGGCTCCTTTGGTGATTATTTAAAAATTATTCAGTGTGTGCGCCAGCAACAATTTTGTGGAAGTGCGCCACACCGTGCTCGCTGATCCCACTACGTTGCCTATCCGCCATAATACGGCCTTGGCCACGGTAGCCACGGGATCTCAGCCCTTTTTGAACACTTTCAACTAAGCGTAAATCTTCTGGGCGGAACACAGTGCGATACCATTCCACTAAGTTTTTCTGATATTCAGTCAGCTCTTCATTGAGGAAATAAATATCATAGTGCTGCAAAGTCTCCCCTGCGTTCACTGGGAATTCATAAATAACGGTCATGAAATCCCCACCCGGCGGCATGTTGAACATGGTGCTTGGCCAAATCCAAAAACCAAAGAAGCGCGGGTCTAAAACTGACTCATCAAACTGATAAGAAGACTCAGACGGTTTGGCTTTACCAATTTGCACCGTCCAATTATCCAGAAGTTGGTGCTCGTAAACATTCACATCCACAGAACTGGCGAAGCTAACGTGGTTTGTTGGGCAGTGATAACATTCAATATAGTTATCAACGATTGTTTTCCAGTTGGCTGGCGTATGGCTAACAAAACGCGCCGCCAGTTTTAAATCGCCGATCACTGCACAAGCTTCTTGCATTTTTTCCGCAAGACCCGGTAATTGTTCTTCAATTGGCTGCGGCTCACCCACTGTCATATTCACATAAATAAATCCAGCATGTTCAATCACATGGAAGCTGCTCAGTGACATCGCATCAGACTCAAAATTATTCACGTTTTCACAGTTTGTCGCATGGGCTAGTTGGCCATCGAGCTTGAACGCCCACGCATGGTAAGGGCAGGTAATCACATTTTTAACTTTACCACTGTCACCGCTAATTAATTGGTGTCCGCGGTGAGGGCATACGTTATAAAAGCCCCGTAGAACATCGTCACGGCCACGCACAATGACTAAGCTTTCGCCAATTAATTCACGGGTGATATAGGCATTTTTTTCTTTAACCTCACTAATATGTGCAACGCAAACCCATGAGTTAGCAAAGATTTTTTCTTTTTCATATTCAAAAACATCATTAGACGTGTAATAACGTGCAGGAATTGTCCATGCGTTATCAATATCAAGGTGATCATTAATCGAAATGACTTTTGCTGCATTGCTCATAATTGCCCTCACTTATGTAAACTTATAGTTAACATCTTTTTTGTGGATGTTAACGAAGATCGCATAAATGATCAAACAAAATATTGTGTAAAATTCAAACAAAAACAATTAATCATTTTAAATCAAAAGATTAAATTAAAAATAATTAATTTTAATGTTAATCTTTGGTTAATTACTTGTTGACTACACAATCTTTGCATGGCTATTCTCTGTAAACCTAAAGTAACCATTATTAGCTGTACCCTTAAAAAACAAACAGGCATTCCCTGCAAGCCAACTCTCATAAAAGACAAAAAATAAGTGAGCAACTGGAGAAGAGGTATGATGAATCATAAGAAATCTGTATTCTACGTGTCGTTAGCCATTAGTTTGGCTATCATCAGTGTGGGCGCGTTTATTCCAGACAAACTGGAAGCATTTTCACATTCTGCTCTTAGCTTTATCTATAACAACCTAGGCTGGTTCATTCTGGGCTCTGTTTTTATCTTTTTTAGTTTCTGTATGTTCCTTGGTTTTTCTAAATTCGGTCATATCCGTCTTGGTGATGACAGCGATCGACCGGAATACAGCACGGTGACATGGATTGCCATGTTATTCAGTGCGTCTATCGGTATTAGCTTGATGTTCTGGGGTGTTGCTGAGCCAGTCTCTTACTATATCAGCCCACCGATTGGCCAAGGCTCAACAGAGCAATCCGCAAAAGCGGCTATGCAATATGTCTACCTTCATTGGGGTGTATCGGCATGGGCGTGCTATGCGTTAGTCGGCGTTGCTCTCGGTTATTTTCAATTTAGAAAAAAACTACCATCTTCACTCAGTTCAGTGTTTTACCCACTAATTGGCGACAGGATCTACGGGACGATTGGTAAATTGATCAACGTATTAGTGATCTTATCCGTTGTTATCGGGATCGCCACCTCATTAGGCTTTGGTACACTTCAAGTTAACAGTGGAATGAATTACTTATGGGGACTGCCCATTAGTATTTATGTTCAGATTGGCATTATTGTGCTGGTTACGGTTGTGTACATCACATCAACCATTTCAGGGTTACAAGGGGCGATTAAACATCTATCCAATCTTAATATCATCCTCGCATTAGCATTGATGGCATTTATCTTTATCTCTGGCCCAACGCAAACCATTTTGAAAGTGTTATTCCAAGGTATTGGCGATTACGTGCAAAACTTTGTCAGTATGTCATTTCGTACCGAGCCTTATAACGATGGCACTTGGATTGCTAACTGGACACTGTTTTACTTCGGCTGGTGGATTGCTTGGGCACCATTAGTAGGGAGTTTTGTTGCGCGTATTTCAAAAGGCCGAACCATTAAAGAATTTATGATTGGTGCAGTATTTATTCCAGTATTAAGTGCATTTGCATGGTTTGCCGTGATGGGCGGTTCTGCTATTCACTTAATTCAAAATTTAGGGCAAACCGCACTCGCTGACGCAGTAAAAACCGATGTAACATCAGCGCTATTTAAATTCTTAGATTATTTTCCTGCATCCACTTTCATCAGTGTGCTTGCTATTGCATTGGTGTTGATCTTCTTTATTACTTCTGCAAACTCTGCGGTGTTTGTATTGGGAATGGTCAGTGAAAATGGTAACCCGAACCCGTCTCACATCACCAAAACCATTTGGGGTGTTGTGATTGCTGCGATTGCTGCTGTGCTCATCATGACGGGAGGGTTATCCGGTTTACAATCGGCGTTAGTTGCCATGGCAGTCCCTCTTTCCATGATGATGCTAGTCATGTGTTATTCCACCTATAAAGGGCTAAATGAAGAAGTGAATGCACAGGCCGCAGCCAAAAAACAGATAAAAGAACCTCTTTCTATTACTAATGAATCAGTATTACCAGAACCAGAGAAGTAATTAGTAAGTGAATTAATAATGTCTCAATAACAAAAACCCCAGAACATTTGCCATGTGCTGGGGTTTTTTACTCGCTTTCAGGCGCAATTATTCGGAGCCAAACAGTGTGAGCGCTAAAACTAATGCGTCTTCTCGACCTTTCTTAGCAGGGTAATAGTCTTTTCGTACAGTGACCTCATGAAACCCGAGCTTTTCATACAAATACAATGCAGAGGAGTTTGATTCTCGAACTTCTAGCCAAAGCGTCATAATACCTTTATTAATTAGCTCACTAATCAACTGTTCTAACAATAAACGCCCATATCCCCTGCCTTGAAAATCAGGGTGAATAGCGATATTAAATAAGGTTGCTTCATCAAGAACACATTGTGTTATTGCATAACCAACAATCTGATTATTAACAGAAATTTTTAGGTTATGATACTTTTCCCCTTGATTCCCATAAAAAACCCGCTCAGTCCATGGAAAATCATGGCTTAGCTTCTCAATTAAGAAGGCTGTAGCAAGGTCAGATTGCTTTAGTGTTGAAATTTTCATCATATTGATAAATTTGTTTCCATAGTGCCTGTTTGGCGCTGATACTCGTCATAAGTTCAGACAAAACAGGTGAAAAGTACGTCATTTTTGAACCTTCTGGATGGACTTCTCCCCCCAGAACCCAACAAGGAATTGTTATTGGCGTTGGGATTAAATTTAGCTGCTCAGAATTTATGCAAACGACGTCATCCTGCGCAATTTGCATTGAGAGGAAAATATCTTTTAACAGCTGGCTATTTAAATCAAGGTTCTCATCAGTAATAATAATAAGCTTAGTCGACGCTGGGATCCTGACACCACGTTCACCACGTAACACAGCCGGATTTCTCACCATCCATTGAGTGATCCCCATTTGTTCTAAAAGCCTGTCACGTCGTGTCATTTGTTTTTCCAGTCGCAATTTTACAACCCCATCTTATCAAAGGGGATTAATAGCGCCAACAGAGCAATGCGATTTCTCGCATTTCTGGTATGGTGTTAGCAGTTTTTATCATTTTAGGAGATTGACAGAATATGTCATTACTGACACCGGCCAGTGAAGTTATCCAGCGCCATCTTGAGCATTTTACGGATCGTCATGTCATTTTGGCTGGTGACATTCAGGATGAATTGGCTGCCACTCTCGAAGCCGCAAGCGTTCGCGTCGTAACCAATCAATACCACCGTTGGAAAAACCTACAGCCATTAATGGGCGAAATGGTTTTATTTTCAACCACAACACCCGCTGAATTTATCCAACCTTGCGATACGTTGATTTACTTCTGGCAAAAAAATAAACAAGAAGCGTGCTTCCAACTGGACGACCTGTGCACTCATCTTGCTGCGGGTAGCCAAATTTTTGTTGTCGGTGAAAACCGCAGTGGCGTCAAAAGTGCAGAATCCATCATGGAAGGCATCGCGACCTTGCAAAAAATCGACTCAGCCCGCCGTTGTGGTTTGTATTATGGTGAATTAGAACAACCAACGACCTTTGATATTGCACGTTGGTGGCGTCACTATGATCTTGATACTGTTAGAGTTAACGCACTTCCTGGCGTGTTTAGCCATAATGAGCTGGATATTGGCAGTGATTTACTGCTTTCGACATTAACAGAACCAATGAAGGGCGATGTTCTCGACCTCGCTTGCGGTAATGGCGTTCTTGCAACTGTTATTGGAACGCAAAACCCGGATGTTAAGCTAACATTAAGCGATGTTAGTGCTTCTGCATTAGATTCCGCAGCATCCACACTTGAGGCCAACAAGCTCACGGGTACAGTGGTTGCAAGTGATGCTTACTCCGATATTCACGACAAATTCGATTGGATTATCTCTAACCCACCTTTCCATGATGGGCTAAATACCAGTTACAATGCCGTTGAAAACATGATTTACCAAGCACCTAAGTTCCTGAAAAAAGGCGGCCGCTTACGTATTGTTGCCAATGCGTTCTTGCCTTACCCTGACTTATTAGATAAAGCCTTTGGCAGCCATGAAGTGCTGGCAAAAACGGGTAAATTCAAGGTTTACCAAGCCACAAAACGCTAATGATAAGCTGTATTTTCGTACAATTTAACGGTCAGCCTAATGTGCTGGCCGTTTTTTAATCAAACAAAAAATTGATGATTAAAAAAATATTGACGTCCGCTAAAATTAGCCTAAAATCCGCTGCGTATTATCGTTGTAAGAAAAGTTAGATTTGGCATTGCGAGGGTGGCGGAATTGGTAGACGCGCTAGCTTCAGGTGTTAGTGTCCTATGGACGTGGGGGTTCAAGTCCCCCCTTTCGCACCACTAACTTTCAAATAAAACACGGTAATTCAGCATTGACGAAACAGTATTGCGAGGGTGGCGGAATTGGTAGACGCGCTAGCTTCAGGTGTTAGTGTCCTTCGGACGTGGGGGTTCAAGTCCCCCCTTTCGCACCACTGGTCAGTGAATGTTATTCCTCTAGCAACCTTGCACATATCCTTCTTAAACGTCCTCTGGTTACATTCAACTCAATGAGTGCTTTCGCTCATCAAGCTACCTTTGCAACACAAAAGCCATCAGAAAGCACAGCAATGAAACCACTGCTGGAATAATTAACAAGCGGCGAGAACCTCGATTAAATAACATCCCCGCTGTCGCGATCATCATGGTGATCATCACCACTTTTAGGTTATCAAACCCCATATTGCTGAGGACATAAGCAATGCTCAGCAATACCACGGCAAAAACTCCCCATAGACCTGCGCCTATACGCCGTAAACCTGCGGTTTTTGATATGCTAGTTGGCATCGTGACCTCAACAATCTTAAATGATAATGATTATCAATCATATCTAATTTTTAGTGAATTTCAATCGTTTTTATTCAGAAACTACTTTAAATTAACATGCTTTTTACAAAATAGGTAACTTAAGAAAACCAATAAACAAAATGAATATCTTCAGGTTCAAGGGCAAACAGTTCAGGGTCAGGCGTTTCAATCAAGCCACATCCCATATATTGGTAAAAGTGCACCGTGTTTTCAGAGGGTGTTGCAGAGATATACAGGCCTTTTGCCCCTTTTTGCGTTGCAATGCCCACACATTGTTGGAATAACATCCCTGCAAGCCCCTTGCCTCGATCTGCATGGCTCACGTGCAAAAAGGACAGTTGCAGTAAATTCTTTTGCTCCCCTCGCCAAATATTATCCACGCTCGCAGCCGCAATGATTTTTCCTTCTTCAAAAACGCCCAGAAAAATCGCCCCTTGGTCATAACTGTCTAATAAATGAGGGGTATAGGCCTCTGGTTCGCCTTCTGGCCAACCTTTCATATCAAAACGCTGCCTCGAAAGCACCAGTTTGCCTTCTTGATGTAAATAAAGGTGTTCAATTAATTCAGTGCGATCAATTGACCAAACAGACGGAATTTCATCTCGTTGTAGCTTGCGGGTTTCTCTCATGACCTTGTTCTCATTATCTGCACCAATATAAGTGCGCTTTATTGTTATCAGGTGAATTTGTGCCCCACGATAACGGATAAAAAAACAAGTTCAACAATTTCAGTAAGTCGTTAAGGCAAGGTTGAAATAAAGGCGAGAAATTAAATAGAAATGGAGACGCAAAAATAAAAATTCCCCACAACATCCGTATTGTGGAGAATTTACACTACAGGGTTGGTTTATTGCTTCAATCCCATTGCATCACGCATGGTAAAGAACAAATCGGTTTGGTCAGTCAGACCCATCACGTTCGCAGCATGTGGACCATAAGCCGCTACACGTAGCTGAGCACCTGTATGCTCTTGTGAATCATCTTCTTCAGAGTTACCGTAATTCACCACCATCACAGAACCGTCTTTGGTAATCAACGCTTGGGTCAAACCCGTTGATTTCGTACCTTCAGGAATGATTTGACTTGAATGTGAATGGTCAGCCGTGACGATAACTAAGGTATCACCATGTTTTTTCGCGAAATCTAAGCCTACTTGTACCGCTTGGTCAAGGGCAACTGTTTCACCAATTTGGCCACATGGGTTGGCTTTGTGATCCTGTTTATCGATAGACGCACTTTCAACCTGTAAGAAGAAACCATTTGGGTTAACTTCTAATAGATCGATGGCCTTTTGTGTCATTTGGGCTAACGTTGGCGCGTTTGGATCTAATTTCGGATTTGGTTTACACTCCAGTGGCGCATTGTTGATGTTGCCATAATGCACGGCTTTCGGGCCTTCCCACGCGACGGTCATGTTGCCATCGTGGAATAATCCAAGCACAGGTTTGTCTTGGTTCGCCACTTTCACATCGTTCAGCGACTGTGCATCACGTACGATGGTGTAACCACGTTCAACAGCTTGTTGTTCAAGCGTTTTACCTTTGTAGTCACCCGCTTTCGCTTCTTGTTTGAAGCTCTTCGCACCACCGCCTAATGTAACATCTGCGCGGGTCACCAGTAACTGTTCAGAAATTGAACCACGACCGCCATTTTCAAGGGCATTGGTTCCACATTTTTCTGAGGTTTCCTCTGGGCCGTAACATTTACGTGCAGTCACGTGGGAGAATTGTGCCGCTGGCGTTGCATCTTGAATTTCAGAGGTCGTCACGTTACCTGTCGCTTTACCGTTACGTTTAGCAATTTCAATTAAGGTTTCGTGGTCTTTACCGAACACATCAATCCCTAACGCGCCGTTATAGGTTTTCACACCAGAAGACCATGCCGTTGCGGATGCCGCTGAATCTGTGACGTAATCAGGTTTTTGCGTCTTTTTATCTAACGCATAATGCGTATATTGGCCTGTAATTGGCAATGCATCGATACCTTTAAAGAAGCCAGAAGCCCCTTCAGCGTAGTTACGTGCAACGGTGATTTCAGAATCGCCCATCCCATCACCAATAAATAAAATCACGTTTTTCGCTTTGCCATTATGCAGTGCGGCTTTCATGATATCCGTTTGCTCGGTCGCTAAGCGGCGTGCACCACCAAATTTAGTGATATCACCTTGCGCTGCGCGGTTTTCTGAAACCGCATCATTTTTATCCACCGCATAAGCCGGAAGGGTGCTACCTAACATTAATGTGCTGACTGTGACAGCTAAAAGGGATTTCATAAAATTACCAGTCATAACTGTTTTCCTTGCCAATCAATAATGAAAAAAGAGGAAGTATGCTTCAAATAATGACAGGCATGCTAAAGTAGCTAGATGACAGTTGAATGACGCTTTTGTGGCGAAATGAAGACGATTGTCATAAATGTGAAAAAAGCAGCGCATTATCCGCTGCTTTTCTATTGAAATTAATGCGCGATTACCACTGAGAAGTGAGCTGTTTAGAGCCTTCATATAATGTTTCACACCAAGAAACATAATCGTGCCCACTGGGTAATTCGATGGCATCAACGAAATAGCCTTTATGTTTCAATACTTCCAGTAACTGATAATGGTTTTGAATGATCCCGCCCCAACTTCCCCGTTGCTCAAATAACCCTGCTTCAAGGAAAAAACGAATAGGCTGCGGTGGCATTGTTTCTATTTCACTGATTAACCATTCAGGGTCTTGCCCTTTGGGTGCCCACCAATAAGACCCAGACATACTCAGAACATTGCCAAATATTTCAGGGTGTTGTAACGCATTCCATGTCGCCCCTAGTCCACCAAAACTTGAGCCTGCAATAATGGTATGTTCCGCTTTGGCACCAATGCCTTTTTTCGCCAATTGTGGCATTAATTCCTCCGCCAGCAATTGCGGGAAAAGCGCATTAGGGGGCAGCTCCTCACCCCGCTTATCAGCGCTAATGCTATCGACAAATACGATATTCATTGGCGGCAAATCCCCCTTATTCATCCAGCTATCAAAGAATTTCGCCATTTGGTAGGTATGAAGGTAAATTTGCCCATCTAAAAGCACCAATAAAGCAGGTTGTTTCATCGGCACATTTGGGCGGTACACGGTAATTTGCCGCTCGTTATTTAATATTTTGCTAGATAAGGTAAAGGTCTCTAACTGCCCTTTAATTTGATTTTTTTCAATGGCAGGAAATTGGCACTGACGAATATTGGGAGTCAATGATAGCAAGGAAAAACGGTTATATTTATCCGTTGAGGCAGAAGGAATACTTTGCGGATTATAAGGGTCAGCCTGTGCGGTGACTAAAATGGCTTTACGCTGGGCAAACCCGCCTTCTGGCACCGTTGGGATATCAGGGGCAATTTTATATTGGGTTAAAGTATCGGCTGGAATGATAAAAGAACGATACCAAATATCGGTTCCTTCTATTTGTGCCATCCTTTCATGGTTGCCTGAAGGTGCCCCAAGAATATACGCATTGGATTTTGCACCGCGCCATAAAAATGTGACCCGTTTTTGCCGACCGATGAGGTCTTCAATCAGCGGCGTTCCTTGTGCGGCAACCGCCTGCCAAAACGCCTTGGTATCGCCATGTTGATAATGTGCATCGAGCAGGCTTTGCAGCTTAGGGCTTATAGGCTCGTTATCTTTTTTAATCGCTAAAGGCAGATAATCGCTCACATTAAACTGGAGCTGCCATGGCCGCCCCGGAGAGCCTTGTAAATCAAGGTAATACACCCCATTTTTTGGAACGATATAATCCGCTGAATGGGGTTCTTTGTCAGAACCATATGGCTGTAAGACACGGACAGGCTGCTTGTCAGCATTCAACAAAACAACTTGAGAGACCCCCTCACCGCGCTGCTTAATAAAATCTTGCTGCGAAGCCTCAAAATAAACGCAGCTATGGCCTTCGCTATCATGTACGCCTTCTACAGAAGAAAGCTCACCTAAACGAATGCAGTCCGATTGCGAGGCCATCGCTGCACAAGAGAACAGGATACAACCTAAAAGCGGCAAAGATTTCACATCTAATTCCAAGGAGTCAACTGATAATAATTATTACTATCAAAAAACCTTTTTAAACTCAATGGGTCGCGGTATGTTTTTCCATCAGTTGGTTAATCAACTGAAGAGTACTGAGTAACCGGTGCCGTTGTTTTTGGGATATTTTCAAATAACGCCTTGTGGCTGGAACGCGGCTGACCAGTTCCGATGCAGTAAAAGGTTCAATTTCACAACGCCAGTGACCCTGATTAAAGGTTATTTGGCATGAATTAAAATCTAATTCTTCCAGTGTTTCTCTAATAATTGGGTAGGCATTGAGCCAATCAATCACTTTTTGCCCATCAGGTTGCTTCGACACAAAATGAATGTGTTTTTTCCTCACGCTCCCGCGTGTTTTCACAACAATTTTTGCATGTAAATTTTCATCACAAAAACCTGACACTGCAAAACGACTGTATACAATAAACGCGAGAAATAATTTCCTAACGCGCTCAGTGACGTCGATAGTCAACGAGGGTTGCGGTTGGATAAGAAGCACTCCCGGTGCACCCCATTCACAAGGATAAGGCGCCATGTCCCGCTCAATGCGATTTAGCGTTAATCCAGCTTGGTAACCTGTTGGTAACCGTTTTTTCGTTAAGCCACCTAGACGCTGTAATAGCGAAGGTTTAGGCGAGGTGACGTAATGGCTCAAGTTGTACCTCCTCATGCTCTTCATCTCTAAATGAATTAGACAGAACAACTTCAACATCAACGGGTTTGAACGGATTGACCCTCTGGACAAACACCGTCCAAATTAGTGCGTAACCTGATGTTAAACCTAACATTATGGCAAACGGAATATACACATCCGACTTATTCATACCCGGCGGGGTGATATACACTATCGCTAAAATAATCCCCACACTGGAAATAATTTGCGGAATTGGGAAGAACGGTGAACGGTAAGCGCGGTGTAAATCAGGGCGACGAATACGTAATAACACCACGGAAATAGTGACTAATAAATAGGCCGTACCCCAAGAACACACCGCTGCGAGTACTAATGGAATAATACGGTCAAGGTCGCCTTGGATAGCAAATGCATGCAAGCATGGGATCATCACGGCCACTAGAATGCCGAATACGGGTGTTTTAAAACGTGGATGCAAATATGTGAAGATGCGCGGCAATGCCCCATCCAGTGCCATGCCATATAAAATACGCGGTACAGCGGCCATCAGTGTATTAATGGTTGCCCCACCTGCTAATAACAGCGCAACACCAATCCAGTATTTACCAAATTCGCCCATGACACGCTCAGCAAACGCAGGGATTGCCATCGGTGTTTCCAGTAAACGCGTACCCGTTTGTGGGTCAACGACGACGTTTTCAACTTGGTTGGCTAACGCAGCCCCAAACAGCACCATGCATAAGGCTACGCAGAATAAACCGGTTGTCATGGCACGGGGGATCACTTTGGCCGAGTTTTTAATTTCTGGCGCCATTGGCGTCACCAATTCACAGCCCACAAACATAAACATCGCCATACCGACAAAGCTTAAAACCAGTGTCGGATCGGAGATATTTAGCTCCGCACCAAACCACCCTTCCATCGGTACATTAAACGGTAGCATTAAACCCGTAATACTAAAGATCACTAATGTAGACCACATGGCGAAAGTCAGCACCACTTCAACCTTACCAAACGCTTCAATACCGAAAGCATTTAAGATACCGAAAGTGACAACTAAGCCCACGCCAACCATCCACGATGAATTACTGGTTTCCAATACGGTATTCAGGTGCTCAAAGTTTACTAGCGCCATAATCCCCGACAGAATGGTTTCTGCGGTTCCCGCAAAAACGTGCACAATCAAATAGGCGGACAGCGCGCCTGTAATAGCCCAAAAGCGCCCCATTCCACAAGAAATATAGTCATACACTGAGCCAGAGGTGGGTAGGATCGCCGCGGCCTCAGAAAAGGTAGTCAGCTGCGCCTGCATCATAATAAAGCTCAGCAGCACCGCTAACGCAAAGGTATCGCCACCAATACCAAATCCACTGGTGACCGTTAAAATAACAGGGCTCGCCATAATTAAGCCCGCAGAACTCGCCAGCGTCGTTGGGAAACCAACTTTCCCCTTTTCGAGGTGTGACGACAATTTTGAGGATAGATTCATTTTGTTTCCCTCTTGCTCTCAATGCAGTCAAAAATGTGAATTTTTTGTAAAAATAGCGTGACTACATTGCCACTATAGAAAGAAGCACAAACCAGCCACCATCGTCCTAAAGAACGATACCCAGAGGGAGGGGGGATTCTTGTAACTATCCGAAAAGTACCAAGAAAATCAGTAGAAATAAAAATATACGCTTGAATATCAATATATAACAATCATTTCAGTCATTAATATATTAATAATAATTTGACAAAAGATACCAAATCCTAATAAATCAAGACCAAGCCACTTTTTATCAGTTTTAAATACTGTTATCGACCTCACGTTATTAACATGTTTATTTTATGTTAACAATAATAAGGCGCATGATAATTACCTGACTCACTATGGAAGGTAATCAAATGAGCCCACCTCAATTTAGCGACCACCAGCAAACATTAATTGATTGTTGCCTAAATACTATCGCGCACATTATTCCGATTTCTGCGTCAGTATATTACCTTGTCAACGACCACTGGCAGCCTGACAACTATGTGTTACATGGGATCCCCGCTCAAATGCATCGTGATTATCTGGCTTATTTTCACCAGCTCGATCCACTCCACCCCGATAAATTTCGTGGGGATGATCTACGATTGGTGAGAATGGATCCTGAAGTCCGCCAGCAAAATCAGGCTTTCTTTCATGATTTTATGCAGCCAAATAACCTAACCGATATGGCTGAGATTTTTATTCGCCGGAAAAATAAAATTATTGCGGGGATTTCGGTATTGCGGGATAGCCCATTTTCTCAACACGAGATTATGCGGTTAAACGCTATTTTACCTGTCGCTGAGTTGATGACGTTTGATATCCTGCCAGATTCGTTGGTGTCCTACACACCAAAAGAACAGGAAATCATACATTTAGTGCGTGAAGGCGCGAGTAACAAGCGCATCGCATTGTTATTGGGCGTGTCATTATCCACAGTCAAAACTCATCTGCGTAATATATTCACCAAAGCCAATGTTACTAACCGAACTGAACTTGTATCGTCAGGGTTTATTATTCGCCAGGAAAAGTTTTAATTAACTAGCGGCCACCCGCCGCATCAATAATCGAGCCCGTCACATAGGATGAGGCATCACTCAGCAGCCATGAAATAATTTCAGCAATCTCTTCAGGCTCGCCGCCTCTTTTCAGTGGTAACTGTGCCGCAACCCGATCAACCCGCCCCGCCTCACCGCCATCTTGGTGCATTTGTGTATAAATATAGCCGGGACGAACGCCATTTACGCGTATCCCTAACTCAGCTAACTCTAATGATAGTCCCTTAGTAATGGAGTCTACTGCGCCTTTTGACGCAGCATAATCGATATATTCTCCAGGCGCACCTAAACGTGCTGCCGCTGACGAAACATTCACAATCGCTTTTTTATCAAAGTGGTTAAAATGGCGGGCCAGTTGGATAAACTCACGGCAGCAGATCAATAACCCAGTGACATTTGTGGCCAGAACCGTATTAATTCGCTGTGCTGTTAACGCCTCTGTTTTGCATTGCTGAAATAAAATACCCGCATTGTTGACTAAGTAGTGCAAGTCACCATGTTGCTGCTTAATGGTCTCGAACAACTTAACAACCTCACTTTCACTACTTATGTCACACGCTAATGCATACGCAAGGCCACCAAATGCCTGAATCTGTGCGATCACCTCTTTTGCCGCCTGATGATCACTTTTATAGTTAATGAGTACTCGCATACCAAGCTGTGCAAGCTGTATTGCAGTTGCACGACCAATACCTCGGCTTCCGCCGGTGATCAATACTGTTTTCATATCATGACCTAGCTCAACGATAATAGATTGCTATCATAGCCATAATTTTCATGTCAAGACGACTAAAAGCATAAAAAAACCCGGCACGATGGCCGGGAAGCAGTTGAACAATACTCAAGATTAACCACTAATAACGCACCATGACAGATTTTAATTCGGTGTAATACTCAATAAAGGCACTGCCAAACTCGCGGCCAATACCTGAAGATTTAATACCACCAAATGGTACCGCAGGGTCAAGGAAGGTATGCATATTCACCCAGACTGTGCCCGCTTCAATACGTGAAATCATTCGCATCGCCTTGCTGAGGTCATTTGTCCACACGCTAGCTGCTAAACCGAATGGCGTGCTATTCATCATCTCAATAAGTTGTTCTTCATCATCGTAACTTAAGAAGGTGCCGACAGGACCAAAGGTTTCTTCCTTCATCAACGCATCTTCTGGGCTATTCGCTCGGATGATTGTAGGTGGAACAAAATACCCTGCTCCTGCAATAGGCTGACCACCATAAATAATTTCGCTGCCATCTTGGCGTGCTTTCTCAAACAAGCTGAGAATTTTTTCATAGTGGGCTTTGTTGGCAAGCGGGCCCATTTCCGTTGTTTCGTCTAATGGAGAACCAATTTTTATCGCAGATAAACGGGTTTTAAGCTCAGCCAACACCTCATCCATTAATTTGGATGGAATGTAAAAACGCTCTGCCGCCGCACAGATTTGCCCTTGGTTTAGGTAACCCGCTTCGATAATGCCATTAACGATTTTTTCGACAGGTAAATCGGCCAAGAATGCCGCACCGTTTTTACCCCCCAGCTCTAAGGTCACACGGGTTAATTTTCCTTCCATCGCTGTGCGCCCTACCGCCAGCCCAGTCGGTACAGACCCCGTAAAGGTCACTTTAGAACATAATGGATGTTGAATAAGTGCAGGCCCCACTTCACGACCACCACCATTGACGATATTAATCACACCGTCTGGGATCCCTGCTTCTTTCGCTAATTCCACCACGCGTAACATGGTCAGTGGCGTAAACTCGCTCGGCTTTAATACAATCGTACAACCACAGGTTAATGCAGCCGCCAATTTCCAAATAGAAATCATGATGGAGAAATTCCATGGAATGATCCCTGCAACTACCCCAACAGGCTCACGCTGCGTAAACGCAGAATACTTTTCACCGTTAAATGATGGCAGTGACACATTTAACGTTTCACCGCTAATTTTTGTTGCCCAACCTGCGAAATAGCGTAAAAACTGCGCCGCTGAACCTACTTCAAGGAAACGTGAAAGTTGGATAGTCTTCCCTGAACATAAGGTTTCGAGCTGCGCGAGTTCTTCAAGGTGCTTCTCAAGTAAATCCGCAAGGCGGTTTAGGCAGTTACCCCGTTCCATTGGCGTGGTATTTGCCCAAACACCTTTGAATGCCGCGTGTGCCGCATTCATTGCTGCATCCACTTCCGCTAATGTCCCTTCTTTGACTTTAGCGATAATTTGTTCTGTGGCTGGATTGACGACGTTAAAAAAAGTCTCGCCTTTGCCAGAAACCGGCAACCCATTGATAAAATGCCCATGTTGACGTTTCAGAAATTCGCTGACTTCAGGTAATAGGGTTAACTCACTCATCGCAATCACTCCACTAAATAGAAATTAATTAAGCATTCACACAAGCTAGGTAGTGCTTAACGAAACGTGGGGCATCAATTTCCCATAAAACTTCAGTACCTTTCGCTGCAAACCATGTATCACCTTTATGGTATTCAACGGTCACACCCGTTTTGACATCGGTTAATTTAACTGAGCCTTCATGCACTGTTGCCATTTCATCAAATGGATAAACCATCTTAAACTTGCCTGTTGTGCACGCAAAAATACCGCAAGTCAGGTTATCAGTTGGCTCACCGTGCACCATAGCCACGCTTGCTTGTGGATCGCCCTCGACTACCACAGAGCCTAAGTTTGTTACGCTACCAATGTTCAGCAGTTCTGGAAGTGGTTTATTCAGCAGTAATGGACTAATCATGATGTTTACCTTTAATCGATTTCAATAAAATAATTAAACTGATACGAATTAGCGGCGACCCTGCCAGTAACCCGATGTTTGGTGCATGATTTTTGCAAGTGAAACAATCACATTGCGCATGCTGTCTTTACCAATAATATTCGCGTGAGGAATCGAACTCATTAAGTCATAACGGTGAGAACCTTCCACCATTCCTTCGGCCAATACCTTGCACACAATTTGGCTTGGCGTGACACCAAAACCTGAGTAACCCTGCGCATAAAACACATTTTTATGTTGAGGCAACGAACCTATTTGCGGGAAAAGATTCGCGCTACAGGCCATTGGCCCACCCCATGCTAATTCGATTTTGACATCTTTTAGGTAAGGGAAGACTTTCAACATTAAATTACGATTCCACGCTTTTAAATCAGACGGAATGTACTCAAGAAAATGCGTTGAACTACCGAATAACAAACGGTTTTCGTTGGTCACACGGTAATAATCAATCACAGGGCGAATATCACTATAAGCGCCGCGAATTGGGCTGATTTGCTCAATTAACTCGTCAGACAGCTCTTCTGTCATTAACTGATAGGCATAGGTGTTAATGGTTTTTGGGTAAATCGTTGGCTCAAGGCCATTTAAGAATGAGTCACATGCCCACAGCATTTTCTGGGCTTTCACGGTGCCCATCGCGGTTCTGACTTTGATGGTATTACCATACTCAACATTCAAAACTTGGCTATTTTCAAAAATTTTAGCGCCATAAATTTCGCTAACCGCTTTCGCCTCACCCAATAACAGATTCAGCGAGTGTACATGCCCACCACCCATATGTTTGATACCACAGGTATAAGCATCTGAACCGATAATCTGTTTTAGCTCAGAGCCGCTGTAAAATTCAATTTCCTCATCGGGGTCAACCGATTTGAAATCTTTCAGCCAGCTACGCAGTGTTTTTTCTTGGCGAGCGTTGCTCCCTAAATAAGCATATCCACGGCAAAAGTCCGCATCAATATCATATTTAGCAATGCGCTCACGCATAATTCCAGCACCCATATTGCTGAGCTTAAAGATGGTTTCTAGTCCTTCAGGACCCACATATTTTTTGATTGCATCAATGTCATGGCCAATTCCTGCCATCACTTGACCACCATTGCGCCCAGAACCACCGTAACCGAGGTAACGTCCTTCCAAAATAGCGATATTGGTAATCCCTTTCTCGCACAATTCAAGCGCGGTATGGATACCTGAAAATCCTCCCCCAATGATCACAACATCTACATCAAGGTCTTCTTTCAATATTGGAAAGCGTAAGTCGTATTTTTTAGTCGCCGAGTAATAAGTTAATGATTCTACTTGGTTATTCATAATGGATACCCTGTTTAGTATCTTGCAATACCTCGATTATCTTAACCTTACATTAACAATTACATAGCCCTTTAGGGACATTCGAAACATTAAGTTAACATTTGTGAGCCAAGTAGAATATTTAAATAAAAATAAAATTTTAATAAATTATTGTTTGTTATTTATATTCAATGAATTAAGTAAACATTTCGATATTAACAATATTTTTTACGTTTTTTTAACAAAAATGAATGGAGTATAAAAAAAAATGAAAAAATCCGTAATCACATGATTAATAACATAATTAATATTACTTATTATTCTAGCTATATTTACACTCACCTAACACAATCACTGGGTAATTCGATTCATTAATAAATTAAACAATTCCGCTTGTGAATTAATATTCAATTTTTGATAGATGTTTTTACGATGATTTTTGACGGTACCAAGACTAATGAAAAGTGACTCGGCAATTTGAGGAGATCCCTTACCTTCAAGGATCAACTCCACCACTTCACACTCCCTTGGCGTTAAACCGAAACGTGTTTGCCTATCTGCCATTTGATAATGGCTCGATACCGCATTGGGGGAGACCTCTTTATGCAATCGGGCCATACTACAAATAATTTCAAACGCTTCTTTTAATGGGGCTTGCGTGTATTTTTCAGAGAAAAATGGCCTATCTTCATTACCGAAAAATATGCCCAACTGCCTGTCCGCAGAAATTTCCAATAGCAATCCTGCCTCATCACACCAACCTGTTTTACGGTAAAAATTAAGGTAATAATCCGTATGATAAAAACCTTTAGGCGCTAACTCTTTCAAGGTAAGAACTTTAGAAGTCCCCCCTTTTTGGATCTCTTGATAAAACGGATCCATTAAATAAGCGCCGCGTTGATAGATTCGGTTCACACTGTCGCTATTTCGCCTTTCAACCTTGGACAAAAAGCGAGGAGGAGTTCCTTTCTCAAAGGAATAGACTATCGCATTATCAAAAGCGATAAAGGACGATAACCATGATAATAAATTAGGGTAAAACTGGTTAGTTGCAATAGAATCAATTACATCCGGTAATTTGGTAAGATAATTATCCATTTCGCCCCCAAGTTTATTAACTTATTAATGAATTAAATTTGGCTCGCAAATGCATTAGCCCAAAAGGATATAAAAAACACATTATTTGCCTAAGCTCAAACCACTTGTTATTAATATGTTAATCAAATCACAGTATCGTCCAAAAGTATTAATATTTTGTTACTAAATATTTGATGTGGGATAAGCAAACCAGAAGCGGATCACATGAAACTCTCTCATAATTTATTAGTCTAATAATTAATAAAAATGGCTTTATACAAGGAGATACGATGCCTTTACACAAAATTATTTTGGATTGTGACCCTGGGCATGATGATGCCATGGCTATTTTATTAGCCCTAGGTAATCCGAATGTAGAATTGCTAGCGGTCACGACGGTTGTGGGAAATCAAACCCTAGAAAAAGTCACTCACAATGCACGTGCTATCCTAGAGTTTGCAGGCGCTAAACATATTCCGATTGCTGCGGGTTGCCCACGCCCTTTAGTTCGGGCTATTCAGAATGCCGCTGAAGTACACGGGATTAGTGGCTTAGATGGTACCCACCTCCCAGAACCTACATTACCCCTTGATAAGCGCCATGCTGTTGACTTGATTATTGATACCCTTAAATCGCATCCCGCGAAAACGATCACTTTAGTGCCAATCGGTGGCTTAACAAATATTGCCCTTGCAGTGAGAAAAGCCCCTGAAATTGTTGAGTTAGTAAAAGAGGTCGTACTCATGGGGGGCGGGTATCATACGGGGAATCGCTCCGCTGTTGCCGAATTCAATATCGCCATTGATCCAGAAGCGGCCCATATTGTTTTTAACGAAAAATGGCCATTAACAATGGTTGGACTGGATTTAACTCACCAAGCAAAACCAACAGATGCCATCATGGCTGAAATTGCCGCACTCAATACACCGATTAGCCGGTTTGTCGTTGAATCATTGAATTACTACACGGCGGGATATCGCCAACGTAACGGCTACAGCGACCATGCGCCAGTACATGACCCGTGTGCCGTTGCCTATGTTATTGACCCATCAATGATAGAAACGTGCAAAGCCCCTGTTGATATTGAACTTCAAGGGACATTAACGCTTGGGATGACAGTAACCGATTTTCGTGCTCAAGCCCCCGCGGATTGCCATACACAAGTGGCAACGAAGCTTAATAATCAACGATTATGGGAAATGTTTATTAATGCACTAAAGCAATTAGGTAAATAATAAAAAGGTAGCTTATCCGACTGAATAAGCTACCCATTTAAACGATTAGGCTTTTAAGATATCTTTTAATTTCGTATAGCGTCTAATTAAGCGCCATTTTAATTTTACCGTTGTCGCATGGTTCCACACAATTTCCCAATACCCTTTATCGAAAAATTGCTGCACCATTTCTTTGCGAATTTCAGGGGATTTAATTGCAAGTAAGGCTTGAACAACCCCTAATCCCTCTTTACCTACTTGCCAAATGCATGCAGGCGCTTGTTTGACTTGCTCTGGATAACGCTGGTAAATCGCTAACAACATATCAATAATTTTTAAATAAGTATTAATCTTACGCACCGACCGCTCATCACCACTCAATGAATGAGAAACAGATTGGTTATGGATCAGGTAGCGATAGTATTGCTCATTAATAAACTGCACGCGCTTTGCAACCAGTAAAACTTCCGTTGTCCACGGAATATCTTGGTGGTGTAGCTTCGGCTCAAAGAAAAAGTTATGTTGACGTAACATATCTAAACGGTACAAATTCAGCCAAGTTACATGTAGAAACTTACGGGAACTCAGCCCTTTTTCTAGCCATTCAGGGCCACTAATTACCCCTGTAGAAGGCACCTTATTTGGCGGAAAAATCGCTTTTGGTGCATCACCATTCGTATAAACATAGGTACCATTACAAGTTGCAACGTCCAAGTCACCCGCTAATGCGATTTCTAACAACCTGCCATACATTTTGGGACTAATTTCATCATCAATATCAGGAAAGGTAATGTACTTCCCTGTTGCTTCAACCATTCCAGTATTACGTGCAACTGATACGCCTTGGTTTTCTTGAGACAATATTTTCAACTGACTGAATTTATCCTCATACTCTTTGATAATTCCTTCGCTATTATCCTTAGAGCCATCATTAACCACAATGAGCTCCCAGTTTTCTAAATTTTGTGCTAACAGACTGTCAAAGAATTGAGGTAAAAATTTTTCACCATTATAAACCGCAACAACAATACTCAAAACTGGCTGAGAAGACATGAATTAACCCTATACCAATCAATTTAAAATTACTAACCCAAGGCAACATTGCTAAAGACAACAAATGGAAACTCATTTTCAGAGTTTGCAGAAATTCACTAGTTAGAAAAGAAAAAAGTGCTTTGGTTCCATTGTCATAAAAATTTCATAATCAAATAATACTGGAGATAAGTAATAAATGCGTTATTTAAAACTTAAATAAGTTATTAAGTGAGAATGAACTTATTATCACTTAACCAGCCTAATAAACATTAACAACATCTTAAACAAACTTAATAGAGGGTTTGCGGTGGCAGGAAGTAGCTTACTAACATTACTGGATGATATTGCAGCTGTACTTGATGATGTTGCAGTGATGACGAAAATGGCTGCAAAAAAAACCTCTGGGGTTTTAGGGGATGACCTTGCTTTGAATGCTCAACAAGTGACGGGTGTTCGCGCTGAACGGGAAATTCCTGTTGTTTGGTCCGTTGCTAAAGGCTCATTTATCAATAAATTAATTTTAGTTCCTCTGGCTTTATTGATCAGCGCATTTATTCCTTGGGCTATCACGCCGTTATTAATGTTAGGTGGCGCTTACCTATGCTTTGAAGGCGCAGAAAAAATAGCCCATAATATTTTTCATTCCGATGAAAAAATAGCCGTACAAGTGCACCCCCTATCCGAAGATAAACTGGCTGAATTTGAAAAAGAAAAAATCAAAGGCGCTATCCGCACTGATTTTATTTTATCCGCCGAAATTATTGCGATTACATTAGGTATAGTATCTACCACCACATTAGTTAACCAGTTTGCAGTTCTGTCTCTTATTGCCATTATCATGACCATTGGCGTCTATGGACTCGTTGCTGGGATTGTTAAACTTGATGACTTAGGATTTTATCTCCAAAAGAAAACCTCTACGCTATTACAAAAACTAGGTAATGGCCTTATTTATGTAACGCCCTATTTGATGAAGACACTTTCCGTTGTCGGTACTGCTGCCATGTTTATGGTTGGAGGCGGGATTATCACACATGGCATTCACTACTTCTCTGATTGGATTGAAGAATTATCTTTTACTGCCCTATTAACCCCTGTCATTGGTAGTACTATGCAATTTATCCTACCAACAATAATTAACTTATTCTTTGGCTTCATCATAGGCATGTGTCTTGTCATGCTCTTCGCTTTGATCAAGAAAATTAAAAAATTCTAATATCAAAAATAGAATAGTGCGTTTTATTCACATTATTCTATTTTCTTACTCGCTCACTCGATGAAATAAAAAATACCTTTAGTCAATTTTTTATTATTTCATTGTCTTTTACATCATCGATATATAATTAAATACATATCGAAGATTTCAAATTTTGAGTATTTACGATATATCCTGCACCCATTTTTTTACAGGATAAAAATATTCAGTCTGATCTAAATCAAAAGAAACTCATCTTTAATTTACGTTATAATACGTAATCAGAGTAAGAAAAACAGCAAACAAATATAATTTTAACCTTATCTATCAATACATAAGATTATATTTAAGTTTTTATACTCTCTTTTGAAAGCACTGTATGCTGAGTAAATCTCTTTAAGTTAATACTAAAGTAGTATATTTAATAAAGTTGTCTTTATGAACAATAGAGCCAACCTAACCTTAAAGCTGGCTTCATTATGGATTTTTGAGGACCCCAAAATGCCGACTCTGTATCGTCGATTTTCGATAATAAACCAAGTCATTGGCCTCATGCTACTGATTGCAATACTTGGTATTATTGGTATGACGATTTCCAATCGTATGATCATCAGCGTGCAAGGTAATGCGCACGCAATCAATAAGTCTGGCTCATTACGCATGCAAAGCTACCGATTGCTTTCATTGGTTCCTCTTAATCAACAAAATCAACACTATCTTGACGCTCTAGAAAAAGATTTGCTAAGTCCTGAACTCACGCAAGTTGTTAAAGTTGAAAGTTTAACACCACAATTTAATGAGCTTCTCAATTTTTGGCTACAAATATTACGCCCTGCATTAATGGATGCTAACACGCCAAATGACGCAAGATACGAAGTCATATCTTTCGTTAATAAACTAGATGAGTTGGTTCATAATATTGATGAAAAGACTGAAAGAAAAATAGCTTATGTCGCCATGACACAACTTATTTTCATTAGTTTAGTATTTTTGCTGTTAATGGGCACTATATGGCACTTACGTCGAAAAATTTACTACCCATGGATGAAATTACTGTCCATGGTGACGGCTATTGGGCAAAAGGATTTCAGCCAGCGCTATCCCAAAAATAACCGGCAAGATGAATTAAATGCACTGGGTGAAACGCTAAATCAGATGTCTGAAGAACTCGCACAAAGCTATCATCAGCTAGAAGAGCGTGTTGCAGAAAAAACAGCCGATCTAACAACTAAAAACCGAGTGCTTTCCTATTTATACCAGTCTAATCAAATACTTCACTCATCTGAACCACTTTACTTAAGGCTGCAAAAAGTTCTTATTGAGCTGAAGAATATTACCATATTAAACAATCTGGCTTTACGGTTATACGAAGATAACAATGAAGCCTATTTTCATGAAATCAATTGCCAATCAATAGGGTTACACGACGAACTACCGCAGCTAAATGAAAGACAAGATAGCCCATCCGAAAATCAAAAACTGCTGACTATACAGTGGGAATTATCAGACAATATGCATCGTTATGGCGTCATTATTGGTGAAATAGAGCACGGTCAAGCCTTATCTGATGAGCAAAATAACCTAGTCTCTGTACTGGTAAAGCAAATATCTGGCATGTTAGCGATGGAGCACCAAATTGAACAACAACAACAGTTGTTAATTATGGATGAACGCTCTGCCATTGCACGTGAGCTGCATGACTCAATTGCCCAATCGCTATCTTGCTTAAAAATGCAAATTAGCTACCTACAACTACAGCCTGAGCCATTACCCGAAAAACCACAGCAATTATTAACTGAGATGCGCAGTGAAATTAATACGGCTTACAGTCAGTTGAGAGAGCTTTTAACCACATTTAGGTTAAAACTAACGGAACCAGGGCTGCTCCCATCCCTAGAAAGTACGATTAGTGAATTCAATGAACGAATGGGCTATACGATTAAGTTGCACTATGATATCCCTGCGAAAAGTATCTCGCCACATCAATCAATTCATATTATACAGATAATCCGAGAAGCCCTAAGTAACATTTTAAAACACGCAAATGCAAGCTGGGCTGAAGTCTCCTTAACGCAAAATTCAGGCATTATTTGTATTAAAGTTACCGATGATGGTGGTGGAATTACATCAAATGCCGATAAACTTAATCACTATGGCCTAATTATTATGAGAGAAAGAGCCCTCAGCCTTAATGGTGAATGTCTTATTATTCCCAGACCTCAAGGCGGAACCGAAGTTAAGGTTACTTTCCCTTTATCTGAAGCTTAATACACCGGAGAAAATCATCTATGGAAAATACAAATACAATGAATGATAAATCAACCATTCTACTTATTGATGATCATCCGATGCTGAGAAATGGAGTCAAACAACTGATTAGTTTAGAACCTTCATTACAAGTTATCGGTGAAGCGGGCGATGGAAAGGCTGGAATTCAAATTGCAGAAGAACAAGACCCTGACCTCATCCTACTCGATCTAAATATGCCAGGAATGAATGGTTTTGAAACACTTGATGAGCTAAGAAAAAGAGAGCTTTCGGGTCGAATTATCCTCTTTACTGTCTCAAATTATAGTGATGATTTAGTGAATGCTTTAAAGCGTGGTGCAGATGGCTATTTATTAAAAGATATGGAACCAGAAGAACTGATTGTTGCACTCAAAGAAGCTGCAAGTGGGAAGTTAGTTGTCAGCCCTACCCTCACATCCGTTCTTGCCGAATCTTTACGTGATAATCCGACCCATGATGAAAATAATATAGCAACACTAACACCACGGGAGGCGGATATCTTAGAACTTATTGCACAAGGTCTTTCTAATAAAATGATTGCACGCAAGCTAGATATTGCAGAAAGCACAGTAAAAGTTCATGTAAAACACTTACTTAAAAAGCTAAATTTAAAATCTCGTGTTGAAGCTGCCGTTTGGGTTTTACAACAAAAGTAGATAATGGGAATGGCAGTATCAATAATGATATAGCTGCCATTTTTATCAAAAAAGTAAGTTCGTAAAGGTGCAATAAGTATCTTAAATAAATAGCTCAAATCTACAATTTTATTTTTTTTATTATAATAGACTGCTGCAATAACTTTAATGATGGAAATATAACAAGATGGAAGACGATTTAATTTTAGTTAATGAAAATGATGTTGCTATAGGTACTATGCCTAAATTACTCGCACACCAGCTCGGGCGCTTACATCGTGCATTTTCCATCTTCATTTTTAATGAACAGAATGAGCTCTTAATTCAACAAAGAGCTGCTCATAAATACCACTCTGCTGGCCAGTGGGCTAATACATGTTGCAGCCATCCAAAACCAAATGAAAAAACACTTGATGCAGCTGAGCGAAGACTTCAAGAAGAACTGGGCTTTACTACACCACTAACCCATGTAGGCTCTCTTCTCTATCGAGAAGATGTAAATGGCGGATTAATTGAACATGAATATGACCACCTATATATTGGTCACTACGATAAAATAGTCTCGCCCAATATAGAAGAAGTCATGTCCGTCCGTTGGGTTAGTATTTCTAAACTTATTGATGAAGTTAACCAACAACCGGAGATTTTTACGCCTTGGTTTAAAGAAATTCTAAATAAGTACCCATCATTAAATTTCAATACAAATTAAATAACAGCTCGATGATTATATTTTATAATTCAAAATATAGTCATTTATCAATTTTAATTCTTTCGAAAGTGACTTATCTTCGCCATTTAAATCAATATATTCACATATCCCACGATAAATATCTTCTGTTTTTGAAGATAATAGATAAGAGGGCTCCTTTTCTTTTCTTAAATTAATTGCTTGCACAACACATAAAAATACTATCGAAATTAACTCATACCCATATATTAATTGGCTTTGTAATTTTTCAGCAACGAGTTGCGCATTCGTAGCGGTATCTTCAACACCTCCTGCGACAGGAAAATAATCTAATGAAACAGGCATTGCTAGATTTTTAATTCTCATTGCTAAAGCAACTGCAGGTTTTTCAATAGCACCGAGTGCATGAAATGCAGTCGCATTACCTAAAAATCGAGTTAGTTGTGTAAAATAAGGGTCATTGAGTTTTACTATCTGCTGCATGCTTGCTAAAGCATGATGAGCAACTGCCAAACTTAATTTTTCGATAGCTAAGACCCAAGGTAATGTTTCAAAGTTCCCACTGGGAAGCACCACCTTATAACGATAATTCTCAGCCAAATTATTATGCACACTCTCAGTAAGCACACATGGATTATCATTTGATCCATTTACTTGAATGAGAAGCTGTGCTTTCGCTTGTTCATAACTTAAGTGTAACTCCGCAAGTCGAAATACCCCGCAACGATAACTTAATGGATCTTGTAAATGTCGTTCATCGTCATAAGACTCCAATGTAGAGCCTGCTAATAAACCTCTAAGCTTTGCGCCCATAGCAATTACCTCAGGGTAAGCTGAAGCATTCAAAACCTGTTGATTTAAAGGTGAGATATTACCATTTAAGGCTTGAAGATTTAAACAATATAGTAATTCACTTATCTTTATGTAATGCGCTATTTTTAATAACGCAACTACTGCTATAGCAACAGAATAAGCATTTGAACATAATAAAGAGAGTGAATCTTTTGCCCAAGGCTCTATGGGTGCAATACCAGCAAATTGAAGTGCCTTTAAAGACGGCATTGTTTTACCTTGATAAATGACCTCACCTTCTCCTAGCATTGCAAGCCCTATATGGCTCAGTATTGTAATATCGCCTTCATCAATAGAACCAATACTTGGTATAAAAGGAATGATATTTTTGTTAAGCAATTCAACGTAAGTATTCACTACTCTAGGTTGAACTCCACTATAGCCATTCAGCAACATGTTAATATGAATTCCCATGACTGCCCTAGCTAAACCGCTATCTATAGACTTACCTATACCTACAGAATGTGCACGTATTAGTTTTTTGTTAAAAATCGTTGATTTTTCAATTAATTCCTTAGTAAAACCTCCATTTAATTTTATATATTCCATGTCTTTATTTAAGCCAACTCCTACGGTTAAACCATATATTTTTGCGCCCTTTTCCGCTTCTGATATTAATATTTTATGGCTTTTCTCTAATTTCTCCATTACTGCACAACTCACAGCAATATCTTCACCATTCATAATTAGTTCCACATCATGAAAGCTCATATTTTTTCCATTTAATAAAACCATACCTCCCCCTTTAAAAATAAATAAAGTGATAATAAAAAACCGTCTTTCTCATTTATTTATATTAAACACCAAATTTTTTCATCTTTAAACTTTAACTAACAGTCATTATTAATTAGGAGAGAACAATAATTATAATGAAATAATTTTATTGAATTTAAAAACCCTCAATAAATATAGTGAGTAACTAACAGCTAAACTTCTAATTATTTAATTTTATTTTTCACGACCACCATAACATAGGCCAATGGTGCTTATATGTAGCTATAATTAATACAACAACAGGTGATAGCATATAAAAATTCAAGCAAGATGAGGAGTGTGATAATACAAGTTAATTTTATAGCAATCCATTGATTAACTAGAATTTCCCATTCTCCTACCGCAAGACTTAACGAAAAAACAAACCAAGCTAAGTACCACTCTTTATTATCAAGTACGTTTAAATTATAAAAGTGCCATAAACCGATAAGTTAGTTGTTGAGTGGATTATTGATTAACAATAACAAGAAGTGGCATAAATACAGAAGACGATTTTCGATGTGAAAAGGGAGAATAAAGGAAGCTAACATGATGAAACCGTGATAACCCCGGTAATTACTAAGTGAACTACTAATTGCCTTATGATTAACTAATCTCTTCATCTTTAAGCATTACCAATGCTACCCCCCCCACAACAAGATTGCCCGCTAACCTTTATCAGCCTCACTTACGCAACTACAGTACCATAAACAGATAAGTTAGTTACTAAGTAAACCACTGATTGGCTTATGATTAACTGACAAAGAGCTTTATCGCTTCATCTTCAGGCCTTACCTACGCTAAAAAGACAGCACCCACAACAAGAATACCCGCTAATCTTTACCAGCCTCACTTACGCAACTACAGTGCCATAAACAGATAAGTTAGTTGCTAGGTGGATCATTGATTAACCTATGGCTTTTGAGCCGCTTCCTCTTTCAACTATAAAAAGGAACGGGCAGAGTAAACAAAGCGAAGCACACCACGTGGCTCACACCACCGTAAATTGCGCCATTTCCCGTTTCCCCAAACGCAAAAAAGCCACCCATTGGGTGGCTTTCTCACTAATTTAATGTCTGGCAGTTCCCTACTCTCACATGGGGAGACCCCACACTACCATCGGCGCTACGGCGTTTCACTGCTGAGTTCGGCATGGGGTCAGGTGGGACCACCGCGCTATTGCCGCCAGACAAATTCGGTTTCGTTCCCGTTCAGCTCACTTTTGTGTACTAAACCAGAACATCAATCTTAAACAAGCTGTGTGTCCTTCACCTTTCGGCTTCTCACTCTTTCATTGAATCAACTCATCTCTCTAAAACACCTTCGGT